>JALZWM010000019.1 GCA_023300105.1 Hellea sp.
ATACCAGCTTACCATTTTCATAACGCAGCGCCGCCGATAACCCATCAATCTTTGGCTCTGCGGTGAAAGACATTTGTGCTGTTTCATCAAGGCTAAGAAAGCGCTTCACCCGCGCACAAAAATCAGACACATCCTCATCCGTAAAAGCATTATCCAAGGATAACATTGATACAGTATGCGTAATTTTACCAAATTTTCCGGAGGGTTTAGCCCCAACAGACTGAGTTGGGCTGTTCTTCATTATGAAATGCGGGTACTCAGTTTCGAGCGCGATTAATTCTTGGCGCAACGCATCATATGCACCGTCTGTCATAACGGGGGCATCTTCTTGATAATAAAAAGCGTCAGCCGCTTTAATCTCTCGGCTTAAAAAGGCTATTCGCTTTTTAGCAACATCATCACTCACGAGGCCATAAGCTGACGCGCAGCTGCCCTCGCCTCTTGCGTGACGGTTTCGCCCGCTAACATCCGCGCGATTTCTTCTTCGCGCGCATCATCGGCCACAAGGGTCACATGTGTTGTCGTTGTCGTGCCGGTGGATGATTTTTTAATCAGGTATTGATGGGCCGCCCGCGCCGCAACTTGGGGGCTATGAGTGACCACAAAGACCTGCGCGGTATTTGAAAGCAATGATAAACGTTTACCAACGGCATCGGCAACAGCACCGCCTACGCCTTGGTCAACTTCATCAAACACCATCACAGCATCGTTCTTTCCCGCCAGAGCGACCTTAATTGCAAGCGCAAAGCGTGCCATTTCTCCGCCTGAAGCGATTTTATCTAGCGGACCAACGGCTGTTCCAGGGTTGGTTGAAACTTGAAACCTAACCTTATCAATGCCCAGCGCAGACTCACCTGTCTCTTCGATATAGGTTAAAAATTGCGCGCGTTCCATTTTAAGCGGCGGTAGTTCTTTGACGACAGCTTTATCAAGCCTCTTGGCTGATTTAAGACGTGCATTTGAAAGGGCGTTTGCCGCTTTATCATAAGCGGCCTTCGCTTTTTGCGCGGCGGTTTGAGCTTTCGATAGGTCAACAACAGCTGTATCAATAGAGGCGAGTTGCGTGGCAAAACCGCTACGCGCTTCAATCAGGCGCTCAATGTCGCAATTATATTTGCGCGCCGCAGCCCGTAAAGAAAATAACCGTTTTTCAGTCTCATCCAATTGACCAGGTTGCACATCAAACGTCTGTGCCGCTTCGGAGACAGCCGCGCGGGCCTCTTGTGTTTCCAAAAGTGCGCGTTCTAAAGCGCTCGCAGCATTCCCCAAAGCTTTGGAGGCGAGACTCTCGCTCTCCCCAAATTTAGTCCTGATACGCTCAATGCCAGCCAAGGCCGTGTTGAGGCGTTGCTCAAAGGCGCCGTCTTCGCCAAGCGCGTCTTCAGCGGCGGTAAGTTCTGTCAGCGCGCCTTCTGCGCCTTGTAAGAACCGTCGTTGCTCAGCAAGTTGTGCGTCTTCGCCAGGTTTAGGCGCTAGTCGGTCCAGTTCACCAATAGCATGTTCTAGAAATTCACGGTCTTCATTGGCTTTGGCTTGTAGCGCAATAAGCGCATCAACTTGTTTCTGGGTCTCTTTGCGGGCGACAAAAGTTTTTGCGCAAGCTGAGAGCAAAGCTTGATGACCCCCGAATAAATCAAGTAAATGAATATGCGTTCCAGGATCTAAAAGTCCCTTGCCATCATGCTGACCATGGACTTCGAGGAGTAAGTTTCCGATTTCGGACAACAGTTTCACGCCAACAGGCTGATCGTTTATAAAAGCTTTGCTACGGCCATCTTTGGTCACACTACGACGCAGCGTTACATCCTCAGCGTCATTAACATCAATATCATGGGCCTCTAACATAGCCCGAATTGGGCCTGCTTTTGGGACATCAAAACTCGCCGTACATAGAGCTTTGTCGGTTCCCGCTCTTACAAGGCCGCGATCAGAGCGCGCGCCTGTTGCCATACCCAGAGAGTCAAGGATTATAGATTTACCTGCGCCAGTTTCGCCTGTTAACGCCGTCAGGCCAGCTCCAAATTCGAGGTCCAACGCCTCTATCAAAACAACATTTCGAATAGATAGCCCGGTTAACATGGGCCGTTAGAACAAACGTTCTTTCAAACGTGTCCAATATCCTAATTTGCGCGGTTTCTGAATTTCAGCATCCAAATCAACACCGTATTCTACGAGCAATTCATAGCTATCTTGATACCACTCGCTTGAGGGATAGTTATGCCCAAGTACAGACCCAACAAGTTTTGCTTCGCTGAGAATACCTAGAGTGGTGTAGGATTCGACTAAACGATGAAGTGCCTCTTCTGTTTGAGACGTCGTATCATAGTCGCGTACAACGTTTTTAAATCGTCCAATCGCAGCAATTTGCTGATTTTCTTTGAGGTAATAACGTCCGATAGCCATCTCCTTACCCGCCAAATGATCATGGGTAAGTTCGAGCTTTAAGCGTGCATCGCGCGCATAGTCACTATCAGGATAACGACGTACAACCTGCTGAAGCGAAGATTCCGCACTTACAGTCGTCGCTTGATCACGGCCTACATCAAAAATTTGATCATAATAATTCATGGCAATTAGATAATAAGCATAAGGCGTACTTTCATTACCAGGATGCAACCCGATAAATCTTTCAGCAGATGCGATACTCTCTTCATAATCTGTACTGCGATAATTCGCGTAAGCCTGCATAAGCATTGCACGGCGCGCCCATTTTGAGAAAGGGTGCTGACGTTCTACCTCTTGGAAAAAGAGTTTAGCCCGGTCCCAATCTCCCCGTTCCATACGGTCAAAGCCTTGATTATATATTGTTTCTGCTGGTCGTTCGACATAGGCGAGCTTTTCTTTCTTATTTCCACCAAGCCCAAGAGTGGAACAAGCAGAGAGGCTAAGGGCCAATGCCGCTAAAACTGTGGTTCTAAAAATGCTTTTTACAGGCATGGAGGTCTCGCTGATTCCATATGATTCCCAGACGGGGATATTTCCAGATGCTTCTAACGAAGAATAGCCTACTGTCAAAGTGAGAAAAGGGCAATGTAGGGGACGAAAGTTAGTCTAATACAGCGCTATACAAGCTTAGGCTGAGAGTTGTTCGTGTTTTTGGTCCCTAAGAGGCTCTTTCAAAGAAATAAATTTCCAGGCATGACGGTTTGCATAAAGCGCCATCAACAAATCATGATTGAGACTATGTCCACCTTTGACGGTAGTTACACGGCCTAAAATTGGCCCTCCCAAGTATAAATCCCCTAACAAATCTAGGGCCTTGTGCCTGACGAATTCATCAGCAAAGCGCAGTCCTTCTGGATTGAGAACTTTTGCCCCATCAACAATAACAGCGTTTTCTAGAGATCCACCTTTTGATAAACCAGCTTGCTGCAAAGCCGCAACCTCATGCAAGCGCGCAAACGTTCGAGCAGAGGCTAAGCGTTCTCTAAATTCTCGAACGTTAGGCGTAATTTCAACCCGTTGTCTACCGATAGCGTTGTCTTCAAAATCAATCGTCACATCTAGTTCAAGACATTTACACGGTTCAATCCTTGCAATGCTATCACCATTTTTCACTTCAACAGCTTGAAGGATTTTTACATAACGTCGCGGCGCAGCTTGAGACTTAATACCAACTTGTTCAATTAGTTTCAGGAAAGGTTCCGCGGACCCATCTAATGCAGGAAGTTCCTCACCGTCCAGTTCAATATAAAGGTTATCGATACCACTCGCTGCCAGGGCCGCCAGCAGGTGCTCTATTGTAGCCACTGTAACACCAGCAGCGTTTGATAAGGTCGTGCAGTTTTTTACACCTGTCACGGCGTCAGGTTTCACCTGAATATGGTTATCACGATCATCAATATCAGAACGAATAAAGACAAGGCCAACGCCGACTGGCGCAGGGCGCATGACAAGACGAGTATGTTGCCCACTGTGCAGCGCAATTCCAGCGGTTACAACGGTAGCATTTAGGGTCGATTGTCGTCTAACATTTGGCATAAAATTACTTTCTCAAGCAACAGATAGCAGTCTTGTTCTACGCTACAATAAAATCAACGTTACACACTGTTACAAAGACTTAAACGAGTGTCATGACTTTTAAGTAATAAAAAGCCGCCAGCGCAAACTGCACAAGCGGCATATTTTAATAAGCTATTGGTAAGGTTTATCTATTTTGACGTCTTAAGAAACTTGGTATTTCAAGTTCTTGATTTGCATCATTTCCAAAAAGGTCACCAGAAGGTTGAGGCGCTTGACGTACAACTGGCGCGCTAGCGACAGGCTTTTGCTTTTTTAAACCAAAGAAACCGAATGGTTTTTTAACAACAACTCTTGGCGCAGCTTGCGGCATAGGCGCATGCTGTTGAGGCGTTTGATACTGCTGCTGTTGAGGCTGTGGCTGCGGCGCAACTTTTGGCGGATATGGTTTTGGCGCAACATAGGTTGGCGTCGCGTGAACAGGTTGAGGTGCAACTGGTGCTGCCGTATAATGTACTTCTTCAGGTACATACTCATCTTCAATTGCAAATTCGTCTTCAATTTCTTCTTCAACAACCGCTTCAACTTCGCGGTGACGCGCAAGTGTGGCAGCCCCTTTATATTCTGATTCAACCCCTGTTGCGACGACTGAAACTCTTACAATACCGTCAAGATCTGGATCTAAAGCGGAACCAACAATGATGTTAGCATCTTCATCAACTTGACCGCGAATAAGGCTTGCAGCTTCATCGACTTCATAGAGCGTCAAATCACGACCACCTGTGATATTGATAAGAACGCCTTTAGCGCCCTTAAGAGACACATCATCGAGAAGTGGATTATTGATAGCTGATTCAGCCGCTTCGATCGCGCGGCGCTCGCCTGTAGCTTCACCAGTGCCCATCATCGCTTTGCCCATTTCGTCCATAACAGTTCGGACGTCATTGAAATCGAGATTGATAAGACCAGGAACAACCATAAGGTCAGTTACGCCGCGAACACCACTATGAAGAACTTCATCAGCCATAGAGAAAGCATCAGACATCGTCGTTTGTTCTGTGGCAACGCGGAAGAGGTTTTGATTTGGAATTGTTATCATTGTATCGACACAGCTATAAAGGTTTTCAATACCTTGCTCAGCCAATTTCATGCGGCGAGACCCTTCAAACTGAAAAGGCTTTGTTACGATACCTACTGTTAGGATACCGCGGTCACGAGCTGCACGCGCAATAACAGGCGCTGCACCTGTTCCTGTTCCGCCGCCCATACCTGCGGCGACAAATAACATGTGAGCCCCGTCAATATGTTCTAGAATTTCATCAAGACTTTCTTCTGCAGAAGACTCACCAATTTCAGGACGCATCCCAGCCCCGAGGCCTTGCGTAATACTGCCGCCCAATTGCACTTTACGCTCTGCGCGCGACAAAGCCAATGCTTGTGCGTCTGTATTGGCAACAACAAACTCAACACCGTCAAGCCCTGCCGCAATCATGTTATTAACAGCATTTCCGCCAGCACCACCAACACCAATAACAACGATACGTGGCTTAAGTTCAACTGATTTTGGTAAAGACAGTGCAATTGGCATGATTATATCCAGAAACATGGTGAGTAAAAAGTAAACACAATGTCGCTTAAAACCCTTAAACAGATATTAATTATGATTAAAATAGTCTGATTTTAGAAATTTTCTTTGAGCCATTGTAGGGACCGACCCCAGCTATTTCCAGTATAGCGTTTCTGCTTATATCTACGCCCTGACAAATCAGGTGGTCCAGAGATAGCTTCTGTTGATTCCATAAAGGCATGTTTCAGTAAACCCGTAGCAACAGCAAAGTCCGGGGCAGCTAAAGTGTCCTTCATGCCTAAAACCCCATGCGGGCGACCAATACGCACGCGTTTATTGAAGACATATTCTGCGAGTTCTCTCACGCCGTTAAGCTGACAAGCGCCGCCCGTCAAAACAAGGCGTCGCCCCGCATATTCCTCAAGGCCTGCATCAATAATACGGTCACGCAATAATTCGAAGGTTTCCTCGATACGTGAGCGGACAATAGATGTGAGAACCGTACGGGGTTGATGATGTAATTCATCCTGAGCACCCATAGGCGGACACGGCACCATAAATTCCTCATCGTCAGCCCCGTGTAGGGCCGAGCCGTAAATGGTCTTTATACGCTCTGCCGCTTCAGACGGAGTTACAAGTCCACGGGCGATATCATTTGTAACGTTCTTACCTCCAACGGATATGGCATCAACATGAACCAACGTGTCGTCTCTAAAAATCGCTGCAGAGGTTATACCTCCGCCCATATCAATTACAGTAACGCCGAGATCGCGTTCATCTTCAGTCAGAACGGCCAATCCTGCTGCATAGGGCGAAACCGTCACAGAGCTAATATCCAAGTGACAACGCTCAATACAATGCGCTAAATTTCGAAGCGGACCAACACCCGCCAGAATAAAGTGCATATCTACACCGAGACGTTTCCCAAACATACCACGTGGGTCGCGTATACCACTTTCATCATCCACAGACCAGTTCAACGGCATCGCGTGCAAAATGGCATCTTCTGGCTGGGAAAGTTCAGAGAGTGAAGAGGTCAAAACACGTTTCAGGTCCCGGTCTGCGACTTCCCCACTCGCAAATTCAGTTTGCACATTCATGTGCTGAGACCTTAGAGAACGAAGCGCCACATTTACACATACGGTCTGCACAGTCACACCAGCGGCCCGCTCTGCTTTTTCAACAGCAGTCCGAATACCAGCTTCTGCTGCTTCCATGTCAATAACCGCGCCGTTTTTAACGCCCGCACTGACGCCAAAACCTGAGCCAATAAGACGTACGCCGAAATTAGGTTCACGCCGCCCAATTAAACAGACAACTTTAGAAGACCCAATGTCCAAAACGGCAATTGTTTCCGCTTTACGATTTACACCAGATTTAAACATAATTTAAGCTGGCATCTCATCAGAAGCTGTAATCGTTAGGCGCCCAGGAAGACGCATATCGATGACCGAAATTTCCCGGTCTAATATTTGAGTAACAACCTGTAGGTCACGCAATCGACGTAACGCTTTAGCTTGTTCGTCTTTGGGTAGTTTAATGCGGGTCTTACCATCGTTTAGCACCATATCCCAACGTGAGTTACTCACGTAAATAAAGCTTGGATTGCGCCTCGCGATGCTCGGCATTTCGCCTATCATTGCTTTAACATCTGAGACAGCAAAGCGCGCTGTTTCACCAACAAATAGCGTTAAGCCAGTAAATTTAGTTGCATCGGCATCAGAAATAACCTCACCTTTGACATCGACGACCTGTACGTTCCCGCCGTGTTGCCACAGTGCATAAGGTTGACGTTCAATGATTTGAACAACAATACGGTCTGGCCAAAGGCGGCGAACAACCGCGCGATCAACCCAAGAGAGACTTTCGACGCGAGTCTGCGCACTGTCCATATCTATACCGAACAGATAATCACCTGAATACACGCCTAAGGCTTTGCGAACGTCTTCTTCATGCAAGCGTCCTTCACCCATGACATCAACCCGCTCAACAACAAACCCCATAGACATCATGCGGGCGCGTTTAAAGTCGCCCGAAGCTTGAGCAACATTTGGAAGAAAGCCGCCAAGCCATAATCCCATAAAGATAATAAAAACAAAGATAGCAAATATAGAGGCTATAAAGCGCACAAACCCATGTTGCGTGTGCCCTGCAGCTCGCACTTGGGCTGAGGCCCAATTACGCGCTCCACGAATACCAGGTTTAAGCGGACTCACACGTCTTACGTTAGTGGATATAGAGCTGCGCTGTCTCTTTACCTTGGCCATGAAGCATCCTCAACAATCCAGCGGCAAAGCTGGCTAAAACTTAACCCGACATAAGCCGCTTGCTCGGGTGCAAGCGATGTCGGAGTCATCCCAGGTTGAGTATTGAGTTCAAGCATTACGATTTTGTTTACGATGTCTGTTAAATCGTCATTAATGTCATTAAATCTGAAATCAGAGCGCGTTATCCCCTTACATCCAAGGGCTTCATGGGCCATTAATGCCCACGTTTTGCATAATTCGGTAACTTCGTCAGGTATTTTGGCAGGTACAACATGTGTAGACCCGCCGTCAGCATACTTAGCTTCATAATCATACCACTCTGTATTGGGGATAATTTCAGTCACAGCCAGCGCTTTACCGTCCATTACGGCAACAGTTAGCTCGCGCCCCGGAATAAACTCTTCCACTAAAACTAAATCGCCCATCTCTTCATTATCCGCCATATCGGCAGGCGCATCATTTTTGTCTTTGACAATATAGACCCCAACGCTAGAGCCTTGCGCATTAGGCTTGACTACATAAGGCGGCTTCATCGGATGATCTTCCGATGCAGACACACGTGGGACGAGCGCACCTTTTGGAACTGTAATGCCTATGTCTCTTAAGACCGCCTTGGAGCGGTGCTTATCCATAGCCAATGCAGATGCCATGACACCGCTATGTGTATAAGGCGCGCCAAAGAGATCAAGAACGCCTTGCACACGGCCGTCTTCGCCCCATTCGCCGTGTAGTGCATTAAAGATAACATCGGGATCCGCGTCGTTAAGTTGCTCCCAAAGATTAGGCGCAACATCAATTTCTGTCACCTCATAGCCTTCAGTGCGAAGCGCCTTCGCGCATTCCTCGCCAGAGACCAAAGACACATCACGTTCGGATGACATCCCGCCTTTTAGAACTGCTACGCGTTTCATGTCATCACCTTCTCGCCAGTTAGTCTCTCACCAATACGTTTAACTTCCCAATCCAAATCAACGCCTTCGCTGTCTTTGACCATCTTACGCATCGTCTCGCCGAGGACTTCCAAATCTGCAGCAGTGGCATCGCCCGTATTAATCATGAAGTTACAGTGCTTCTCGCTCATCTGCGCGCCGCCGACTTTGTATCCTCGTCCGCCAGCAGCGTCGATGACTTTCCATGCCCCGCGTCCGCCCGACTGAATTTGGTCAGGGTTCTTAAATGTGGACCCGCCCGTCTTCTCGCGAATGGGTTGGCTCTCTTCACGCCGTTTCGTAATAGCCGCCATACGCGCTGTAATATCTTCGGGTTTATCCTTCGTGCCTTTAAACACAGCCTCAACAAAAATAAGGTCACTCGCCGCATCACTATGCCGATAGGAATAGCCTAATTCAGCAAGAGACATAATCTGTCTACGTCCACTGCGGTCAAGCGCAACAACCTGCACTAAAACATCATTAGTTTCAGCACCGTAGCAGCCTGCGTTCATACGAAGTGCACCGCCAATGGAGCCCGGAATACCTGCATAGAACTCAAGTCCTGCAATACCAACTTTAGCCGCCTCTTTGGCAACCTTATTATCAAGTGCCCCCGCGCCTGCTGTAATAGTTAATCCATCAGTTATTACCTTCGCAAAGCTAGGACCAAGCCGCACAACAACGCCTTTAACGCCACCGTCCCTCACTAAAGTGTTTGAGGCAACACCCAGAATAGTCACAGGAATATCGTCAGGTGTAGAGGATAAAAAATGCGCTAAATCTGCTTCGTCCTTCGGTATAAATAGAACTTCAGCAGGTCCGCCAACACGCAACCAAGTGTAAGGCGCAAGCGGCACATTCGCGGAAATTTTACCGCGCACAGGTGGAAGACGGCTGAGTAAATCCACTTAGGCTTCGTCCAAATTTTTAGACAAATCTGCGGCCCAATAAGTAATATCCCCCGCACCGAGGCAGACAATAAGATCGCCGTCTTCGAGGTGTGGCTTGAGATCTGCGGCTAATGTTTCCTTTGAAGTTTTTTGAGAATTTTTATGCCCATGAGAAATCAAGCTTTGAACCAAAGCTGGGCTATTTATTCCGTCTAATGGACTCTCGCCCGCCGCGTAAACATCCGCAACAAACACGTTATCTGCATTGTTAAAACAAGTTGAAAACTCTTCGAATAAATCGGCCAAACGGGAATAACGGTGTGGCTGCACAACAGCATGGACCTTACCTGTGGACACCTGACGCGCAGCCTGAAGGACAGCTGCAATTTCGACAGGATGATGACCGTAATCATCAATGATGGTCACGCCGTTCCAATTACCAACATGGGTAAAGCGGCGCTTAACCCCGCCAAAACTTGCGAGCCCCGCCCTAACCTGTTCTTCGCTCAGACCCAATTCGCGAGAGACAGCAATGGCCGATAAAACGTTTTCTGTATTATGCCGTCCCGCCATAGGTAGGAACAAACCGTCCCAACGTACATCATCGCCGTCCACATTGCGAAACACCACGTCAAAGCGCGAGCCTGTTGTCTCTAACTCTAAGTTCTCAGCCCGAACATCAGCCTGCGGGTTAAAACCGTAAGTTATAATTTTACGATCAGAAACACGCGCCACCAAAGCCTGAACCTCTGGGTGATCAATACAAAGAACCGCAAAGCCATAAAAGGGTAGGTTTTCAACAAAGGTATCAAAGGCTTTGCGCAAAACATCAAAGCTTCCGTAATGCTCCATATGTTCAGGGTCGATATTGGTAACAACAGCAACCGTTGGGAAAAGCTTTAAAAAGGAACCATCAGATTCGTCGGCTTCAACAACCATCCAGTCGCCCATGCCTAGCTTGGCATTCGAGCCATAAGCGTTGATAATACCGCCGTTAATAACCGTTGGGTCAAGACTTCCGCCCTCAAGTAGCGCCGCAATCATCGTTGTTGTGGTCGTCTTACCATGCGTACCGCCAACAGCGATTGTCCATTTAAGACGCATAAGTTCAGCGAGCATTTCTGCGCGGCGAACCACGGGAATAGAGCGCGCCCGCGCTTCAACAAGTTCAGGATTATCCGCCTTAATTGCAGATGACATAACAATCGCGCCTGCCCCGTGAACCTGCTCGGCCTTTTGCCCGTGATATATCGTTGCGCCAAGTTTTTGGAGGCGCTTGGTAATCACGCTCTCGCGGCCATCAGAGCCTTGAACCTGATACCCAAGATTGAGCATAACTTCGGCAATGCCCGACATACCAATGCCGCCAATACCAACAAAATGTATGGGCCCGACATCAAAAGGAACCTTTGTGGCTAAAGCGCGTTGTTTTAGGTCAGGTATGGGCATAGAGCCGTCTTCATTATTTAACAGTTGATATGACCAATTGGGCCAAGTCTTCTGCGGCATTGGGTCGGCCCTGACCGCGTGCTGCGGTTGCTGCCGTTTTAAGCCAGTTCGAATCATTAAGTCTTGCCTCCAGAGTAGTTTTCACACGCTCAGGCGTAAACTCTGATTCAGGCAAAATATCAGCGGCATTGTGACGAACCAGTGACAAAGCATTGGACGTTTGATGGTCATCCATCGCAATCGCAAGCGGAACAAGCAATGACGGCTTTCCCATCACGGCAATTTCAGATACGGAACCGGCCCCAGCGCGACCAACGATGAAGTGCGCTTTAGCAAGATGGATTTCTATATCCGAAAAAAATGTCTCGCAAATAGCGTCAACTCCCGCCTCGGCATAAATAGCTTTCGCCTTATCTTGATATTCTGGCCGTGTTTGCTGAACGACCTTAAGGCGTTTACGGATTTCTTTAGGCAGTAGCGCGATTGCGGCGGGCATCGTTTCACTAACAATCTTTGCTCCAAGGCTCCCCCCGACGATCAAGAGATGAACATCACCTTTAGGCGCTTTATAGCTTTTAGGAACAGCGTCTATGACTTGCTTGCGCATCGGGTTGCCCGTGCAGATATGATTGGCGCTAGCTGGCAATTTCTGAAGGTCCGAAAAACCAGACGCGACATACAAAGCCTTGGCGGCAAACACACGGTTGACGCGGCCAAGCACCGCGTTTTGCTCATGGATAACAGTTGGAATGCCTAGGCCTTGGGCTGCGCGCATTGCAGGAAACGCAGGATACCCGCCAAAGCCCACAACGACATCAGGCTTCCAATTTTTGATAAAACGCCGCGCTTGCATCACGCCCTTAGCAAGTTTGAATGTTCCTATAATCGCAGCAATGGGTTTACGCGGCGTAATGCTCGCCGCTTTAACTTCGATAATTGGGTCGGCTGGAATACGACCTGCATGTTTGCGCCCGCGCGCATCAGTCATCATAGCGATGTCCCAGCCCTGCGCTTTTAACGTCTCTGCAAGAGCTTGCGCGGGAAACATATGCCCGCCCGTACCGCCAGCGGCGAGAAGTAATCTATTGCCCATAACCATAAGCGCCAGGACGTTTCCGTGTGAAGGCAAGAATGAGGCCTGCCGTAAAACAAAGCGCGAGCATGGAAGATCCGCCATAAGAAATGAACGGCAAGGTCATGCCTTTGGATGGGGCCATGTTTAAGTTCACGAATAGATTAATCACGACCTGCATACCGATCATCGTCGCTAGTCCTGAAACCGCTAGCTGACAAAAGTAATCATTGAGCTTAAGCGCATTACGAAAACAGCGGATAACAAACCCTGCCAGCAACATAATCAAGAACATCGAAATCAAGAACCCAAATTCTTCGACGGTCACAGCAAAGATAAAATCAGTATGCCCATCAGGAAGACTATATTTAACAGCACCTTCACCCGGGCCTCGTCCAAATAACCCGCCGTTTGAAATTGCCTCTATGGATTTGTCTGTTTGAAAAGTGTCTGAGCTATCAGGGCTTAGAAATTTCTTCACTCGTTCTCGCACATGCGACATCGTCATATAGGCTGCAAAAGCGCCAAACAGAGAAATAGATATCATAAATAAGACCCACCCCAATGAGAGCCCCGCGAAAAAGAAAACAGCTGCAAAACATAATGTTAAAAGAAAAGATTGACCAAAGTCAGGCTGATTTATCAAGAGCCCAACAAGACCAAGGTAAGTTGCAAAAACTATCGCGACGGAAGGCACGCTGTTATCTCGGTTCCTCACAGAGAACATCCATGCCGCAAAAACAATAAAAGTCGGTTTTGCAAATTCAGAAGGCTGGAGCGAGAACGGCCCAAACTTAAGCCACCGCGCTGCGCCTTTAACTTCATAGCCAAAGGCTGGAAGGCATAGCATCATTATGACAGCCCCCAGTAAAGTTAAAACACCTATTCGCCTCGCATTCGTCGGCGACATTAAGGAAACTATAAAAGCCCCAGTTAACCCCATGGTTACGAACAAGACTTGCTTATACAAAAAATGAAACGGGTTACTGATACCTAGCCGCATACTCGCGGCGGGCGATGCCGCCATAGATAAAATCAAACCAGCACCGATAAGGCAGAGCAAAAACCCCAGTGTAATATGGTCTACACTTCGCCACCATTCACCTATGAGCGAACGGTTCGTTCTGGATGATGATAATGTTGAGGTAAACGCCATGCTTAAGCTGCTGTCATCCTAGTTTTTTCTTGGTCATACAAATCAATGATTCGTTGTGCATAGTCTCGGAATGCATCACCTCTGGTTTCGAAACTCTTAAATTGATCAAAACTAGCGCAAGCTGGTGAGAGAAGCACAATGGGGTTAGGCTTATCCGATGCCATAGCATCGCGTGTGGCGCAAAGAACGGCTTTTTCTAACTCGCCTGAAACTTTGTGTTTCACTTTTTTCTTCGTTAGTGTTTTATGAAATTCAGGTGCCGCCTCACCGATAAGATAGGCATGTGTGACATTCTCAAACAAATCAGCGAGCGGCTCTATACCGCCAGATTTGGCCTGCCCACCTGCAACCCAAAAAATATTACCATAAGACTTAAGGGCCTGCTTCGCCGCGTCGGCATTCGTCGCTTTGCTATCATTGACGAAACGCACAGGGCCTACGGAGCCGATTGTTTCCATGCGGTGGGCTAAGCCTGGGAATGATAAAATAGCTTCCCCAATAGATTTCAAGTCAAGACCAAGAGATTGAACTGCCGCAAAGGCAACCGCTGCATTTTGATGATTATGCAAGCCCTCTAGAGCCTTAGCTTTGGACAAGTCGCAAACCTCAACGCCCTTGTGACTTATATTGCAATAGAGCTTACCCTTCATAACAGACGCGCCGCGCCCTAAACATTTTTTGACCGACACAGGATAAATGCGTCGTCCATTTTGCGCGGTAACTTCGGAGTAAATACGCTTCGTTGGTTCAGAGTCCACGCCAATGATTATAGCGTCTTCAGAGGTTTGATTGTCAAACACACGACGCTTAGCTGTTTCATAGCCCTTCATGTCGCCATGGCGTTCAAGATGGTCTGGAGACAGATTTAAGAAAATCGCCGCGTTGGCCCGCAAAGAATATGTGCGCTCTAGCTGGTAAGACGATAATTCAATTACATAATGAGTACCCGCATGCATCTTATCAAGATCTAACACGCCTCTACCTATGTTACCGCCAATCTGCGCGTCTTTTCCACAAGCCTTTAGGATATGACCAATGAGTGATGTCGTTGTCGATTTGCCGTTCGTACCTGTAATCGCAATTATTTTAGGACGGTCATTTTCTGGCCGCGCAGCAACTTCACGCGCAAATATTTCAATATCACAGATAATAGGCACATTTGCCTCGATAGCTTTGGCCGCAGTCCAATGCCGCTCTGGCAGCGTATCTGGCACACCGGGCGAGAGCACGAGGGCATCGCACACCGTCCAATCAGCAGAGTTTAAATCCTTTATCGTCACGCCAGTTTTCTTGGCAGCGTTTCTTGCTGCTTCATTGTCATCCCACGCCCAGACGGTTGCACCGCCTTTAACGAGCGACAACGCTGCCGTCACGCCTGTTCGGCCAAGACCGAAGACAGCAAGTGTTTGTCCTTTATATGTGTGAGCAGCAATCATGGGTCTACCGTAACTTAAGTGTTGAGAGCCCGATCAAGGCAAGGATAATCGCAATAATCCAGAAACGAATAACAATGGTAGGTTCAGCCCACCCTTTTTTCTCATAGTGGTGATGGATAGGCGCCATACGAAAGACACGCTTGCCCGTAAGTTTAAAGCTCGCAACCTGCACAATCACAGAAACAGCTTCGAGAACAAAAAGACCCCCAATAATCGCAAGGACGATCTCATGCTTAACGGCAACTGCGGTGGAACCTAGTGCGCCGCCCAGAGCCAGAGAGCCCGTATCGCCCATAAAGACCATTGCCGGCGGAGCGTTATACCAAAGAAACCCAAGAGACGCCCCAATAATTGCACCAAGGAATATCGTCACTTCTGCAGAGCCTGGCACATAAGGCACACCAAGATAATTAGAGAAAATTGAGTTCCCAACGAGATAAGCAATAATGCCCAGACTCGCACAAGCAATCATCACAGGCACAATAGCAAGCCCATCGAGTCCATCCGTCAAGTTAACGGCATTAGACGCGCCGACTATCACAAGACAGCCGAAGGGAATAAAGAACACCCCCAAATTAACGGTGAAGTCTTTTAAGAATGGGAGAGCTAAGCCTGTTTCAAACCCGTCAGGGGTTTGCGGAAAGACATTCGTTAAAACATAGCAAGCAATGGCAGCGATACCAAATTCGAGGACCAACTTAATCTTACCGCTAAAGCCCTTTGGGTTTTGACGGGAGACTTTTAAGTAATCATCATAAAACCCTATCAAACCATAACCCGCAGTTACAAGGACGACTGTCCAAAGAAATGGATTACTTAAATCCGCCCAAAGAAGGGTTGAAATCATGACCGAGAGTAAAATCAACAAACCACCCATTGTCGGGGTGCCTGCTTTTTTGATAATATGACCTTCAGGTCCATCTTCGCGTATGGGCTGACCCTTGCCTTGTTTAGAGCGCAATAATTTTATTATGCGCGGCCCTAAAATAAAGGCAATAAGCATGGACGTCATCAACGCCCCGCCAACGCGAAAACTAATATAGTTAAACAGATTGAAGAACTGAAACTCTTCAGCATAGCGTGTAAGCCATTCGTATAACATCAGGCAGCTTCCTCTTTAAGCGCAGCTACTAGCTTCCCTAGCCCTACGCCATTTGATCCCTTAACAAGCACAACGTCGCCTGTAGCCAGTTCATCCTTCAACGCCTCAAGCGCAGATTTCCAATCGGGAGCCAATGTCCCGCGCATTTCTTGCGGCAATGCGCCTTTGAGCGCCCGCATACATTCACCCGTAAAAATCACACGAGCCACGCCCGCTTCTTGCAAGGGCTTAGACAGCGCGGCATGCATTTCAACTTCGTCTTTCCCAAGCTCAAACATATCGCCAAGCACAGCAATACGGCGGTTGGGTTTAAGCCCTAAAACATTAATAGCGGCGACCATGCTAGTCGGGTTCGCGTTATAACTCTCATCAATCAACGTGATGTCTTTTCCATTAATTGTTAGATTATGAAGTGCGCCCCGGCCATCCTCTGCCCGAACACCGCGTAGCGCCATAGCGGCCTTGCGTAAGTCAATTCCCGCCGCGTAAGCCACAGCCATGCAGGCTGCTCCATTACTTACCCAATGCTCTCCAGGAACCAGAAGTGTTACATCAATTTGTTGCGCGTTAATCCTTAGACGCGTATTACTGCCATGCTCATGCGTTTGGGATGTTACGATGGTCACGTCGCAATCATTCGAGCGGCCAAAGGTGACAACTTTCTTGCCTTTAGCCTTCGCTATAATCTGAGCCGTATAAGGGTTATCCGCATTTAAAATCAGTGTTCCGTTCTTACGAAGGCCGTCTATAATTTCTGCCTTGGCATCCGCGATTGCAGCAACATCATCAAAGTGAGCTAAATGCGCACCCGCAACATTTGTAATCAAGGCAATGTCTGGCTGCAGTAAATTGGAAAGATCTGATAATTCACCAGCATGGTTCATACCCATTTCAAAAACACCGAAATCTGTATCTTGCGGTATACGCGCCATAGTTAACGGCACACCCCAATGATTATTATATGATTTCAGTGACTTATGAGTCTTCCCAAATTTAGCAAACATCAACGCCAAAGCTTCTTTGACGCTTGTTTTGCCAACACTTCCTGTCACGGCAATCCGCAGAGCTTGAGAACGCTCAACGCCCTCTTTACCAAGGCCACGAAGCGCGCCCAAGGTATCGTCAACGAGAACATGATTACCCGAAATATCCTTTTCAGATAATACGCCATCCGCGCCATTTTTTTGTGCCATCTCAATAAAATCATGACCATCACGTGCGTCCTTAAGAGGCACAAAAAGGTCACCTTCATTTAAAGACCGCGAGTCGATTGATACCCCCCTCACAAACCAATCGCCAGAGGCTTTGCCTCCAACCGCTTTTGCTATATCAGAGGCTGTCCAAAGCTCAGACATGACCTAACTCCTTAAGGGCTAATTTAACCTGATCAACATCAGAAAATGGAATAACTTTCGTCCCGACAATCTGTCCCTGCTCATGCCCCTTACCCGCAATCACAAGACAGTCATTCGGACCTAAATTTTTAATACCCTCACGAATAGCTAAAGCGCGATCTCCAATTTCAACTGCGCCGGGGCAGCCCACAAGAACAGCCTTGCGGATAAGCTCAGGCATTTCGGTTCGAGGATTATCATCCGTCACAATAACCTCATCAGCGAGCTTGGCCGCCGCAGCGCCCATCTTCGCCCGCTTATCGGGATCGCGATCACCACCACATCCAAAGGCAATAATGATTTTGCCCCTCGTATGCGGACGTACAGAACGGAGCAATTTATCAAGACCGTCTTCGGTATGTGCAAAATCAACAAATATTGGCGCGCCACCTTTTGTACGGCCCGCGCGTTCCATACGGCCTGCAACACCCGTAAGATGCTCTAGCGCCTCCAAGGCTTTATCAGTCTCAACACCTGTCACCATCGCCAGCCCTAAAGCCGCAACAGCGTTTAGAACTTGGAACTCGCCCGCAAGCGGCAGTTCTATTTTATGACGCTTACCATGCACGACTAAGTCAATGAGTTGACTACTCGCCCGCGGCATAACTTCATCAATACGAATATCTTGTCCAGACCAGCCAACTTGCAAAACAGATTGACCGCGCGCGTTGCACATACCAACAAGGCGCTGACCATATTCATCATTCACGTTAATAACCACAGGCGCATTAATGGGCGTTAGCTCCATAAACAAGCGCGCTTTCGCTTGGAAGTAATCTTCTGCATCAGCATGATAATCAAAATGGTCTTGCGTGAGATTTGAAAACCCAGACGCCGTAATTTTCACAGCGTCCAAGCGGCATTGGTCTAAACCATGTGAAGACGCCTCCATAGCAGCATGGGTTACGCCCTCGCCACTTAAATCCGATAACGTTTTATGAAGCGCTACAGCGTCAGGCGTTGTATGCGTTAAAGGCCGGTATCCATTAGGCGCTTGAACACCCAAAGTCCCAAAACACGCCGCTTGCTTTCCAGCATAAGCCCAAATTTGACGCAAAAATTCAACTGTTGAACTTTTTCCATTTGTCCCTGTCATCGCGACTACGGTTTGTGGTTGCCCCGCATGAATTGCCGCAGCCATTTTAGCATAAGCCAAGCGTGGATTTTCTACGCCCATGTAAGGCACAGGCAATTCAAGGCCATAAGTGGAGAGGACCGCAGCAGCACCGCTCTCTATGGCTTGTTCAATATACTTGCGGCCATCAGTGACAGTCCCTGGTAACGCCGCAAATACATAACCAGGCATTATCGCGCGGCTATCACATGTCAGACCAGTGACAACTTCGTCGCTCTCAAAACCAATATCTCGCAAGGTCAGGTTCATCGTAGCGCTCTCTGCCCAAAAGGACTCATCGCAATGGGATCAACACGGCGCTCTACACCAAGCATAGGCGCGATACGCTCAATAACTTTCCCAGTCGTGACCGCTGCATTCCACCCCGCCGTTGCCCAACCATAAGTTCCTTCAACAGCCTTTGGCTCATCATAGGTAATCATCATAACATAAGTTGGGTCTTCATAGGGAAACGCTGCTACGAAGGAAGTAACTAAACGTTTTTCATCATAGCCGCCGACAGCGGGTTTTTCCGCAGTGCCTGTTTTACCCATTACGCCATAACCTTTAACGCGGGCTTTTTTACCTGTACCGTGCGTCACGACATAACGCATCATATCGTTCATCGCTTGAGACGTTTTTGATGAAAACACACGGCGCTTCTGAATAGGGTTTGCCGCATCACGCTTTAGCAAAGTTGGCGCTACATATTCGCCGTCATTAAGCATCGCCCCCGTCGCAGCAGCCAAACTCAACGGCGTCACAGAAATACCATGCCCATAAGAGACTGTTACAGTTGTCAAATCTATCCAGCGGTTTTGCACTTGAGGCTTAGCGCTTTCGGCAAGTTCAAAAGGCACACGGTCCATAAGGCCAAGTTCTTTCAGATAACGCCGCTGCGCGTCTCCGCCAATTTTAAGTGCAAGCATAGCCGTACCCCTGTTTGAACTCTCGGCTAATATATCAGGCATAGCTAAAGGAGTTTTGGAAGGATGGTCATCGCGAATAAATTTATCACGTACTTTAAAAGGCTTTTGCACCGGATAGGTCTCCGTCAGGCTTGATGCGTTTTCTTCCAAAGCCATAGCCATGGTCAGCGGCTTGAATACCGAACCTAAATCGTAAGTGGACATTGAGGCATGATTAAAGCGAGTTTCAGGCAATGTTGCGCCCGGCTCATTTGGATCAAAATTTGGCAAACTGGCCATAGCAATTATCTCACCCGTCTTCAAATTTAAGACTACGCCCGCATTCGATTTGGCTTTAAACGCCTCCAAGCCCTTTTTCAATTCATCCGCGAGAGCAAATTGCGCGCGCATATCAATACTGAGTGCCGTAGCAGGCGCATTATCCGCAGAGAGCTTTTCATTAAAGGCACGTTCACCGCCCGCAGCACCGTTTAAATCAACATCCGTAAAACCAACAACATGAGAGGCGAGATTTCCACGCGGATAAACTCGCTTTGGTTCCTGCCGAAAAGCAAGACCGGGCAAGCCCAAAGCAAATACGGACTGACGTCCCTTAGGCGTGAGCCCACGCTCTATCCAAACAAAGGCACGGTCTGTTGATAGGCGTTGCCTGACAACATTAATGTCTAAATTAGGACGCGCCAAAACGAGTTTCGCCGCGGTCTCTTCAATATTCCATATTCTACGCGGCTCAGCATAAAGCGAATAAGTTTGCAGCGTCGTGGCGAGAACTTCGCCCTCACGGTCAACAATATCTGCCCGCGTTGTTGTAATAGCTTGCGGGAGCACACCTCGGCTCGACTTATCCCCAAAGAGAGAGACCTCACCCAAGCGCAAAACAACTAAGATCAACACAGCCATAAAAATGAAGGCACCGATACGAATGCGAATACGCCCTTCAGATACAGATAAATATTCATCATCAGCCACAGTCATCTGGCGGCTATTGGGGAGCATATTATTAAGCGGCGTTATACTCATTCACCTACTCCGCTCTCTACATCATTCCCTCTAAGCGAAAACCGTATAGCAATATCAGACACAGAAATTACATTTTCATTATCTATTGGCTTTAGGTCAAGATGCGTCTCTGATAAGGTCATGAGGCGCTCTGGGCTTTCCAAATAGGCTATTTCAGCCGTCAATACGCGCAAGCTCGCCTCCTCTTGGTCAATCAAGCGCTCTAATCTACGAACTTCTTTCTTTGCAGACTGCGCCCGTGTTTTAACGTAATAAAGCCCTACCGTTAAAGAGACGCCAATAACAAACAATATAAAGGCCGTCATACGCCGCGCGGCACGTAAGTGACTGGGCACATAAACACTCATGCTACGCCTCTAATATCATCAACATTTACGTCATCAATATGCGGCACATTTGGCAGCAGATCATCATCCATTGGGAATGCTGCCATATCCGACCGAACTGCATATCTTAACTTAGCAGAACGCGAACGTGCATTTTCAGTTATTTCAGTTTTTGACGGCTTTATAACTGAGCGCTTGCCTTGCGTAAAACTGGGTTCTGGGCCTTCACGTTTCACTTCAGGCGCATAACGCGAACCACCGCTAAACTCACCTGCACGGCGACGTAAAAAGGATTTTACAATACGATCTTCAAGAGAATGAAACGTCACAACAATAAGACGCCCGCCCGGCTTTAAGATTTTTTCAGCCGCACACAGCCCACGATAAAGCTCGCCAAGTTCGTCATTGACGAAAATACGCAAAGCCTGAAAAACACGGGTCGCAGGATGGTTTTTTCCTGTGCGCCCCAAAGCTTTTTCAATTAAATCAGCAAGTGCTTCTGTTGTTTCAATATCACCTTCTTCCAAAGCACGTACGATAAAATCGGCGGCGCGGCGCGCACGACGCTCTTCGCCATACACTTGAAAAACTCTTATTAAGTCGTTGTGAGATAAGAACTTTATAGCATCTTGCGCTGTAGGGCCATCAGCCCCCATACGCATATCAAGAGGACCGGAGCGCATAAAAGAAAATCCGCGTTCAGCCTGATCAAGCTGCATTGAGGACACCCCAATATCCAAAATAACAGCATCAACTAACTCAAGACCGACCTCATCCATTTTAGAGAACGGCGTCTCGATGAGACGGAAACGACCACCATATTGACTCGACAACTCTGAGGCGCGAGGCTCAACATTAGGATCGCGATCAAGACCTATGACATTGCAATTTGAAGCTTTTAAAAAGGCTTCGCTATATCCACCATTTCCAAATGTCCCATCAACATATGTCTCGCCCTCCTGGGCATTCAAGGCAGTGAGAACCTCAGGGAGCATGACAGGGTAATGAATCACGCGACACCACCATTACTACCCAAGACTGGACTACCCAAGACTGGCTTAAGACGGTGACGGTTTTCTCTCGCTAATTTGCGTATATTTTCATTCTGCGCCTCAAGTGCTTTCGGGCTCCAGATTTCAAATCTGCGACCAAGGCCAACAAATGTTACCTTACCGTTCAATCCTGCAAATTCATGTAAATCCTTGGGTAAAGACACGCGCCCACCGCTATCAAATGAAAGTGGACGACTAGCGGCAAATATTGCGCGCTGGAGAGCAATACGCCCTTCGTCATAATGATCAATGTGATCGAGTGATTTCTGATAATCCTCAAGTAGGGCAATACCGCCGCCCTCGAGGTAAGCCCCATCAAAGCTTGGCCATACGATTATGCCGTCGAAACTTGAATTCGCCACAACATTGCGGAAATCAGAAGGCACCGAAACACGGCCCTTTGCATCCAAGCTATTTGTCACAGTGGACAAAAACATTTCAAATATCCCTCAAGCGCCAACTAAGCACTTTAATTGGGATAACATGGGATTTTATGGGATACAATGCCTATTTAATATAAAAGTAGTTATAAAGCAGTATATTTATGCGGAAATTCATGACGACACTCAGCATAAATACGAAATTTCAGAATATGTATTAAAATAAGGTCTTAAATCGCTGCAAATAACGAGAGGTTAACGGCTCACAGAGAAAATTAGTAAGTAATGACAACTTTGAGGCTTACAATTTCAAGACATAAACCGCTTGTTTAAAAATACCTGCAACACGGTGAATTGACTTATATTCCAATGACAAGCCAAGACGCTGAAATGTTGCCTGCCACTCATCATCCGTACGATTGCTATGCGGGTGACCTCTAAATTCAAGGTTCATCAAACTATCGAACCGCTTTGTGAGCCATTCCATAAATCGACCTTCATAGACGTCCTCTATAATAATCACACGAGTTGAAATTCTAACAGCTTCAACAATGATACGTTCAGGGTCTGAAGTATGATGCAATATTGTCGGCAGCAATGCCGTATCATAGGCTTGCGTCTCAAATGGCATGTTATCGCCATCATAAAGCACAGGGCGCAGGTCTTTGCGAAAACTACTATCTCGGATATCAAGCCCATCAACACTGTAGCCCTGTCTGCGCATGACATCCAGAACACTGCCGGGGCCGCTGCCAATTTCGATATGTGAGGCTGAGACAGACACCCAGCTTTCAATCCACCTGAGTTTGCGCGCCGCGTCAACCTTCCAACAGGCAAAAACAAACGCGCCCAAGAGCGGTATTTTCCAAAGTTTTATCTTAGCCTGATACACCATATTCAACATCTAGGGCAAAACCCCGCCACATACTCTTCACAGATCATCATATAGATGTGAAAGTTTGCGAAGACGTTACCTCTATGCTACCCGCCCCTTCATGGCGACCAAACTATGAAAACTCCAAACTATGAAAACCAAAGTCAAAATATGCGGGTTAACCCGCGCGCAAGACGTTGAAGCGGCTATTCGCTGCGGCGCGGACTATCTCGGCTTTATTGTCGAAGCAAAGTCGGCACGCCGTCTTAGCACTGCCCAAGCCGCGCAGCTCGCTATGCCTGCGAAAGGCATCATCCCGCGCGTGGCCGTCACGGTAAACGCGGATGATGCGCTGCTCACGCGCATCATGACCGAAATGACCCCTGATTATATTCAGTGCCACGGCGATGAGACACCTACCCGCGTTGCTGAAATTGTCAAACGCTTCAAAGTCAAAACAATCAAAGCACTCGCCGTCGCCGCCCCAAACGACATGATAACCGCAGAGCACTATTCAGGCGTTGCAGACTTTGTGCTTTATGACGCTAAGCCGCCAAAAAACACGAATGTTCGCGGCGGGCACGGCCTGTCTTTTGACTGGAATATTCTAACCTCCGCCCCCCTCCCGAAAGTCTGGGCACTGGCGGGCGGCCTCACGCCTGATAACGCCAAGCAGGCCGCAGCCATGACAAATGCGCCTATCCTTGATGTTAGCTCTGGCGTTGAGAGCGCGGCAGGCATAAAAGACGTGCTTAAAATTCAAGCCTTTATGGAAGCTGTAGAAAATGGGTAAATCCGAAAACATTCAGACGCCGGACGAAAACGGGCGCTTTGGGGATTTTGGCGGACGTTATGTCGCCGAGACACTTATGCCGCCTATTCTGGAACTCGAAGCAGCTTATGAAGATGCCAAGGCAGACCCTAAGTTTATCGCGGAGCTTGATGATTTCTTTAATCATTATGTCGGCCGCCCCTCGCCGCTTTATTATGCAGAACGCCTGACAGAGCATTGCCGCGAAGAAAACAACGGCAATAGCGCGAAGATATATTTTAAACGTGATGAGCTTAACCACACGGGCGCGCATAAGATCAATAATTGCATGGGGCAAATTTTGCTCGCCAAGCGTATGGGCAAGACCCGCATTATCGCCGAGACAGGCGCGGGGCAGCACGGCGTCGCCACCGCTACCGTCGCCGCGCGCTTTGGCCTCAAATGTATCGTCTATATGGGCGCGACGGATATTGTTCGCCAGAAACCTAACGTCTTTCGCATGCGCCTCTTGGGGGCAGAAGTGCGCGCCGTCCATAGCGGAACCGCAACCCTAAAAGACGCGATGAATGAAGCTCTGCGTGATTGGGTCACAAATGTCGGCGATACGTTTTACTGTATCGGCACCGTGGCTGGCCCGCATCCTTACCCCGCTATGGTGCGAGATTTTCAAGCCATAATTGGCCGCGAAGCGAAAGAACAAATATTAGAGCGAGAAGGCCGCCTGCCCGACGCCCTCGTCGCCTGTATTGGCGGCGGCTCAAATGCGATGGGCTTGTTCCATGAATTTGTGCCCGACACGAGCGTTCGCTTAATCGGCGTAGAAGCCGCAGGACGCGGCGTCGAGAGCGGACTGCATGCCGCAAGCCTTACGGGCGGTACGCCGGGCGTACTCCACGGGAACCGCACCTACCTTTTGCAGGACGAACACGGACAAATCAAAGACGCCCATTCAATCTCAGCTGGCCTCGACTATCCCG
>JALZWM010000020.1 GCA_023300105.1 Hellea sp.
ATAAAATAAATAAATTTAACCCCACAGATGACTCAAGAGAATTTCGTAATGCGTTAGGGCGTTATGCAACAGGAGTCACGGTTATAACAGCGCTTACCGTGGAGGGTCCGATAGGGGTGTGTAAGTGTAAGGAATGGTGCCCGAACCTGGATTTGAACCAGGGACACACGGATTTTCAATCCGTTGCTCTACCAACTGAGCTATTCGGGCACAATCACGGCAAATCATCCGCGAATGAGCGGCGTTATAGGGAAAGGTCTATGGGCTGTCTATGATGTTTTACGCAAAATGTCGCTATTTTCATCATTTATTTCTTTTGCCATTGAGAATTATTCGCATTAGTAAAGCTTATGACTTTAAGAGACCTACCTAAACATAGACCTGCGAAAATTATGGGGTTCCATACTGATGACCCTGATAAGGAAACACGGCTTCGTGAAATTGGATTTGCTGAAGGTGATCTTGTAGAAACGCTTCACTTTGGGTTGTTTGGACGTAACCCCATGTCAGTGCGTCTTAATGGGGCTTTGATTGCGCTGCGTAGCGCAGAAGCTCAAGTGGTCTTAGTGGACCCTATCAATGCCTAAAGTTGATGTCGAAAACTTTGTTGATAATAAAACAGTGCGCCTTGCACTTCTGGGCGCGCCCAATTGCGGCAAGACATCTTTGTTTAATGCGCTCACGGGCGGGCGGGCGAAGGTTGCTAATTATCCAGGCGTTACAGTAGAATATCGAAAAGGTATGTTTGCTCTGCCTAATGGGCAAGATGTTGAACTTTTAGATTTGCCTGGTGTCTATGGGGATTGTGGTCATTCAATGGATGAGCGCGTGGCTATCGACGCGGTTAGGGGAAATCTTGAGGGTGAACGTCAACCCGATGGCCTCGTATTTATGATGGATGCCTCTCATATAACGACGCATCTTCATAATGTACTTCAAGCTAAAAATTATGGCCTCCCAGTTGTGCTGGTTTTGAACATGATGGATATGGCGGCCCGTGACGGTATTGATATAGATATTGGTCAGCTTTCAGAAATGTTGGGCATTCCTGTTATCTCTTGTGTGGCTGTTCGTGCTTCGGGCCGTGCGCATTTGCTTGATTTCTTAAGTGAATGGACAGGGGATGTCCTACATGGGTCTGCTGCCAAGCCTGATCCCGAAGCCGATAGGCTCCAAGAGCTGCAAGCTAAGGCTCGTCAGATTACTGGCGGCGCGGTGAGCCGTATCCAACAGGCGGAAACTTTCACGCAGCGCATAGACCGGTTCGTCTTGCATCCTGTCCTAGGTCTTATCCTATTACTTGGAATATTATTCGTAATGTTTCAAGCCGTCTATAGTTGGGCAGGACCTGGTATAACGGCGGTTGAAATCATCATTGGCTGGGTGCAATCTGCTATAAATGTTGTCATTCCAGAAGGTTGGCTACGGTCTCTTTTATCCGATGGTATTATTGCAGGGGTGGGGAGTGTTATTGTTTTCTTACCGCAAATCGTTATCCTATTCGCCTTTATATTGTTACTCGAAGCATCTGGGTATATGGCGAGAGCCGCGTTTTTAGTCGATACACTTATGGCGAGAATTGGATTAAATGGGCGAGCGTTTATTCCGCTGCTCTCTAGCTTTGCTTGCGCTATTCCGGGAATTATGGCGGCGCGGACGATTGAGCATGAGAAAGACCGTCTCACCACGATTTTAATTGCGCCTCTTATGACTTGTTCTGCACGCTGGCCCGTTTATTTTCTCATTATTGGCGCCTTTATTCCCGCGCAGAAGGTGGGAGCCTTTAGTCTTCAAGGTTTAGTCGCATTCGGTCTTGTTATCGCGGGCATTGTGTTTGCTATGATTATGGCGTTCTTGTTTAAAAAGACTTTAATGAAAGGCGCTAAATCTACACTCCTTATTGAACTACCAAGTTATAAAGCGCCTGTGTTTAAGGATTACCTTCGCGGTTTGTGGGACCGTGCTATGATATTCATCAATCGTGCGGGCCGTATCATTCTGCCAACGTCAATTCTGATTTGGTTCCTCGCGAGCTATCCTGCGAAGTCGGATACAATACGCGAAACTTTTGCGGGAAAAATTGGTAGCGTGCTGGAACCTATTCTAAAGCCTATCGGATTTAATCTTGAGATTGCTATCAGCCTTATTCCAGGTATGGCGGCGCGTGAAGTCGTTGTTGGCGCGTTGGGTACTATTTATGCACTAGGCGCTGATGCAGATGAAAAGCTATCTCAGACCCTGCAAAATGCGTGGTCATTACCTACGGCGCTTGCATTTTTGGCATGGTTTGTTTTTGCGCCGCAGTGCCTCTCTACTTTGGCGATTATGAAAAAAGAGACAAATGGCTGGAAATGGCCGCTCTTTGCTTTCGCTTATCTTTTTGCTTTAGCCTACGCGGCTGCGGGCATAACTTATCATACGGCCATAGCTTTCGGCCTCTAATCCACATCTTGCGCTCTAAGAGCTCTGGATTTGATTGAGTTGCCATGGCATGGGTCAAGTACGAATCAGGCTGCAAAGACTGCCAAAATGTAGGTGAATATTATGACTGAATTGTCGAAACCAGAACATGAACATAAAGATATGAGTAATGCCATTGCGGCGCTCTCTATGGACGCTGTGCAGGCTGCCAATTCTGGTCATCCCGGTATGCCCATGGGGATGGCTGATGCCGCGACGGTTTTGTTTTCAAAGTTTTTAAAATTTAACCCCGTAGATCCGAATTGGCCAGACCGCGACCGCTTTATTCTATCTGCGGGGCATGGATCTATGCTGATTTATTCTCTGTTGCATCTTACGGGGTATAAAGCTGTGACCATGGAGCAAATTAAAAATTTTCGTCAGCTTGGCTCTATTACGGCAGGTCACCCCGAATACGGTCACGTGCCGGGTGTTGAAACAACGACGGGACCGCTGGGTCAAGGTATCGCAAATGGCGTTGGTTTTGCTTTAGCAGAGCGTCATATGAATGCGCGTTATGGTGATGAGCTTGTTAATCACTTTACTTATGTCATCGCGGGTGATGGGTGTTTGATGGAGGGTATTTCTCAAGAAGCCATTTCAATGGCAGGACATCTTAAGTTAAATAAATTGATCTTAATGTGGGACGATAACAACATTACCATTGATGGTAGTGTTGAAATCTCTGACAGTACGGATCAAGCCGCACGGTTTAAGGCTGTGGGTTGGAATGTTATCAAAGTTGATGGGCATAATGCTCGCCAAGTTGGAAATGCGCTTCGGCGCGCTCAGAAATCCGACAAACCTACTATGATTGCGTGTAAGACAGTCATTGGAAAGGGGTCTCCAAATAAAGGCGGCACGTCCAAAGTTCACGGTGCGCCTCTTGGCGATGAAGAAATTGCGGCAACACGTAAGGCACTAGGCTGGGCACATGGTCCGTTTGAAGTGCCAGAAGATGTTTATAAACTGTGGAAGCGCCCAGGCCGTAGAGGCCGCGCGGAACAAAAAGCGTGGAAAGAACGTTGCGACAGCTCTAAACATGCTGATGATTTTAAGCGAGCAATTAAAGGTGAACTCAATGATGGCTGGAAAGAGGCCATGCAGTCTTACAAGAATGGTTTGGTTGAAGCCGCACCTAAAGAAGCCACACGCGTTTCATCAGGTAATGCTTTGAAAGTTTTAACCGAGAGCTTAACCGATATGATTTCGGGGTCAGCAGACCTTGAAGGGTCTAACAAAACACGTACGCCTGCAACGGCGTCAGAAATTCAAGCCGATAATTATGGTGGTCGTTACATCAACTACGGTATCCGTGAGCATGGTATGGCGGCGGCTATGAACGGCATGGCGCTGCATGGCGGTATGATACCTTATTCAGGAACCTTCCTTGTTTTTGCTGATTACTGTCGTCCATCAATTCGTTTGTCAGCCCTCATGGGAACTCGCGTTATCTATGTCATGACGCACGATTCAATTGGTGTGGGCGAAGATGGACCAACGCATCAACCTGTCGAACATGTAGCATCACTGCGCGCTATTCCTAACCTTTATGTCTTCCGTCCTGCCGACGCTATTGAAACGGCTGAGTGTTGGGAGCTTTCAGTTGAACGCACGTCTGGTCCGTCCTTACACGCTTTAACGCGCCAAGGCTTGCCAACTGTGCGAACCTCTGCTGATAAAAACATGTGCTCGCGCGGCGCCTATGTTCTGAAGGCAGGTGAGGGCGCGGACGATATTGTACTTATGGCAAGTGGCTCTGAAGTCCATTTGGCGGTTGAGGCGCATAAAGCGTTATCTGAGCAGGGTATTTCAGCCCGCGTTGTATCTGTGCCGTGTATGGAACTTTTCCTTGAACAAGGTGAAAGCTATGTCCGCTCTGTTATTGGTAAGGACTTACCGAAAATCGCGATTGAAGCAGGTATTCGCCAAGGTTGGGGCGAGCTTATTGGCCGTAAAGGCGGATTTATAGGTATGAATAGCTTCGGTGCTTCAGCGCCTGGTGCGGCTTTGTTTGAGCATTTCGGAATTACGACCAATGCCGTGATTGCCAAAGCCAAAGACATGTTAGGTAAATAAAGTGAAAGAGCTTCCAGGTGATGTCTTTGTAACGGGGCAGCTTTTGCCCGCCCAAATGCAAGCTTTAGCAGAGCAGGGCGTGATGAGCTTCATTAATAACCGCCCTGATATGGAAGCTCCGTTGCAACCTTTGTCTGATGATATAGAAAAAATAACGCAGGATTTAGGCGTTGATTACCTGCACATCCCAATGGCAGGCGGCCTAACGCCCGGCCTAATTGAGGCGGCTGAGACCGCTTTCGCAAACCTTCCACGCCCTATTGTTGCCTTTTGTGCCAGCGGTATGCGCTCAACCGCATTATGGGCTTTCGCTCACGCCGAGAAAATAGGCGTTGATGGTGTTATGACCGCCGTGTCTGCAGCGGGCTATAATTTGGAACAAATTAGAGCGCCTCTTGAAGCGCATGTGGCGAGTAAAACTTCAACTTAACGCATCTCGTAGACTAAATTTACAGTCGTTTTTATTGTGTGATCGCCATAACTTATCGGGGTTGAAACGGGTGCTTGGCTATCCGCGCGTTTTGATGCCGTTACAATGATTTCATCATACCCTTGGTTAAAAGCAGAGTAACCCGTGCCATTTACGTTTATACTCTGTAATGGGCCTAAGGTAACACCAGCACTCGTTGCCATGGCTTGAGCTTTGCTTCGTGCTTTTCTGATGGCCTTATCTAGGACTTTGGCTTCGATGGCATCTGGGTCTCTTAAAGAGAACTGAACATTACTAATATTATTAGCCCCGGCCTGAACTAAGGCGTCAATTATTGGACTAACTTTGTTCAGGTCAAACGTGCTAACAATCACCGTGTTGTGAGCCTCATATCCAACAATCCGTGGTTTGCGTTTAGTCTCGTAATCGTATCTTGGGCGTAGTGAAACTTGCGATGAGTATGCTATTGGCTGTTTTAGTCTTCGGTAATATCCAGTGCCTTACGCATAAGTATGATTGGCACTGTCACGCCGTCCTCGTCAGGTACGGCGAGGTCTTCAATCACTTTATACCCGCATTTTTCATATAAAAGTATTCCTGAGGCTGTTGCGCCTAGTTCTATTACTTGAAAATCTTCTGCTTTTGCTGCGGCTTCACCAAGTTCAAGTAATAAGCGGCCGACGCCGCGTCTTACGTGATTAGGATGTGTGTACATGGCGCGTATTTTTGCGGCTTCAGTTTTAGGGTCTGCGAGCGCATTGTCACGACCGACTGTATGATTTCCGCCATATAATGTGCGCCGTCTCGACCAGCCGCCGCATCCGACGAGTGTTTTGTTGTCATAAACAAGGAAGTAGGTCTTATCATCCAATAGCTGCGTATCGAGCCCCATGGACTCATTCGATTTCGCAACTTGAGCTGGGGTTAACACCTCTTTTAGGAGTGCGCCCATGGATTGCGCCATTAAGGCTTTGATAGCCCCAATGTCATCATAATTTGCAAGACGGGATGTAAAGTTCATCTGCGGATGATTGCCACAATTTGAGATAATAAGAAATAGCTTTAGGCGCACTTTCCCTTTGCACCCTTAGGATAACTCTGATAACTCCCGCCTGCAAAAGTAGGAGACTCCAATGGAGATTCGAGAAGGATTAACCTTCGATGATGTGCTTTTGCAGCCGCAGGCATCCGATGTAATGCCCGCAGATGCGATATTGAAAACGCGCCTCACGAAAAAAATTGATATTAACGTACCGTTGATTTCAGCGGCTATGGATACTGTGACAGAAGCCCCTTTGGCGATAGCTATGGCGCAAACGGGCGGTATCGGTGTTATTCATCGAAATTTGTCCATTGAGGAACAAGCCGAAGAAGTCCGCAAAGTTAAGCGTTATGAAAGCGGTATGGTGGTCAATCCGATTACTATTGGCCCTGACGCAACGCGTGCTGAACTTGCTGAATTAGGGAACCATCATAATATTTCTGGTATTCCTGTGGTTGAACTCGATGGCCGTCTTGTCGGTATTGTGACCAACAGAGATGTTCGGTTTGCTGATGACCCGAATGAGACAGTCGCTAACCTTATGACGCGTGATGTTGTGACTGTTAAGATAGGCGTGAGCGGAGATGAAGCGCGTGGCCTATTGCATAAACACCGGATTGAACGCCTTGTCGTTGTGGATGATAAGGGACGTTGTGTCGGCCTGATTACGGTTAAAGATATGGACAAAGCCTTATCTCATCCTAATGCTTGTAAAGACAGTAAGGGCCGCCTTCGTGTTGCAGCTGCATCTACTGTTGGTGATGCCGGGTATAACCGCGCAATTGCTTTGATTTCAGCGGGCGCCGACGCAGTTGTAATTGATACAGCTCATGGGCATTCATCAAAAGTAATTGAGACAGTTCGGCGGTTAAAGACTGACTACCCAGACTCGCAAATTATTGCAGGTAACATCGCTACGGCTTCTGCGGCGAAAGCCTTGATTGATGCAGGTGCTGACGCAATTAAGGTTGGTATCGGGCCCGGGTCTATTTGTACGACGCGTATTGTTGCGGGTGTAGGCGTGCCTCAACTTACGGCTATTATGGATGCGTGTTCCGTTGCCAAAAAAGCAGGCGTACCCGTGATTGCTGATGGAGGTATTAAATATTCTGGCGATATGGCCAAGGCCCTTGCAGCAGGCGCAGAGTGCGCCATGGTAGGCTCGTTGCTTGCTGGCGCTGAAGAGACACCAGGGGACGTGTTTCTCTATCAGGGGCGCTCTTATAAGTCTTACAGAGGCATGGGGTCAGTCTCCGCTATGGCGCGCGGCTCTGCGGATCGTTATTTCCAAAAAGAAGTCAATGATACGATGAAACTCGTACCTGAGGGTATTGAAGGACGTATTGCCTTTAAGGGCCCTGTTGGACCTATATTACATCAACTATTGGGCGGTATTCGCGCGACAATGGGTTATACAGGGTCGAAGACAATTAAAGACCTACATAAAAATGCTGAATTTGTGAAAATCACAAATGCTGGCCTTAGAGAAAGCCATGTTCATGATGTGCATATTGCTCGTGAAGCCCCTAACTATTCAATGCCGAGCTAGATCGTGAGATTAGGTGGGCGGATACAAGCCGTAGCAGAAGTTCTTGAAGATATCCTAGATCGTAAAACGCCGGCAACAATGGCGCTTCGTGATTGGGGTAAGAAACATCGTTTTGCGGGTTCAAAGGATCGTTCTGCGATTGGAAATTATGTGCATGATGCCTTGCGTTGTAAAAGCTCAATTGCCTTTCGTATGGATAGTGAAACGCCCCGAGCCCTTGCTATTGGAGCTGCAGTCTTTTTTGGCGGGCAATCTAGTGATAGTTTAAATGAGGCTTTTGAGGGCGATGATCACGCGCCTGCCACTTTGAGCACTCATGAAATCGCTAATTTGAATGGTGCTATTGATTTACAAGGTGCGCCTGATTGGATTCAAGCGGATGTTCCTGAATGGATTTGGCCTGCTTTTGAAAATAATTTTAGTGAAGAAGCTGTTGTAGAAGGTCAGGCTCTTACACAACGTCCGCCGCTAGACCTTCGGGTAAACACAATTAAATCTGATGCGGCCGCGGCCCATAACGCTTTAAAAGGTCACGGGGCGGAGCCTTGTGCTATATCGCCTGTCGGCTTGCGGATAAATGCGCTTGCGGGCGATGGTCGTCTTCCTAATATTCAAATTGAGGAAAGCTACCTAACGGGCGCTGTGGAAATACAGGACGAGGGCTCGCAAATTGTCAGTCTCTTAGTCGATGTGAAACCCGGTGAACGCGTGCTGGATTATTGTGCTGGCGCAGGTGGTAAGTCACTAGCTCTTGCGGCAGATATGGAAAATAAAGGCAATGTTTATGGCTTTGATATCGACAAGCGCCGACTTGCACCGCTCTATGAGCGTGCGCAACGCGCAGGGGCATCCATCATTGATGTGCGCCAACCTCCCTCTGAAGGTCTTAAAGACCTAGTCGGTAAGATGGACCGCGTTTTTGTTGACGCCCCTTGTACGGGTGTTGGAACATGGCGCCGTAAAGCTGATGCTAAATGGCGGCTTAACGAAGAGGCGCTTCAACGCCGCAATAATGAGCAACGTTCAGTTTTGCATAGCGCAAAGGGATTTGTGCGTCCGGGCGGTTTCCTGTTCTATGTAACATGTTCAATGCTAGCTGAAGAAAACGAAGCGCAAGTATATGCGTTCCTTGAAGATAATAAAAACTTCACGCTCTTATCTGCAGGCGAAGTGTGGGAAGAAAAATTTGGAGCTGATGCCCCTAAGCCTTGGTCGGCTGATGGCTGTACGCTTACTTTAACGCCGTCGTCTACAAATACTGATGGCTTCTTTTTTGCAGTTATGGAGCGGCAATCATGAATGCTGATACACAACACGAACAGTTGTTGATTATCGATTTTGGGTCTCAGGTCACGAAGCTTATTGCGCGGCGGGTAAGGGAGAGCGGCGTTTATTCCGAAGTTCATCCTTTTAACCGTGTTGATAAGGCTATGCTTGAAGCCTTTAACCCTAAGGCTATCATACTCTCTGGTGGCCCTAATAGCGTTACAGGGACAGGAACGCCACGTGCTGACGACCATGTATGGGATATGGGCGTGCCTGTTCTTGGTATTTGCTATGGTCAGCAAACAATGTGTGAACAATTAGGGGGGGCTGTTGAGAGTTCCGAAGAGAAAGAGTTTGGTCGTGCTGACCTTGAAATCACAGCAGACAGCACTCTATTTAAAGGCTTAGACAAAACACAGCGCGTTTGGATGTCACATGGTGATCGCGTGAGTAAAATACCGCAAGGCTTTGAAATTATAGGAACATCTGGAAATGCGCCTTATGCGGCCATAGCGGATGTGAAACGCAAACTCTACGGTGTGCAATTCCACCCAGAAGTCATACATACAGTCAACGGCGCGATAATTCTGAAAAACTTCACCCATGAAATTGCTGGGTTTAAAGGCGATTGGACAATGGCTGCCTTTAAAGGCGAAATGATTGCTTCAATCAAAGACCAAGTCGGTGATGAAAAAGTGATTTGTGGCTTATCTGGCGGCGTAGATAGCTCTGTTGCGGCTGTGTTAATTCATGAGGCCATTGGTGACCAACTTACCTGTGTTTATGTCGATACAGGTATGATGCGCAGAGGTGAAAGCGACCAAGTCGTCTCATTGTTTAAAGAACATTATGATATGAACCTTATCCATGTAGATGCTGGAGAGGAGTTTTTAGGTTTATTAGAGGGTGTCTCTGATCCAGAACGCAAGCGTAAAATCATTGGCGGTACGTTCATTGATATATTTGAACGTGAAGCAAAAAAAATTGGCGGCGCTAAGTTTTTGGCGCAAGGTACACTTTATCCAGATGTCATCGAGTCTGTCTCATTCGACGGAGGCCCGTCAGTTACGATTAAATCTCATCATAATGTCGGGGGGTTACCCGACCGCATGAATATGGAATTAGTCGAACCTCTACGTGAGCTATTTAAAGATGAAGTGCGCACATTAGGGCAAGAGTTAGGTTTACATAAAGACTTTGTTGAGCGTCACCCGTTTCCAGGGCCTGGTCTTGCAATTCGTTGTCCTGGCTCAATTACACGAGACCGCTTAGATATTCTACGTGAAGCTGATTTCATTTATCTAGATCAGATTAAAAAACATGGTCTTTACAATAAGATATGGCAAGCTTTTGCAGTTATTCTTCCTGTTCAGACAGTCGGTGTTATGGGTGATCAGCGGACCTATGAAAATGTTTTAGCCTTGAGAGCTGTCACATCTACAGACGGTATGACCGCTGATTACTATCCTTACAGCCATGATTTTTTAGGTGAAACAGCCACCCGTATTATCAATGAAGTCCGAGGTGTGAACCGGGTTGTATATGATGTGACCTCTAAACCCCCCGGAACCATTGAATGGGAATAAACACTCAATAAAAGAGACACTATGAAACTCATTTGCCATCCGATATCTCCCTATGCTCGCAAAGCTATGATTTTAGCGCGTCTACACGGTATAGAGGTCGATGAAATTTTACCGGAAAAAGATGGGGCAAATGGGTATAAGGCGGGCGATAACCCACTTGGTAAAATACCTGCTCTTGAATGGCAGCCTGGACAGTACCTGTTCGATAGCCCTGTAGTCTGCGAATATTTAGATAGCTTGGGTAAGACTAAGACATTACCTATCGATGGACATTCGAGATATCTAAATTTATGGCAGCATGCTTTAGGGGATGGATTAGCCGATGCCGTATATAATTACCGTTATGAAACTGTACGTCCAAAAGAACTTCATTGGCCTGAAATCATTGAGCGGCATGAAACAGCGATTATTTCCAGCATAGACACGCTAGAGAAAATTTGTGAATGGATAGGCGGGCCATGGACATTTGGGAACCTAGCGATAGTAACTGCGCTTGATTATGCTAGTTACCGCGCAGGGCATGTTGCGTGGCAAAAGCGAGCGCCAAAGCTCGCCGAATGGCATAAGCAGTTCGAAGCAAACTCACATTATAAAGATACGTATCAGTATTAATTACCATGCGAGCATAATTCTGATTAGAAGCTGAAAGATAAGAAATGATATCACGTGTTCTCAAAGGTTTTGGATTTTTTCTAATTCTTACATCCCTTGCTTTCTATTTTTGGCCCGAAAAAAGCTATGAGGCTTTTCAAGTTGATGCCGCTTATCAGGCGCAAGTAGACGCGTTTAACCTTAGTGATATGCCTGCCGACTGGGTATGGAAACGATTTGTGGCACAGGATGGTACGGGGCTTCGCTGGGGCGAAACGGGTAATGCGGGGGCGGCCAAGGCGACAGTCATTATTATCCCCGGTTATACGGCAACGATGTCAATGTACGGTGAGCATGTTGATATGCTTGCTAGGCGCGGGTATCATGTCATTGGTATTGATTTGCGCGGACAGGGCGGCTCTGACCGTCATAGAGAGTCTCAACCTGAAAAGTTATGGATTGAAGAATTTCGTATATATTCCGATGATCTAGCAGAATTTATTGAAGCGCTACCAGATACTGAACGCCCCGTTATTCCCATGGCTATATCCTTTGGGGGACATGTTGCTGTGCGTATGGCGGGAGATTATCCTGATCTTGTAGATGGTTTGTTTTTAATGGCGCCTGCATTGCAGCCAAAAGCAGGGGATATGTCATTTGAGGATGCAAAGCTTTTAATGACATGGGCGCGACGTCTGGGGAAATCCAAACACTACTTGTCAGGTGAAGGTAATTGGAAGCCTGTTGGTGATGATTTATCAGTCGCTAACATTGATATGTGTAGCTCGAACGCTGCGCGGCTTCCAAACCGGGATGTCGTGTTTACACGCTATCCTGTGGAACGTGTTGGCGGTGTGACAGTGCAATGGGGCGCAGAGTTCTTTAAGAGTAGTGAGTATGTGCGCAAGGCGGGTTATCTTGAAAAAATCGATATTCCCATGACTATGGTTTCAGCCGAAGTCGACCATTTTGTCGTGACAGAGGTAAACCAACAAGCTTGCTCCACGCGTTTTCCAAATTGTGTTAAGCTCGACCTGAAAGGCGCAGGACATTGTCTTTTCCAAGAATCTGATGTTTTGTTAGAAGAGATGTTTAGCAGTTTAGATGCGTTAACATCAAAGATCACTCAAACTACCCAATAAACAGCTTACTTGAGGCTGGACTTGAAGAAAGCGGGCATTGAACTTCCGAACCCTTCAGTTTTATTCTCACCAAGCGTATCTTTATAACGTCGTTTACCATCTTTATGATCGCGCCTAGAATTACTCTTACCTTGAGACTGGTTTTTACGAGATCCCTTTGACGATGACGTCTCTTTAGATTTTTCCTTTTTAGTCTCTCTCGGAGTTTTCTCTCTAGAAGATTTTTCTTTCTGAGAGCTATTTCTAGAAGAACTATCTCTTGAAGTTTTTTCTGAAGATTTTTTCTTTTCGTTGTTTCTCTCAGCTGTTTTGTTTGAAACACTCTTTGTGGGTTCATCTACATTTGTTTTACGTTTTGGAGCCACTCGGCGAGATTCAGTTTTCCTAGGTTTAGTTTCTTCTACAGGCTCTCGCTCTGGCGCTTTACTGCGCTGACTATTGTCGGAGTTTCTATTCTCACTTGAATTGCGATTACGGCTTTTGTTGCGATCACCGTTTCTACCGCGGCCGCGACCACGTTTATCATCACCACGTCCAGAACGCCGCTTCCCAGCATCCTTAGGGAAGTCTTCGATTCCAGGAATTTCGATTTCATCGATGGATTCCATATCTATTAAGTTTAGAATATCATCGTAGTTTCTTTGATCTAGACGAGCAACCAACATGATTGCGTCACCTTCACGGCCAGCACGGCCTGTACGGCCAATTCTATGGACGTAATCTTCTGCATGGTTAGGAACATCATAATTGAAAACATGGCTGACAGAAGGCACATCAAGGCCGCGTGCGGCCACATCACTGGCGACAAGCAGCTTAATTTTCCCGCCTTTGAAGTCTTCTAATGTTTGGGTTCTGAGGGACTGTGCAAGGTCACCATGGATAGGCGCTGCTGAATGTCCATGAACGTTGAGTGATTTAGCAACAATATCGACATCGCGCTTGCGGTTACAAAAAACAATACCGTTTACGACGTCTTCTTTATCGATGAGCCATCTTAGCGCTGTTCGCTTTTGTTTGGAATCCGAGGAGGGCACTCTAACAATGCGCTGCGTAACCGTTTCTGCTGTCATATTCTGACGGGCAACTTGTATAGTGACAGGCTGATGCAAAAATTGATCGACAAGGCGTTTAATCTCATTTGGCATCGTTGCCGAGAAAAAGAGGACTTGCCGCGTAAACGGTGTAAGTTTGAAAATACGTTCAATGTCGGGAATGAAACCCATATCAAGCATACGGTCAGCTTCATCAACGACAAGCGTTTGCACACCTGTCATTAAAATTTTACCGCGTTCAAATTGATCCAGTAAACGGCCTGGGGTCGCGATTAGAATATCGACACCTTTCATAAGTTTACGATCTTGTTCTGCAAAAGAAACACCGCCGATTAAAAGCGCCATTTCGAGTTTTAAATATTTTCCATAAAGCTCGACGTTTTCTGCGACCTGTGCTGCAAGTTCACGTGTTGGACATACTATCACGCAGCGGGGCATACGTGCCCTAGCGCGTCCTTTTGTTAGCTTATGCATAGTTGGAAGAGTGAACGCGCCCGTCTTACCAGTACCTGTCTGTGCAATGCCTAAGACATCTCGTTGCTGCAAGGCAGGGATAATTGCGGCTGCTTGAATCGGAGTCGGCTTTTCATAGCCCATGTCATCTAGAGCTTTGATTATTTTTGTATCAAGGCCCAATTCTTTAAAAGTGACCTTAACGGCTTCATCAGCCGGAATTTCTTCAATTTTAGTTTCGGATTTCAAACGAGTGTCTTTCAGACAAATGGCGTGGGCCCCTCCCAACGCTTCAATTTCGCGCAACATAGCCATGCAAGGGCAAAGGTCAAGGCGTAGATGGGAGGCCTTTTAAAGGGTTTTAGGGGCTAAGTCTTGAACAAGCTATAGAGGCGAGGGCAAGCCCTGCTATATTAGCCCCGAATCACTAGAGAGTTTTATGGCCGACGACACAACAGCGGATAAAGGTTTGCCCGGAAATGCCGTTTTTGAGGAGCATATAGATGACGCTTTGTCGTCTCGTTATCTTGCTTATGCTTTGTCTACGATTACGCAGCGCGCGTTACCTGATGTGCGTGACGGTTTAAAGCCAGTTCATCGCCGCATTCTTTATGCGATGCGCCAGTTAAAACTTAATCCAGAGAATGCACATAAAAAATGCGCGCGCATTGTTGGTGATGTTATGGGACAATATCACCCGCATGGTGATGCTTCGATATATGATGCGCTTGTAAAGCTTAGCCAGAGCTTCTCCGCGCGTTACCCGTTAGTTGATGGCCAAGGCAACTTTGGCAATATTGACGGTGATAGCGCAGCGGCTATGCGGTATACAGAAGCGAAGATGACATCTGCGGGTGTCGCGCTTTTGGAGGGCTTGGAAGAAGACGCTGTCGATTTTATTGCGACTTACAATGAGGAAGATGAAGAACCCGTTGTTCTGCCTGCGGCTTTCCCAAACTTATTAGCAAATGGATCAACAGGCATAGCCGTAGGTATGGCAACGTCGATACCACCTCATAATGCGGCCGAGCTTTGTTCCGCCGCGTTGCATCTCATAAAGACACCTAAGGCCCGCATTCAAACATTAATGGAATATGTCAAAGGCCCCGATTTACCTACAGGCGGCATTATCATCGAATCCAAAGAGTCGATGCTTGAGGCTTATACTACGGGTAAGGGGAGCTTTAAAGTTCGCGCGCGCTGGCACAAAGAAGACCTTGGCCGCGGCATGTACCAAATCGTTATCACTGAAATTCCTTATCAAGTTCAAAAATCTCGATTAATTGAAAAGCTTGCCGAGGTCATTGAGAATAAAAAAGCACCCGCGCTTGCGGATGTTAATGATGAAAGCGCCGAGGATATTCGTATTGTTCTTGAGCCGAAGAGTAAAAATATAGACCCTGACATGATGATGGAAAGCTTATTTAAGGTTACCGATCTTGAAAGCAGAACATCGCTTAACATGAATGTTTTGGACGCGACACGTACACCGCGCGTTATGGACCTTCGCGAAGTGCTTCAGTCCTTCCTCAATCACCGTCGTGAAGTCTTGCAGCGTCGGTCAAAATTCCGTCTCAGTAAAATTGAAGACCGCATGGAAATCCTTGCAGGTCTGCGGATAGCCTATCTTAATATCGATGAAGTTATCCGAATTGTTCGGTTTGAAGATCACCCTAAAGACGAACTGATTAAAGCCTTTAAATTATCAGACCGTCAAGCCGAAGCCATTTTGAATATGAGATTGCGTGCTCTTTCAAAACTCCGTGAGATCGAAATTCAAACTGAGTATGATGCGCTTGCTGGTGAGAAGAAAGAAATTGAAGGTTTGTTAGGGTCTAAAGCGAAGCAGTGGGCTGTTGTTGCAGAAGAAGTGAAAGCTGTTCGGGAAACTTATAGCTTGAAAACTGAACTCGGGGCCCGCCGTACGACTTTTGGCAAACAGCCTGATATTGATATCGACTTAGCCACTGCCTTTATTACCAAAGAACCTATCACGGTGGTTTTATCACAAAAAGGATGGATTCGTGCTTTGAAGGGTAAAGCCGAAGATCAAAAGGTTCTTAAGTTTAAAGATGGTGATAAAGCGGCTTTTATTGTCTCAGGAGAGACAACAGATAAGTTCATTCTCTTTGCATCTAATGGTAAGTTTTATACGTTGGGCGGCGATAAACTACCCGGCGGGCGCGGGAACGGCGAACCTATACGTTTGATGGTGGATCTCGAAAATGACCACACGCCAATTGGTCTCTTTGTACATAAACCTGACCGTGAATTACTGTTAGCCAGTTCTGACGGATATGGATTTAGAGTGAAAGAAGAAGAGATTATTGCCTCAACACGCGGCGGGCGAAAAACTCTGAATGTCAAAGGCGATGCCGAGGCAGTTAGATGTATCGAAGTCCAAGGTGATAAAATTGCAATCATTGGTGAAAATAGAAAAATATTGATTTTCAACATAGAGGACCTTCCACAAATGGGCCGTGGGAAAGGCGTTCGACTTCAGAAGTATAAAGATGGCGGATTGGCTGATGTTACGACTTTTAAGTCTGAGGATGGACTTAGTTTTGTAGATAGTTCAGGACGCTCAAATTCTGTTGCAGATTGGAATGTTCTTGAAGGTAACCGCGCAAGCGCAGGCAGAATGGCGCCTCGCGGGTTTTCTCGACTTGGGCTCTTTGCCCCCAATAAACGTCTTTAAGTTCATTTAAAAGCCCCGATATTATTCAGGGCTTTTATCTCTAATCTAAACTAAGTGGTACTCTAAAGAGGGTTGCCGTTAGTATCCAGTTCAACAACTGGATACCCAAGGGTTTTAATTTCATCCATGTGTTTGGCTTTATCTCCGACAACTACTATTATCATATCATCTAGGTTAAGATGTTTGGTGGCTAAGACATCTATGTCAGGTTTAGTCATATTTTGTAGAATTGAGGATTGCTCATCTACAAATGACGGTTTTAGATTATATGTCATCATGCGTGATAAGAAGCTAAGTTTTTGAGATGGCGTTTCATAAGCTCGAGCATCTCTTTGACCGATAGCGGACTTTGTAAATTCTAGCTCTTTTTCTGTAATGCCATCTTTATGAAAACCGCTAATCTCTTTCACAAACTCGGTGATAGATGCAGCAGTTGAATCAGCTCGTACGCCTGCGCTTGCACGGTAAGTGCCCCTTGTTTCGTCGCCATTGAAGCCTGAACGCGCACCGTATGTATATCCCTTGTCCTCACGGAGGTTAAGGTTAATACGGCTATTGAAGGCTCCTCCAAGGGTATAATTCATGAGGCCTGAACGAAAATACTCACCTGTTGCATCATAAGGCATGGCGCGTTTGCCTATTCTGATTTCAGATTGGGCGGCATCGTCTTTATTAATGAAATAAATTTTTGTTTCGCCAAGCTCAGGAAAGGCTGTGGACTCTATAAAAGGGACATCTTCACCTTCCCATTTCGAAAGACCAGACAACGCTTTTTTCATAGCAGCTTCGTCAAGGTCGCTGACCGCTACAATACTCGTAATTTTAGGTGAGTAATGCGTTTTATAAAAAGACTTCACATCGTCCAAAGTGATGGTCTGAATGCTTGCTTCTGTTCCTGTGTTTCCATAGGCAAAATTGTTATTGTTGCCGTACATTTTGAGATTGAAGACATTGCTCGCTGTCACTGACGCTTCTTTCTTTCCAGACTTAATGGCTTCCAAAGCGTTAGAGCGAATACGATCAAAATCTGCGGAATCAAATTTGGGTTCTAATAATTGCTCTAGTGCAATTAAGACTGTTTCATCCAAGTTCTTTGTCAGGCTTCTGATACGCATTGTTGTGTAGCTATCACCGCTACTAAAGCTGACTGCGGATCCAAGTTTATTTAGTCTATTTGATATGTCTTCAACGGTGGAGTTCAGAGTCGCGTCATTGACCATGCCAGCTGTTAAATTTGCTAAACCAAGTTTGTCTAAAGCTTCGTGGCTTTGGCCAGCTTTGATACGTAAGCTAATTGTCGTTGTTGGCGTCTCTGTGTTTTTAGCGCCCAAAATTTCGATGCCGTTACTTAGGCTTGTTCTGTAAACATCAGGGGCTTTTATTGTGGGGTTAGGGCCAGAAGCTGGAATAACGCTTCGGTCAAAATCATCTTGTGGAAGTTCCCATGTAAATGCGTCCGAGGGTGCATCTGTAGGGATAGTTCTTTCATAGCGCTGCCATGTGTCTTCATGGGCAATAGCACCTTGGGCCCCCTTAGGGACGATACTCATAATGACGGCAGGTTTATCTTTAATATAGTCATTATAAACACGCATAACGTCGACTTTTGAGACGTTTTCATAACGGTTTATATCATCACTAATCCCATTGGGCGTACCGCGGTAAGTCTCGTAGGCTGCTAGCTGACTAACTTTGCCGCTGACGCTTTCAAGGCCATATATCATTCCTGAGACGATTGAGGCTTTGACACGAGTAATGTCATCGTCTTGTACGCCGCGCGTCTCAAATTCTGTAAGACTATCGCGAATTATTGTTTCAAGGTCGCCTAGTTTTTGAACCTTTGCTGGGTTGGCTAAGGCAAATAATGAAAAGCTGCAGGATAATTCACGGCAGGCGTGTCCTGCACTGGCTTGTACTGTTAGGCCAGGTTTATCTAAGTTTTTATAAAGCAAGGAGGTTTGGCCTTCGCCCATAATATTCATCAGGACATCAAGAGGCGCTTCGTCTGGATGATTGGCGCGAACTGTTGGCCAAGACATATAAAGCAGGGGAAGTTGCACATTGTCTTCGAGAGAAATATAGCGATCCGCATCAAGCGTAACAGGTGTGTAAATTGGCGCGTCAACTGTGGGCCCTTTTGGGATTGAACCAAAATATTTTTTTACCCAAGCCAAAACTTGGTCTTCATCTAAATCCCCACCTATGGTCAGGGTCGCATTATTAGGTCCATACCAACGTAGAAAAAACTTTTTCAGATCGTCCAAAGTTGCGCGGTCAAGGTCTTCCAGATAACCGATTGTCGACCAACTATAAGGATGCCCTTCCGGAAATTGTGCCTCGCCAACGCGTTCCCATAGCAATCCATATGGACGGTTGTCATAGCTTTGGCCTCGTTCATTTTTGACGGTGTCACGTTGATTTTCGAATTTTTCTTCAGTTACGGCATTTAGGAAATAGCCCATACGGTCGGCTTCTAACCACAGCATTTTCTCTAATTGATTAGAAGGAACTGTTTCATAGTAATTAGTTCTATCCGTATTCGTTGATCCATTAAGCGTACCGCCTGATTCAGTGATAAGGCCAAAATGCTGTTCATCAGCTACATTTTCGGACCCTTGGAACATCATGTGTTCAAAGAAATGTGCAAAGCCAGATTTGCCAACATCTTCTCTACCAGACCCAACATGATAAGTTATATCAACATGGACGAGCGGGTCTGATTTGTCTTCATGCAGAACAACCGTTAAGCCATTGTCTAGTGTATATTTTTTATAAGGGATGATAACATCACCGCTTTTAGCCGAGATTGTTTCGACATAGGATATGCCAGAAGGTAAGTTTATCTTAGAGGGAATGGTTTCTGTGCCTTGGCAGGCCATCAATATTAAGGCGGCGCTTGCCGATAATAGAAAGTGCTTACTCATAAATATTCTCTCTTTGTCGTGCAAATTCATATGCGAATGTGTGTTATTGCTTATCGATAATGTATAGATATTATTTTGGACCTGTCCATGGACCTCTTTTATTAAAATTTTTTTTCTTTGAAGCCTTACGCTCCTTAGAGCGTGTTTTGCTTGTTCTTCGCTCAGGATGGCTTTGACTGTCTGGGCGACCTCCGGCATATTTAATAAGTGCCTCAATACGCTTTTCAATTGGTGGATGGGTGGCAAACATGCCTGCAAGCCCAATGCGGGGATTTTCAAAAGCCATTTCTTTTATCTCAGCAGGCATTCCAGATAATTCTGCCTTACCTGAAATTTTTTGGAGCGCGCGGATCATCGCGTCAGGGTTTTTAGTTAAGCTAACAGCGCCAGCATCGGCCATATATTCGCGCTTTCGAGAGAGTGCGAAACGCGTGAGCATAGCTAAAAGGTAAGAAATTCCTATAATGGCTATAGCAAAAAAGATAAGCGCGCCAGCATTTCCGCCGCCGCTACGTCGGTGATGATTGCTCCGTGGTAGGTTCGTTCTAAATATACCGCGGACCATATTTTCACCGATAAAAGCAAAAATTCCGACAAAAATAACAGCGATAATCAGAAGGCGAACATCTTTGTGCTGAATGTGTGAAAGCTCATGGGCGATCACAGCCTCAAGTTCTTCATCATCCAGATTGTTCATAAGTCCCCGTGTTAGGGTGACTGTGTAATTCTTGTTACGTATCCCGCTAGCAAAGGCATTCATAGCAGGTGTTTCAATGATTTTAAGTTTTGGCGTTATTTGCCCGCGGGAGATGGAGAGGTTCTCTAAGAGACGATAGGCGCGAGGTTCTTCTGATATAGTCATTGATTTGGACTTCGTCGCCATATCTATCATGGCTTGATGGCCAAGAAAAGCGATAGCAAACCATCCACCCGCAGCGCCTATGGCGACTGGCGCAACCCGAGGCATTGTGCTTAAGGCATAAGCAAGGCCTTCTGCAGTTGTTAAATTTGAGGTAAATTCTGTCCAAAGTAAGGTGAAAGCAAATGCGAGGAACAGTAATAAAATTGGAAAAAATATGAGCAAAAATATACTGCGCAGATTATTATTCCATACATGTGTTCTCAGGCCATAGGCTTCGATCATAGCTGATTAATACCCTAGGTTTCGAAATCAACAGCTGGGGGTGTTTGTAAAGCTTCACGCCCCTCTGGTGCTTCAAAGAATTCTCGAGCATGGAAACCGAACGGGCCAGCAATTAGTACGGCTGGAAATTGTTCGCGGCCTGTATTATATTCCTGTGCGGCATTATTATAGAAACGGCGGGATGCGGCAATCTTGTTTTCGATATCAGCCAGTTGATCTTGTAGCTGCAGGAAGTTTTCATTGGCTTTAAGTTCTGGGTAGGCTTCGGCAAGGGCGAATATTTTTCCTAGAGCTTGTGTTAGCATACCTTCTGCTTGGGCTTGACCTTGTACCGTGCTTGCAGATGATGCAGCATTACGTGCTTTGACGACATCTTCAAAGGTTTTGCTCTCATGTTTAGCGTAGCCTTTTACTGTATTTACGAGTTGGGGAACAAGGTCCTGTCGTTGTTTTAACTGCACTTCAATATCTGACCATGCTTGATTGCAGGTTTGGCGAAGAGCGACTAAACGGTTGTAAATCCCAATGAGGATTAACGCTAGCACCACTATGATGCCGAGAAGGCCGAGTAAAATTTCCATTAGTGTCCCCATAGGTAAAAACAGAATAAGTTTAACGAGGATTCGTGGGTAGCGCTACTAAATTAATTCAACATTACAGTTGGAAGTTTTGTCGCGATTTCCGGTATTAAAACTACCATCAAAATAACGACGAACTGAATTAAAATGAACGGTAATACACCGCGGTAAAGCGCTGTTGTTGTGACTTCAGGTGGAGCGACTCCGCGTAAGTAAAACAAAGCAAAGCCAAAAGGCGGGGTCAAGAAACTCGTTTGAAGGTTTAAGGCCATAAGAACCCCTAACCAAATAGGATCCATCCCTGTTGCTAAGAGAGGCGGTGCCACTAAAGGCACGACAACAAATGTGATTTCGATGAAGTCTAAAAAGAAACCCAATATAAACATGACAAGCATAACGAGGGAGAGGGCGCCCCATTTTCCGCCGGGAGCATTCTTGAGTAAATACCCAACAAGTTCGTCACCGCCCAAACCTCTAAAGACCAAACTAAATATGGTCGCACCAATTAGAATGACAAAAACCATGCACGTAATGTGCATTGTTGTTCGCGAGACATCGGATAAGTTTTTAGATTTGATAAGCGGTATCAGCGATAAAGCTGTACCGATAAAGGCAAAGCCTGCAAAACCTAACGCAATAGCGACAGAAATACGTTCTTTTCCAGTCCAATCATTTTGATTAAACCGCATGTCTACACCCGTCAGGTCGATACCAACCAATAAGACAAATCCAGCGGCGGCGATTAGGGGCATTTTTTTACCTAAAGGTGTTGGGGATGTCCTATAAGAGGCGAGTAATATAGCGCCTAAGGCGCCGAGAGCTGCGCCGCGTGTCGGCGTTGCATAACCAGATAAAATAGATCCAAGCACAGCAATAATAAGGAAAATTGGTGGTAACATTGCGATAAGCGTTTTGCGTATGAACTTCCATGGAGAGACGCCTTCTGGCCATTCCTGTGAGGGGGCCATATCTGGTTTTAGATAGGCGGTGATGGAAATATAGATTGCATAAAGTGCCACTAATATCAGTCCAGGAATTAACGCACCTGCAAACAAATCCCCGACAGACACAACGCCAGTTGTCTCTAGTCCAAAACTTCTTTGCGCCTCCTGATAAGCATTAGACATCTGATCGCCTAGTATAACCAAAACAATAGAGGGCGGAATTATCTGTCCAAGGGTGCCCGAGGCGGCAATTGAGCCTGCGGCCAAAGAGGGGGCATAATTGCGGTTAAGCATCGTGGGGAGCGATAATAATCCCATCGTCACAACTGTTGCGCCGACAATACCTGTTGAGGCCGCCAAGAGCGCCCCGACAAAGACAACAGATATTCCAAGGCCACCCTTTAAAGGGCCAAATAAGTCTCCCATAGATTCGAGTAAATCTTCTGCAATACGGGACTTTTCTAACATGACCCCCATGAAAACAAAAAGAGGCACAGCTATGAGTATTTCGCGCGTAATTAAGGGGTAAATACGTCCAGGTAGCGAGAGAAGAAAGTCAGGTTCAAATGTACCCGTCACAACACCGAGCGCTGCAAAAATAAGCGATATGCCTGATAGGGTAAAAGCTACATTGTAACCGCCCATTAATCCAAGGCAGGCAAAAGCGAACATCGATAGCGCTAAGATATCAGCCATTATGTTCAAGGTCCTCTTTCGCAAAGAATTTTGGCGTATGAGGAGGCCTTGATGGACGAGAGTGTCCGTTAAGGCACATCGCTGCACGAAGGGCGATAGCTAGTCCTTGCATAATCATCATCACTGCAAAAATAGGGATGAGGGTTTTGAGTAAATACTCCCCGCGTATTCCGTCCGCTTCTGCCGAACCTTCGAATATACGCCAAGCGAAACTGATAAAACCTTGTGAGTTCCAGAGTATAATAAGACACACGGGTAGCAATAACGCGTAAAAACCAATGAAGTCGACCATGGCACTAGCCTTTGCAGTCATATGCGTGTGAAATACGTCGACCCGTACATGTTGCCCTGCAAGTAAAGTTGCGGCGGCGCCTAACATTATCACTGTTGCATGTAAATATTCTGCGCTTTCGAATAACTTCGTCCAGCTTTGCCCAAATATAGATAACGCGAAAACAGAAAAAGCAATTGTCAGGACAAGTATAGGGAGCATCCACTTCGTTAATTCCCCTATAGTATAAGAGAGAGTGTCAATCGTTATAATTAAAGCGTCAGAAAAAGACTTCAGTAATTTGATACGAGAAAAGAAGAGATAAAATAGCGGAAGGAGTAAGAGCGGTGAAAAAACATAGCCCACTGCTTGAAACGCCGCCCCTAGGTTATCAATGACACTCCCTAAGGTCATTATCCGCCAAGCGCCGCTTGTCGTGCCCGAATATACCGACCATCACTCATTTCTGTCCACCCGCGGTATTGGTTTCTAGCGGCTAGATAGCTATCGTAGACTTTTTGAGTGCGTTTGTCGGAGTTGCCGAGTTCACGGACTACATCCTCACTGATACGTCCAATCTGGATCATAATTTCATCAGAGAAAAACTTGGGGGCTACCCCGTGTTCGTTTTTCAATACATCCAAGGCTTTTGCATTTTCAAATGTATATTCTCCAATACTTATATCATTTGCGGACTTACAAGCGTAACCAATCATGGCTTGTTCTGAGGCTGTAAAACTATTCCAAACGTCCAAGTTAATGCCCACGGCTAAAGACGCGCCTGGTTCATGAAAGCCTGGAGCATAGTAATTTGGCGCTTCTCTGTAAAATCCAAGTGCATAATCATTCCAAGGCCCAACCCATTCCGTTGCGTCAATA
>JALZWM010000021.1 GCA_023300105.1 Hellea sp.
AAAAGCGTGTTTTGAAGAAATGTCCAAGTGTCCAAGTTAATCTCGGTAAGAAGCGTAGCCGTCGGTGGGTATAAATTACTCCAAAATATAATTGATAAAGGCGTGATGAAAGCCGCCGCAAGGCTACTTGTTGCTGTAAGTGAAACAGAAAGCGCGGTATTGGCTTTTCCGAACATGGCCAGAAGGTTAGATGTGTTACCGCCCGGGCAACAGGCGATGAGTATCATACCTAAGGCCACACTGGGGGGTGGGTTGACGATGAAACACATCAAAAGAGTAAGGGCAGGAAGGCCAATGATTTGGGCAATCACGCCCGCGAGGTAGACTTTGGGGGTCTCTTTGAAAAACCGAAAGTGTTCGGTCCTAAGACCTAGAGCTACGGCGAACATCATCAGAGATAGTATCAAGGCAAGGGCGATTTCCGAACCCCCGCCCAAATCAAGGGTAATGCTATCTAAGAGCTCCGCATCCATTATTGCATAGCCATTATTGAACAGGCCTAATATCGCCGTCAAGCATGACACCCCAGACTTTGATGGCGGGCCAATCTTCTGGCGCTGTCGTGAGCGGGTTAGATTCGAGAATAGCGAACTCTGCCCGCTTCCCGACTTCGATTGAGCCGATCTCATTATCAAGGCCTAATGACCAAGCTGCGTCTAAGGTAATAGCGCGTAAGGCTTGCTCCCGCGTAAGCTTTTCATTTGGGTTGCTTACGCCGCCTTGCCGCGTTTCGCGCGTCATGTGGACACTAGCGGCATTGAGGGGCTGGGGCGGAGCGAGCGGGGCGTCGGAATGCAGCGTGGTTCGCATGCCCGCTTTAAGGGCGGAGGCAAGGGGCGTGATAAAATCAGTTTTGCTCCCGATAGCCGCTTCATAATCCGCGCCCATATATTTGACGTAATGAGAGGCTGCCGAAATGCCGACGCCTAAGTTGGCGGCTTTCTGGATTTGGTCAGGACGGAAAAGACCGCCATGCTCGATAATCAAGCGTTGCCCCGCTTCACCGGTTTTCATTTTTGAAAAAGCGTTAAGCGTCGAGTCTTGCGCTGCATCACCATTAGAGTGAATATGAATATCAATACCCGCATCCCAATAGGGCTTCATAACGCCAGCGAGATCATCGGGTTGTGTAACCCATAATCCATCAGTCCCTCTTGACTGGCCCGCAATATATCCGGGCGCAGCCATTTTCATTGTTTGAGAGTAAAAAGCAGCATCGGTAAAGAGTTTGATTTGGTTTAAGACAGGCGGATTACGCGTTTCGTCGGAACTCATCTCTAATACATTTGCCACAGCGTCTTGGCCAAATTCTCCAGTAAAAGCCCTGTGCTCAGGGACAAGATAGAGATTATAATTATCCTCCTCGGTATAAAAGGTTTTGAGATAGTTGTCTTCTAATGCTCGGCCAAAAAGGCCGTAGCCCATTTCAGCAACTGTTGTGACACCTGAACGGGCAAATATTTTCTCATAACCATCAAAGCCTTTTTTGATGTGGCCCGGCGCAAGCAGGGTTTTGCCGACCGTGCCAAATAAGGCGAGAGTAGCATCCTCATATATACGGCCATTGAGTTCACCGTTTTCGTCAAGTCCGATGCCGTGAAATTTTTCAGACAGAGCGGGCGTTAATTTGGCATAGGCGATTGCGGCGCTGTTGAGATAAAAATCATGTCCTGAATAATGCCAAATAAAGAGCGGGCGGGTGCTCGTTATTTTATCTAAGTCTTGGCGCGTTAAATCGCCTTGTACGAGATTGTGATAGCCATAAAGAAATAATGGGCCTTGTGGGGCGGCGGCTTCGAACTCTGCTATTTTGGCTAGCATGGCGTCTTTATTGGGTAGGCCTGCAACTGTCCCTTTTGGCGTTTCCATATCCCACGGCGGAATGAAATCGAGGCCGTACATCATCGCGCCGAGTATCATATGGATATGTGGATCAATTAGCCCAGGTACAATTGTTTTGTCTTGGAATTGATTGTCTATGGCCGCGCCTTTGAGCTCAGACTTAAGCGCGGCGAGTTCGCCGACAGAGACGATGTTGCCGTCTATATTTACGGCGATAGCTTCGGCTTTAGGCATCGCGTCATTGACTGTGATGATATTGTTTGCGGTATATATTGTTATGCCCAAGCCTGCGTCTTGACTTGCATCTGTATTGGGCTGCCCGCCGCATGCGCTCAATAATATTGTACCTAGAAGTAAAATCTTTTTCATTCCCCAAGTCCTCCCAATACCCTTTTTCTTTTACTCTAGCTTGACTTAGACTGTGATTCCAAGCTTAAAGCCGCTCGTCAGAGGGCTGGACGATCGCGAGTAGCAATATTCGAGGAAAGTCCGGGCTCCACAAAGGCAGGATGCCGGGTAATTCCCGGCCAGCGCAAGCTGAGGGACAGTGCCACAGAAAGGAAACTACTCGGGTGCGCCCGAGAAAAGCTGAAAGGGTGCGGTAAGAGCGCACCGCCGCGACGGTAACTGAGCGGGCAAGGTAAACCCCATCCGGAGCAAGACCAAATAGGGATAACATTATGGCGCGCCATTGCGTTGTTGTCCGGGTCGGTCGCTAGAGGTGTTTGGTAACAAACACATTAGAGGAATGATCGTCACTTACTTCGGTAAGTACAAAACCCGGCTTATAGGCCCTCTGACAAATTATATTGCACCAAGCTCCGCTTTAGTCTTCTGGAACAGGGAAACCCCGGTCACGCATAAGCGGCGCAATATCCGCATCGCGGCCTCTAAAGGCACGGTAAGCGTCTGCGGGATTAACCGCGTTACGGGGCGCAAAGAGATTGTCGACGAGTTTCTTCGCAACGTCTTTATCGTAAAATCCGCCAGGAGATTCTTTGAAAGCTTCGGCGGCGTCGGATGTCAGGACATCTGCCCACATATATCCGTAATATCCAGATGAATAACCTTCACCTGAGAAAATATGCCCAAAGTGCGGAGAGCGGTGACGCATGACGATTGTGTCTGGCATGCCAAGCTCTTCGAGTGTCTTTTTCTCAAAGGCGTCAGGGTCGATGCCCTTCGGGTCAGTTGTGTGGTAGCGCATATCGACAAGGGCTGAGGCTAAATATTCTGTTGTTGAAAACCCTTGATTAAAAGTGGCTGCGTCTTTGATTTTTTGACGAAGCGCCATTGGCATGGCTTTGCCTGTTTCATGGTGGACAAGATACTTATCGACAACAACATCGGTTGATAACCA
>JALZWM010000022.1 GCA_023300105.1 Hellea sp.
GCTAGTTACTTACATGTTAGCTGTGTTTAAGTAATGTAGAAAGTCTATTTTTTCTTACCGAATAAGCCACCCAATAAGTCTTCGACATTAGGTTCTTTTTTCTTAGGCTGTGCTGGCTGTTGTTGCGTGCCTTGTTGTGGAGCAGGGGCTTGTTGAGTGCCACCCAAAACACCGCCAAGAATACTTCCTATATTACCACTTTGTGAGGATTGTTCAGTGCCGCCAACAACGCTACCTAGAATATTTCCTATACCGCCACCTTGTGATGATGGTTGGTTGCCACCCACGACGCTACCAAGAATGTTTTCTATACCGCTGCCTTGTGATGATGGTTGGTTGCCACCAATGACGCCGCCAATAACATTACCGAGGCTACTTCCTCCTAATTGTTCCGTAATTAAACTTGCCGCTTTAGCGCGCGCGCGTTCAGCAATTATATCGCCCAGCACGTTCGTATCTAGACCAACTTTAACATTCCCAAAATTACCTTTGGCCTGTATTGGAATACCAAAGGCGGCTATGTCATTTGCGTTTTTACCTGTCAAACGTGGGCGCAAATTAAAGTCTATATATTGATTGCCTAGGTCAATGCTACCGCCACCTTCGGCCAATACCCCTGCGCCGCCTAAAGAGAATTTGTTTACATTTGCAACGCCGTTTGTAATCGTAAATAGACCTGAAAGATCACTGAAACGCGTAACATGTGTAGGGCCAACACCTTCAGGAACAGCTCTGGTGGCGATAGCTTGATCTATTCCGTTTAACATGGCTTGGAGATCTACGCCCCTAATTTGACCATTTAACATTCTGAAGTCACCGCCGCCAGCAAGAGATTTCATAATGGCCGCTTGAGAGCGCCCGCTTCCTTGAATTTTAAAGGCACTACCGATTTCACCCGTGGCGCCTGTAAAGCCCGCCGCAGCATCAAAAAAGCTCTCTGAATTTACTTTTTTCATGCCCATATCAAGTGAAACTGAAGGCACAGAGCCTGACCCGTTTAGAACTACGTTCATGCTGCCTGCACCGCCATATAATGACATGTTAGGAAGGTTAGCCACCATGCGGCCATTGCGAAGTTTAGCGTCAATCGTTGTTTGTCCTAAGGACATACGGCTCGTCACGACATCAGGTGTGTTGAATATAAAAGTCCCGTTGAAGGCTTTGAGAGGGGCCATATCAATTGGGGCTTCGCTCCAAGGTTCAATTGTGCCTGTTGGTTTTTGAGCAGAATAAGCAGCCATATAAGGACGTACGTCCAAACCACTCATATTCATTGTTGCATTCATTTCAGGCGTAGCGTTCTTAAGATCAATCTTAAAGTCCCCCGTGCCTTTTAAAGCGTCGAGTTCAATGGCGGCCGATTTGAATGTGATTTCTGCGGGGTTGCCTTGAACTTTACCCGCGACTGAAAATCGCTCATAAATAGGGCCAGCACTTGTACTTGGTGGTAAGCTGTTATTACCTGTTGTTTCCGCGAGGTTACGTAGGGATGGGATGTCAGCAGACAGGTCGCCATCTAGATTAAATCCGTTATTCATTGAGGCAGAACCTGTGAATTTACCATTAATCTGACCATCAGTTAAAGAGGCGTCTAACGATGACAACTTGAGGCTTTCCCCTTGGCCAAAGATATTGCCTTTGACGTTTACGGTGCCAACCGCATTAGCATAGGGGACTTCGATATTAGAGCGCTTTGAGATTTCACTTAAAGAGCTAAGGGTTGCTGTAAAGTTGCCGTCATACCCTGTGACGTCGCCTATCTTGGCGCTACCATTATATTGTCCATTAATGATGTCACCTTGTGTCTTGGCAGCAAGGTCAGTGATTGAAGCATTTTTTCCAGCTACATTTACACGTCCCGTTGCGTTAAGGCTTCCAACAAGGTTGGCAGCATCAATTTTCAAATCGGCAACTTTATTTGCATTTGCTACGGAAGGAATATCGACTGAGAATTGTCCTGTGAGAGCAGGGGCCCCATCCGTCATTTTTACATCGCCTGTATATTGCCCGCTGACAATATCGCCTTGTGTCTTAGCGACAAGCTCAGAGATTGAAATGTTTTTCCCAGCGAGATTTATCCGTCCTGTTGCATTGAGATTGCCAACCATATTCGCGGCATCAATTTTCAAATCAGCAACTTTATTAGCTTGGGCTACGGATGGAATATCGACTGAGAATTGACCGTTCAAGGCAGGGTCACCTTTGGTGATCGTTGCGTTGCCGTTATAAGACCCCGTGACGGGACCACCATTGGTCTTTATATCTAAGGCGCTAAGTGAGATAAGGTCTTTGCTGTAATTTAGACTTCCCTTGGTGTTTATGCTTTCAACAAGCGCGGCTTGGGGAATATCCATTTCAAGAGATTTAAGTAGGGTTGGAACAGATGCGGCATCAGCGGAGAATGATCCTGTCGCTGTAATGTCATCCGCAATATTGGCAGAGCCAGTATAGCTCGCCGCAAGACCCTCGCCTAGAACGTTTGCATCTATATTATTTGCGGCAAAGCCTTTATCTAGTGCTTTTAGGTCAGCTGCAAATTTTGCAGTTTGAATTAGCTCCAGACCTTTGATGTCTTGATTGAGAGCTTTCGCGAGGGCTTGTACATCTCGTGCGTCCAATGACACACGGCCGTCAAATACAGGAGGTTGAGCAAGTGTTGCGCCGCCTTTGAAGCCTGCATCAAAACTTGTACCTGCAAGAGAGATGTTGGCATTTTTTGCCGTGAATACCTTGCCATCATAATTATAATTCCCTGCGAGTTTTATCTCTTTGGCAAGGTCCGCATAAGGAACTTCGACAGGCGAAAACCTAACAAGTTGTTTCACATCAGAAACGTCTCCGTCTAAGTCCAAGTTAAACTGAATGTCTTCGCCTGCTAAAAACTTACCTTTAGCCGAAATATTCGTGAAATCAGTTTTAATCACAAGAGAGACGGGCGCTTCTTTACCATCTAGGAATGCGCGAATGCTATTAAGCTTTAAATCAATATCGGCGGGCATGTTTTTATACATAAGGTCACCGTCGATTTCCAAAGGCGCTGCCAAGCTTGCCAAGGCGAAGTCTATATTTACGTCACTTAAGTTATAATCATGGCCTGCGACCTTATCTGAAAAATTAATTGTTCCATTCTCTAATGAGAACTTACCGATTGAAGGGTCCACTGTATCGAAGCGGCCATCGCGTTTAAATGGACCCGAGTCAGTTTTTTCAACTTTGCTTGCGGGGTCCCCGAAAGCCCAATTTGCTTCACCACTCGCATTTTTCTCTAGGTTAATAATTGGATTTTTCAAAGTGAATGCAGCAATTTCAACTTTCTTGGAGAACAATGGCGCCAGTTTTACACGTGCGCTCATCCCATCCATAGAGGCAAATTGTGTGTCCTTAAATCCCTCAGGGTTATCAATTTCTACGCGGCCAGCATTGGCTTTTATGACAGGGAATACGCTGAGTTTAATATCGCCGATGACACGAACATCACGCTCTAATTCTTTGGAAAGTTGCGTCTGTATTTTTTCTTTATAGACGTCTGAGGGTATAAGAGAAGGGAGCACGACCATGCCGATGACAAGGACAACAGCGAGACCGCTGACTCCAATTAAAAGTTTTTTCATTTGAATCTCCTAAATGGCGCTCGAATTATCTTTGAACGAGTCCATTAATCCAGTTATTACACTACATCTGAACTCAATATAAACGGAGTTTCGGATGTAATCATTAGCAGGCAATAAACAGCAATTAATAAAATGACAGTGTGCCCCTGTCTTTTTGCACAAATTCCAGTTATAATGATTTTATCAATATGTGTAATCACGTCTAATCACGTTGTGCTTTATGGAGAAAAATTATGTGGTGTAATCATGACCATCATCAGCCTGAAGAAGGGTGTTCTTCAGAAGAAAAACAACTGTTGGAACGCAGAAGTCTTATTCAAGGTTTAGCGGCAGGTGGAATGCTAACCGTTGCAGGGACATCCATAACAGGGTGTGCAACGAATGCCGAAACAGGTGCAAGACAACTTTTATTGGTTGGTGAAGGCCAACTAAACCAAATGGCGGCAGCGTCTTGGGATGATGCGAAGCAGAAAACTCCTGTTTCAAAAGACCCTCGCTACACGAATCGTCTACGTAATATTGGTGGACGCATTTCACGTGGCGCGAATAAAGAAAACGAGGCTTGGGATTATGAAGTCTTTGATCAAGATACTAAAAATGCCTTTGTGCTGCCTGGTAACCGCGTTGGTTTTTACAAGGGCATGATGGACTTTACAGATAATGATGACCAAGTGGCCGCCATTATGGGCCATGAAGTTGGTCATGTGACGGGTAAACATGCGGCGGAACGTGTAAGTACTCAAATGGCAGGGCAGCTTGCCGTGGTTGGCGGTACGATTGTCGGAGCGTCACAAATGGGTAAAAAATGTAGGTCTTTGACGGGGCGGGAAGCTTCTAACTGTGAACAATCTGCCGCGCGCAACACACAGCTTTTAAATGGCGCTTTGGGCATGGGCTTTCAGCTGGGAATTTTAATGCCGTTTTCACGTCGTCATGAGAGTCAGTCAGATTTACTTGGCGCGAAATATATGCACAAGGCAGGGTATGATGCCCATCAAGCTGTTAAACTTTGGGAGAAAATGGCGGAAAATAGTCCGAACCGTCAACCTGAGTTCCTATCGACACATCCTGACCCTAGCCGCCGTGCGCGAGATTTACATAATTATATTCGGTATCAAGAAACATTAGGTTCACAAGGCTGGCAGTCCATTAAGTTGCCAAAGATAAAAAAAACGTAATTCTATCCAATAACGGACTTGAAGAAGGGCGGTGCTTAGTCTAAAGCCCGCCCATTCTTTTAGAAGCCGCCTTAGCTCAGCTGGTTAGAGCGCTGGTTTGTGGAACCAGAGGTCCTCAGTTCAAGACTGAGAGGCGGTACCATTTCCCCCACATCACGAATATATCGTGGGGTTTTGCCTAAATTGAGGCGAGTTAAAAGTTCGGCAGCTAATCCAACAGAAAATTAACGTAGCAATTCGATAGTGTGACTTGGCAAATCACGCAAAAAGGTTAGTGTATGCTATGATTAAAAAACTGACCCTTTCAATTGCACTTGCGTTATTTGTTACCGCTTTATCCATGCCTGTTCACGCACAAGTGAGAGGTGTCCCTGATGGCTTCTCAGTTCTAGCCAAGCAATTATCTCCATCCGTTGTCAATATATCCACCGCCCAGACGGTTGAAGTTAATACGGATGACGCACCAGCTTTCCCGAAGGGCTCTCCTCTAGAGCGGTTTAATGACTTCTTTGGCGGCGGCGCTAATCAAAATGGCCGGGTGTCTAAGTCATTAGGCTCTGGCTTTGTTGTTGATAAAGGCGGCTTTATTGTCACCAATAACCATGTCATCGAAGGCGCTGACCTTATCGAAGTCGCTTTCCCTAACGGTGATACTTATGAAGCTGAACTTTTAGGGCGTGATCCGGCAACTGATATTGCGCTTTTGAAGATAGATGCGGGCAAAGACCTACCTTACGTTAAGTTCGGTGATTCTGACAAAGCTGAAGTCGGTGAGTGGGTTATGGCCATCGGAAATCCATTTGGTTATTCGGGCTCTGTCGCTGCGGGTATTATCTCTGCTCGAAATCGCGATATCTCTCATGGATCATATGACGATTTTATTCAGACTGATGTTGCGATTAATAAAGGCAACTCGGGCGGACCTCTATTCAATATGGCTGGTGATGTTGTTGGCGTGAATACGGCTATTATCTCGCCTACAGGCGGTAGCGTAGGAATTAGTTTTTCGGTTTCAGCCAATCTTGCAAGTTCTGTTGTAGATCAGTTGCGTGAATATGGCGAAACACGTCGTGGGTATCTTGGTGTACGCCAACAAAAAGTTAGCCCCGCTATTGCCAAGAGCTATGGCTTGGATGGCGCTTATGGTGCGTTAATCACGTCAGTTGTTAAAGAATCACCAGCTGATAAAGCGGGACTTAAGAAGGGTGATTTGATTACCGAGCTTGGCGGCGAGAAGCTGGAGAAATCCAAATTACTATCGCGTAAAATCGCAGAGGCTAAAATCGATGAGGTTCTAGACATAACGTATATTCGTCGCCGGAAAACAAAAACGGCTAAAGTCACGATTGAGCGCCTAAAAGAAAAAGTCACTGAAGACGAAAAAAAGCGCCTTGAAAAAGAAGAGGCCGAAGTAGATCGTGTTGCAATGGGTATATCTGTTGAAGCTTTATCTGATGAAAACCGTAAGAAATATAGAATAAAGGACGAAGTCGAAGGCGTCCGTGTTGTGAAGGTCGATAAAAATGCCGAGGCGAGTGGTAAAATTCTAACGGGCGATATCATCGAAGAAGTTGGGTTCGAACCCGTTGCGTCACCTAAGGCCTTTGAAGAGGCGATGGAGGCCGCCAAAAAGCTTGATCGTCCTGTAACCATCCTCATTAATCGTCGTGGTAATTTTGTTTTCTACGCGCTCACGATTTGATCTGACGATTTAAGCTGACTAAACGAGTAGATAGATGACCCAAATAAAACGTGTGGTTAGCGTCGTGCTAGCTGAAAAGAACGCTAATCCGTTCGAAGCCGCTCTGGGTATTTTGCCTGATTTAACAGGTTTAAAAATTCTATCAGAACATAAGGCCTTTGAAGGTTTTGTGCCTGCTAGCTTATCTTATAATGGCCTTGTGGAGTCGTTTAACGCAGCCAATATAAAAGTGGATATATGTCTGCAAGATGATGTTGACCGCCGCAAGGGACTTTTAATTTGTGATATGGATAGCACTTTGATTGGCCAAGAGTGTATTGATGAACTTGCTGACTTTGCAGGTGTAAAAGACCGTGTTAGCGCGATTACAGAGCGGGCCATGCAAGGCGAGATCGGATTTGACGGAGCGCTAAAGGAACGCGTTGGCTTGCTCGAGGGGCTGGAGTTATCTGTTCTTCAAAGATGTTTCGATGAACGTATTCAGCTTAATCTGGGCGCGCGGACCTTATGTCAAACGATGAAAGCTAATGGCGCTAAAACAGTAATTGTTTCTGGTGGATTCACTTTTTTCACAGGTAAGGTTGCACAGGCCTGCGGTTTCGATGCCCATCAGGCCAACACATTGATTGAAGACGGGACGAAATTGTCAGGTAAGGTCGGTCTCCCTATTTTGGGACGCGAAGCTAAGCTTGACGCTATGAAACATTATAGCTCTGATATGGGCGGTCCAGCCAATGCTGTCGCTATAGGGGACGGCGCAAATGACCTTGCGATGATAACGGCTGCTGGCCTTGGCGTGGCTTATTATGCGAAGCCCGCAGTCGCTGCAGCGGCGCATTGCGCTATAAAACATACGGATTTGTTGAGCGCTCTCTATTTTCAAGGCTATACCGAATCAGAGTTTGTGTATTAAATTATGAAGTCACTCAGTTTATGAAGTTGGGTCTATGAAACCGGTTGTTTTCATCGCGGGACCTACGGCGAGCGGGAAAAGTGCGTGGGCTGTCAAAATAGCTAAGAAGTACGGCGGCGAAATTATTAATGCCGACTCTATGCAGGTTTATAGTGATCTCCAAATATTGTCGGCTAGACCAACTCTCTCAGAAATGGAGGGCGTACCCCATCATTTGTTCGGGCATATCGCGGGTAGTGTGCGCTATTCTACCGGGCAGTGGATGCGTGAAGTTCAACCCGTTATTCTCGATTGTTTGGCGAGGGACGTTATGCCGATTTTAACTGGAGGAACAGGGCTTTACTTTAAAGCATTGCTTGAAGGTTTAGCCGAAATTCCTGCGATATCAGAGCAAACATTTAAGTATGTTCAAGTTAAACTTGAACAACACGGCATTGATTATTTAAGGGCTGAGGCTGACCGTGTTGATTCTGTCGCAGCGGCGCGAGTGCTGGGCAATGACCCTCAAAGGTTATCTAGAATTCTGTGCGTACATAAAGAGACTGGGAAAACCTTAACCGAGTGGCAATCTCGCACACGGCCTATAATACCAAAGCAGTTCTGTGCTTGTGCGGTGCTTATGCCCGACCGCTCTGCGCTTTATGAGCGTATCAATACCCGCTTTTCAAATATGATGAATAATGGTGGTCTTACTGAGGCTGAAACTGTCTTTCTGAAAGGCTTTGATTCATCTTTGCCGATCATGAAGGCCATAGGTTTGCAGCAATTAGGACCTTATTTTGAAGGCCGTATAACCTTGAGTAAGGCTGTTGAATTGGCGAGCCGAGATACGCGGCGTCTTGCGAAGCGACAATACACTTGGTTTAGGGGGCAAGTTGAGTATTGGCAAAGTGTAACAAATAATTCTGATAAAGAATGGTTTGAGGCAAGAATATATCAAAAAATGAATTGAAGTCTTAATAAAAGGTAAGTGATGCTTGTGTGTTCCTTTTGGTGCAATGTGCATAAACTTACCATTTTGGTGCAAGATGTTTTTCTTCGAAGAAGCATCTTTTTTTTGCTTTAATTTCATTATTCATCTGACTGTTTTCACTATATGTTCGGTTTATGAAAGTTATTTGGGCCTTTATTACACAAATGGATAAGCAGGCTTTTAGGGCGCTAGCCGCCGTTTTAACTATGTTTCTAACAGTGGTTTTGATTTTGTTGATTGGGAAAGAATTTATGGCTTTGCCTGAATCAGACTTTTACACAGTCTTTAATTCTGTGAAGGATTCTGGTTTTGGCTTACCAGTTACAATTTTAATATTCGTACTAGCAGCCTTTATTGGCGTTCCTCAGTGGGCGCTTATCGCGGGTGTCGTCCTTGCCTTTGGGCCTGTAAGCGGCGGGATATATTCATGGATTGCAACAATGTGCTCAGCGTCTCTTGATTTTTGGCTCGGACGATGGATGGGGGCTGAGAGGTTGCAGCGATATGGCGGGGATCTCGTAAACCGTATTATTAGCCTTGTTCGGGACAACGGTCTTGCTACTAGCTTTGCGATTAGGTTCGTTCCTACAGGGCCTTTTGTCCTTATAAATATGGCCGCAGGCGTTGCGAGAATGAAGTTTGCATCCTTCGCGCTTGGGACTGGTTTTGGGATTATTCCAAAAATAACTGTTGTGGCTCTGGTCGCGCAAGGCGTTGTTTCAAGCGCGGATGGTAAAAAAATAACGGCTATTTTTATTGCACTGGCTTTGACTTTGGTCGTTGCTATGTTTTTTGCCCGCAAACGCTTGAAGGAAAAATTTACACTTAATTCAAAAAAAAGCAGTAAATGATGACATCAGGGCAATAATGGTTCGCTTTTTTATTGCTAGAACGTGATTTAGCGTTATTAACCACTATGCTGCTTCGAAACGCTGAGAGGCGGCAATTGATATTAATTTAAGGCTTAACATGTTCTCATTCCACCTGAGTTCATTCTCATCAGATATCGCGATTGATCTGGGGACTGCAAATACTTTGATTTATGCAAAGGGACGTGATGTCGTTTTGAATGAGCCTTCTGTCGTTGCTTACTCTGTCCGTAACGGGCGTAAAGTCGTTCATGCTGTCGGCATTGAAGCCCGCAGTATGTTAGGCCGAACACCAGGTCATATCGAAGCTATTCGTCCCATGAAAGACGGCGTTATCGCTGACTTTGAAGTCGCGGAAGCCATGATTTCTCACTTTATCAAAAAAGTGAATAAAGGTGGGGGCTTTGCACGTCCAAAAGTTGTTATATGCGTACCCTCTGGCGCGACGGCTGTTGAACGCCGCGCGATACACCAAAGTGCTGAACAAGCTGGGGCATCTAGAGTTTATTTGATTGAAGAGCCTATGGCGGCTGCGCTTGGTGCAGGCTTGCCCATTCACGAACCTTCAGGGTCTATGGTCGTCGATATTGGCGGCGGGACAACTGAGGTTGCTGTTTTATCTCTTGATGGGATTGTTTATTCCCGGTCCGTTAGGGTCGGCGGAGATAAGATGGATGACGCGATAATTCAATACGTGCGCCGGACAACGAATTTGCTTCTTGGAGAGATGAGTGCCGAGCGCGTGAAAAAAGAAATTGGCTCTGCGACTATGCCTGCTGATAATGAAGGTATGACGGTTCAAATTAAAGGCCGAGATCTCATGAACGGTGTGCCGCGTGAAATTCGCGTGACCGAGGCTATGATTGCTGAAAGCCTAGCTGAACCTGTTGAGCAAATTGTTGAAGCTGTAAAAATGGCATTAGAAGCAACCCCGCCAGAGCTTGCGGCCGATATTGTCGATAAAGGTATTATGCTTACAGGCGGCGGCGCCTTGCTCCGAAACCTAGATTCTGAACTTCGCAGCCGTACTGGATTACCAGTATCTATCGCGGATGACCCGCTTTCATGCGTTGTTAGAGGATCTGGAACCGTCGTAGAGAACCTAAAAAAATGGAAAAGCGTCCTCTCAAGCGGCGTGTAGCCTGTCACGTTGAAATAAAGGCCTGCAGGTGAACTCTCATGTATCGGAATGATCCTGATAGTACGAATAGAGTTACAATAGCCCTTATTGTTGCTTTTGTACTAGCCACTGTAATCTTTATTACTGATAAAAATAGTAACCGAGCTTTTCAAAAGTCAAAATCAATGACTGATCAGACGGCGGCGCCAGTTCTTAGCGCTTTATCTACTCCTATACGCGCTACTGAAGATTTCTTTTCCAGGTTTAAGGACCGTAGGCGGGCTTTGGAGGAAAATATTGTTCTAAAACAAGAGCTATACCAATTACGAGAAGCGAAAGATCGAGCCAATATTATGGCCATGAAGTTGGCTAGGTTTGAACAAATATTAAAAGCTGATATTGGTACCGATATTCCTACGAAAAAAATTTCAGCAAGAGCCGTAAGCGAAATTGATGGGCCTTTTGTAAGAGCAGCGCTTATTAATGCGGGTACCCATAAAGGTATCAAAATTGGGCATCCTGTTATGACAGTTGATGGCTTATATGGACATGTTGTGCGCGCAGGTATAAATTCTTCTCGGGTCTTACGTCTTGGTGATTTGAATAGCCGGATAGCCATAATGTCATCTAATAGTCAGGCAACAGCTATTTTGGCTGGAAATAATAGTGACTTCCCAGAAATTTCTTTCATGTCTGATGCCAGCGCTTGGGCGGTAGGAGATGTTGTTATTACATCTGGGGATGACGGTGTGTTGCCAAGGGGGTTACCCATTGGGACCGTAATACGAAGAGCAAAAAACACATTAGGTGTAGAGCTAAATGTTGAACGTAAACCCATTGATTGGGTTTGGGTCTACCCATTTGATCCTATTGCGGTGCCAGAAGAGTCCTTAAATGAAACAGAATTAATCTTAGACGGAGTAAATGAAGCTGAAACGGTTCAGACAGAAAACAATAGTTTAGTACAGCCTGCAGGTAATCCGTAATGGCTGGTCAATATTCTTCTAGTCCAAACGCGCGAGGGAAAACGATTCGGGCTGTTTTTATTTTGTTCTTTTTGACAATTTTAGCTGCATTAAATTTAAACATTCTAGGCCAATCAGTTGCTCTGAGTTTGCTTCCTCTCATAGGAATTTGCTTATGGCCGCGTTATGCTCATCCCGTAATCTCAATCATTGTAATATTTCTATTTGGACTTCTGTTAGATTTTTTAACAAATGATGCCTTGGGATTTAGAACCCTTATTTATCTGATAATTTTTTCTGTGTTTAGACCTGATACGCGGTCTAAACAGCACACATTTGGAACGGCTTTTGTACAATGGCTAGGGATAATCATATTAGCTTTGGTAGCTGTTTACTTTCTGGGATGGGTCGGTCGCAGCGTTAGACCTGACCTTTTGTCCCTTGGGTATCAGGCTTTATTGACAACGACATTGTTCCCGTTGATTTATTTTATACGACATATCTTTAGGTATTTCCTTATTGATCCAGATGATCGTTATTGATGAAGTTGCAATCTGAAAATATAGACTCAGCTGTAATTACGCGCCGCACGGCTTTCTTAGGACTAGGCGTTGTCGGCGGCTATGGCATTTTAGCAAGCCGGCTTTATTATCTGCAGGTGACGAAGGCGGAAGATTACCGAACTTTGTCTGATAACAATCGTTTTAATTATAATATAACATTGCCATCACGCGGTAGAATTCTTGATAGGAACGGTGAAGCTTTAGCTATTAACCGCCAAGATTACCGTCTTATTTTAATTCCTGAACAAGTGAAAAATCTTGATGCTACACTTGAAAAAATATCTGAAATTTTACCGTTACAAGCTAAAACGATAAAACGTATAAAAACTGATATTAAAGAAAATGCGAGTTTTGTTCCTATTTTAATCGATGATCACTTAAATTGGAAAACTTTCGCAGCGTTAAATTTAAAAACGCCTAAACTGCCAGGCGTTATTCCCGAAGTCGGTGAGGGACGCGCTTATCCTAATGATGGAGTGTTTGCTCATACTTTGGGGTATGTTGGAAGGGCGGACAGCAAAGACGTTGCCAATGATAAAGATCCACTCCTACGTCAACCTACGTTTCGCATAGGAAAGCTTGGTGTAGAGTCGGCTGTTGACAAAACTCTGCGAGGTAAATCTGGGAAGCTTAAGGTCGAAGTTAATGCTGTCGGGCGTATTGTCCGTGAATGGCCCGAGCCCAACGCCGCTGCAGAGCATGGTAACGACGTCTGGTTAACTTTAGATGCCGAACTACAAAGATATGGTGCTGAGCTTTTTGAAGAAGATAGTGGAGGTCTTGCGGTCATTGATGTTGTGACAGGGGAGCTTAGAACATTGCTTTCTATGCCTTCATATGATGGGAACCTTTTCGTATCGGGTCTTACGCAAGAAGATATGAATAAGCTCAATACTGATGAACGACGCCCCCAATATAATAAAGTTTTAAGCGGAGGGTATCCGCCAGCCTCAACATTCAAAATGGTTGTTATGCTTGCGGCCTTGGAAACAGGACTTGTTAACCCTGAAGATAAGGTTTTTTGCGTTGGTAAGCTGCGTTCTGGGAATAGAGATTTTCATTGCTGGAAAAGACGAGGGCATGGACCGATGGATATGCGAGCCGCCTTAAAGAATTCATGTGACGTATATTTTTATGATCTCGCTCAGACCATTGGGATTGAAAAAATTGCAGAAATGGGCCGAAAACTGGGGCTTGGAGAAAAATTTGATATTGGAATTTCAGGTGTAAAATCGGGCATTGTTCCTGATGCTGCTTGGAAACAATCAAAACTGGGCGCAGCTTGGAGAGGCGGAGATACATTTAACGCATCTATCGGTCAGGGTTTTGTTTTGACAACACCTTTACAGCTGGCCGTGATGGCAGGTCGAATAGCTAATAGTGAAAAAGCTTTGCAACCACATTTAATCATTGGTGAAAACCTATCTGAAGCTGGTGATTTAGGCATAGATCCAAGTCATTTGGCCTATGTTAAGGAGGCAATGTGGTCTGTGTGCGAAGAACCTGGAGGCACTGCTTACAAACCTAATGGTTTAGGTATTAAGGGCTTGGAAATGGCCGGAAAGACAGGCACAGGTCAGGTCCGAGGGATTTCAGCTTCCGAACGCCGAGATAGAATTCGTAAGAATAAGGAACTGCCTTGGAAGTTAAGAGATCACTCTGTTTTTGTTGGGTTTGCGCCCTATAATGCACCTCGTTTTGCGGTTGCCTGTCTTGTTGAGCATGGTGGATCTGGAGCAAAGAGGGCGGCTTCGATAGCTCGTGCAATGCTCGGGCGTGCTTTAGAACGCGATGGTATGGCGGAGCCTATTGCTACGGCAAGAGAGGCGCCATTATGATTGGCTTTGCAAATTCTCGTGTGAGTTTTACCGCTAAGCTTTTTGAAATTAACTGGCTTTTAGTTGTCTTAATTTTTTTAGTTGGCTTGGTCGGCGTTATAATGATTTTCGCGGCGACAGACGGTGTGTGGTCTAGTGGTGCATCTCAACATTTTACGCGTTTAATCGTTTTTGGGATAGTCATGTTAGGTGTTGCGTTGGTCGACACGAAAGTTTGGTATGATCTCGCTTATCCTGCATATGCTGTTGCGTTACTTTTATTAGTGGGCGTCGAGTTTTTTGGAGTAAGTGTGAACGGATCTCAAAGGTGGTTGGATTTAATTTTCATTCGCTTGCAACCATCGGAGATCATGAAGCTAGCAATTGTATTGGCTTTAGCGAGATATTTTCATGACTTACCTCAATGGCGCGTTTCACGTGTTTCCGGCTTGTTCGTGGCTTTAGTCTTTATAATTTTACCTATGTCGTTGATCCTTAGACAACCTGATTTGGGCACAACTTTACTTGTCGGCGCTACAGGGATTACACTAATTTTTTTAGCGGGCGTAAACTGGAAAATTATATTGTCAGCCTTAGCAACGAGTTTAATAGCAGTCCCTCTTTTCTTTCGTTTTGGTCTTAAAGAGTACCAACGTGCTCGTATACGAACTTTTCTTGACCCAACAATAGATCCAACAGGGGCAAGCTATCATATTACGCAGTCAAAAATTGCGCTGGGTAGCGGCGGCGTGTCTGGCAAAGGATTTATGAACGGAACACAGAGGCAATTAGAGTATGTGCCTGAAAACAGAACTGATTTTATTTTTACCGTGATAGGTGAAGAGTTTGGTTTAATCGGTAGTTTAATGACAATGGGGCTTTATTTTGCGGTAATCGCTTTGTGTGCTTGGTTGTCCTATCAGTGCAAACATGTGTTTTCACGGTTGATGATACTAGGGATTACAACGACCTTTATACTGTATATTTTCATAAACCTTGCGATGGTGATGGGGCTTGTCCCGGTTGTAGGTGTGCCTCTGCCACTGATTTCATATGGGGGAACAGTTATTATGACTGTGATGTTTGGGTTTGGTCTTATTCTATCCGCACATCTTCATCGGCAAAATGACTTACCTAAGAGTCATGTTTAGAGATAAGAATTTTAAGTCTGGTAAGTTGATTACACTTGCTTGCCTTCGCGCACTTTTGAATATCATCCACAAGAGGTAAAATATATTCTGGGGCTGCATTTTGGAGATTGCCAGATATCGTTTCTAAACGTTTCAATGCTAGCATTGCAGAAGAGCCTTTCAGAACATGAGCGTTTTGTCGTAATATATTTAAACTTTGCATATTCGCTTGGCTGGCTTGAAGCTTATTTTCATTGAGTACGACTATGTGTCTGTCTGCACTTTTCCAGAACTTCGTCGTTATGGATATCAGCTTTTCTAAGGATGTCTCTTGTTTGATTTTCTCCCAATAGTGCTGGTCGATTAAATCGTGTTTAAAGGTCTCTTTTTTGTCTGATACTTTATCAAGAGGAATTACATAAGTGGATTTGTTTTGATAAGCGCGCCACGCAAGCTCGACATCCTTTTGGGATAATGGTTTTGAAAGAGTAAATGCAAATCCAGCTTGTTTAAACATACGGCTATCAGAAGGAGAACTGTAAGCTGTTAGAGCAAATACGGGTGTTTGGACGTTCCGCCCATTCCTCTGACGCAGTTTTCTTAGTGTCTGGATGCCATTCATTCTTGGCATTAGAATATCTAGGAGTATTAAATCAAACTTAACACCGAAACACTCTTCTAAAGCTTTTTCGCCGTCCGAAGCGGTTACTGCGATATGCCCGTCTTTTTCGAGTATTAATTGTGCTAAAATTCGATTGGCTTCATTGTCATCTACGATCAGAATGCGCATCAGCTTTCCTTAAGTGCGAATTGGATGTGTATTTATATTTTACCACTTAAGATTTAATTATTATTCAAAACTATTCTTATTAATTCAAAGTCCTGCTTGACCCTTCTTTCGAAAGCACTAACTTGCGCCAAAATTAGAACTAAGTTTAGGGGATATCATGGCAGCTGTCGGCACCGCACAATGGTCATCAAAATTTGCATTTATTATGGCAGCTGTAGGCTCGTCGGTTGGGCTTGGAAACCTTTGGCGATTTTCTGCTGAATTAGGAACTAATGGCGGCGCAGCTTTCTTAGTTGTTTATATTGCCTGTATCTTCTTTGTTGGCATCCCTGTTCTTATGAGTGAATTCATGATTGGCCGGGCAGGGCAAGCTTCCAGTGCTGTTAACTCGCAAATCGACCTAGCGAACCGCAGTGGTGTTTCTAAGGGATGGAGTGCAGGCGCTTGGTTCGGGATGATTGCATCATTCCTGATTGTCAGTTTTTACTGTGTCGTCGCGGCTTGGGTATTAAATTACTTGGTACGTTTTCTCGGAAATGGTTTTAAAGGTTTATCCGTAGATGAAATTGCAGCGATATTCCCTGCAATGATTGAAGACCCTATAAATCTATCGAACCCTATACAAGCCGTTTGGCCTTATTTCTTTATTTTTGCGGGTTTAACAACATGGCTTGTCGCTAGAGGCGTTAATGCAGGTATCGAGGCGGCTGCAAAGCTCTTGATGCCGCTATTCTTTGTTCTGCTTGTTGGATTATCTCTTTATTCTATTATTAGCGGCATGAGTTCAGGCGGCACAGCAGAAGCCGTGCGCTTTATGTTTTCGCCTGACTTTTCAAAAATAACGCCTCAAGTTGCGGTTTCAGCACTTGGGCAAGCTTGTTTTTCTATCGGTATCGGTAATGCAATTATGATTACTTACGGATCTTATTTGCCGAAAAATGTCAGCATACCAAAAGCGGCAGTCGGTATTAGTGTTGCGGATACATTGGTTGCGATAACGGCCGGTCTTGCAATTTTCCCAATTGTATTTGCAAATAATCTCGATTTTAGTGCGGGCGCTGGTATCTTCTTCCAGACGCTTCCAACCGCCCTTGCTGAGTATTGGTATATCGGTGCAGCCTTCTTCTTCTTAGCGTTCTTCGCCGCGATTACGTCTTCTGTATCTCTGCTTGAGCCTTCAGCGGCTTACGTGGCTGAGAAATTTAACATGTCAAAAGCTAAAGCGGCCTTGGTTACTGGCGGAGCTATAACTGTGGTTGGGCTTGGGTCCCTTATGTCTCCAGCTTTCTTTGACTTTATCGATACGGGCTTGGCAGGACCAATATTGGCGCCGCTTTCCGCGCTATTAATTGTGCTCTTTACAGGTTGGCGCTTAGATAAAGCGATTGTGAACGGAGAAATTGCAGGTGATGATGTAACGCTTGGACGATTCATTATGGTATTTACGAAGTGGGTCGCGCCAGTCTTTATGGGCTTAGTTTTGATTTTAGGAACATACTCAAAATGGATTGCGCCTCTTATAGGCTAAGTGAATTACAAAGAAGTCATACATGTTTTGATCACTTGCGACGTTAATTAGTGTGCCGTAAGAAAATCTTAATACTAATTGTTCAGCTAATGTTCAATATACTGTGATTAAAGGAGGGCATGAATAGCTCCTTTGATTATAATAATCTCGGGGCGCCACTTGGGAATTTTAATGAGCTTTAGGCTTACAATTGCGTTAGTATCTTGCTTGTCGATGTCAGCTTGCGCGACGGTTGACCTCGATGCGATGGCCGCGGCGAATAACACGTCTAAGGCTAAATTTGTCGATGCCAATGTTGTTCAACGTGCAGCTGCCAAGCTCTATGCAGCTTTCACGAATAAAGGTTTTGTTGCCAAAACGTCCCAAAAGCGCGTGCAATCCGCCGCTCATATCCTCTTGAAAGGTCTTGAAGACCAAGAGATAAAAACGAGTGAAATTGGGTACGCTTCAACGGCTGTAGACCCTCTTACTGTTTTAACAGATATTAGAACGGCCTCTCATCATGTTGAACAAACAACAAAGGCTGCGGAAGTTTATCTCGCAATCGCACCCGCAGGAAAATCTGTGCGGGAAGAACTAGACAGTCTTGAAGAGGTTTTGTTGGCATCACGCGCTGTTGAAACAGTTTTTGAAGAAGCACTCATGAATACAGGTGGTTCTTTGACGTCACTTGAATTTACAAGCTATAATATGCATGTTGGCGAACTTAAAAACGTGACTAACGCATTTGGTGATAGAGTGCGGGAAAGTACTTCAACCCGCCTAGCCGCGCTTAACTAACCCCAGAAATCTCGTGGTGCGGGCGCTATCTTAGGCCCTGTATACGTTAAGCCTCCGTCTCTATCCTTTGCTAAAAGAAGCGGACCATCTAAATCTATATAGTTTGCAAAACTTTCTAAGACCATCATGGGCGCCATGGCCAATGAGGTTCCTACCATACATCCTGCCATTATAATGAACCCTTGCGTCTTTGCTGCGCGCATAAGTTTTAGCCCAGCTGTTATCCCTCCGCATTTATCAAGCTTTACATTTACAGCCCTGTAACCAGCGGCCCATAACTTGGATAAATCCTCGGCTGTGTGCAGTGATTCATCTGCGCAGAAAATCGGGAGAGTTGAGGGTGTGTTGGGAATACTATCGAATGCTTTGTCAGCAACTGGCTGTTCAATCATAACAACGGGCAGGGCGCTCAGCCTGTCTCTAAACGTTGTAACGTCTTTTGCTTCGAGCGCTTCGTTTGCATCTATTATAAGTTCGGCGTCAGGACGCGCCTCCATAATTGCGAGGCAAGCGTCTAATCCGCTCATGTCGCCAATCTTTATTTTCAGGAGTGGATATTTTTTCGCCTTTAGCGCCGCCGAGCGCATGTTGTGAGGCGTATTAATTGACAATGTATAGGCTGTTAACCGTTCTCGCGGCGCCGGGAGCTCCAATAATTCTGAAATAGATTTACCTGTGAGTTTCGCTTTTAAATCCCACAGAGCGCAATCAACTGCATTCCTCGCGGCGCCAGCAGGCATTAAATCTTGTAGCTCATCCATGCTTATACCATTTTCAATATCGAATCTTAGAGCCTCTATTTGCGCGGTGACGCTATCTGCGGTCTCATTATAGCGCGGGTAGGGGCGACATTCCCCGCGCCCTTGCGTGCCGTTTTCTCGTATCTCAACGGTTACAACTGTAATTTCCTTAAGAGAGCTACGCGCAATTATAAACGAACCTGCAACAGGCCAAATCTCAGTTTTTAAAATTAACTCACGCAAAACGAATTCCTAGCTTGACCTTAGCCTCCATGGTTTGCACCTTATGTAAATGAACTCAAGTGCTGCTTCGTATAAAATAACTCAGTCGGGCCGAACTATCTCATTTCGCGCTATTGGTGGATGGACGCGTGACAATGCAGGCGCATTAGATACATGCTTAAAGGAGGATTTGGATGCCCTTGATTATGATCTTGTCGAGTATAATTTTTCTGAAGTTGAAAGTCTTGATACTGTAGGTGCCTTTTTATTCGCGCGGGCTATTCGAATTGGCCCGGGGCAAAGACATAACTGGTCGGTCTCTGATGGTACTGAAGGGCAGAAAACTCTGATGCAAGCTGCAGCCGATGCTGTTTTAGGTCAGCCGCCAACGGTCACGCGCCCATGGTATGACGCGCTGTCGAGAGTCGGGCTAGCGACCGAGCGCTTTTTTATTGAATGTGTGGAAACGCTCGATTTTGTTGGGCGGTTCTTTGTTGTAATATTTAAGCTTCTTTTGACGCCTACTAAAATTCGCTGGAAATCCGTCGTCGCTTTAATCGAAGAAATTGGATTCAATGCCGTACCTATTGTTATGCTTTTGAGTTTCTTTATCGGGGCGGTTATCGCTTATATGGGGGCTAACTTACTCGCCACCTTCGGCGCGACTGTCTTTATGGTTGATTTGGTTGGCGTGGCTGTCCTGCGCGAACTCGCACCAATCATTACAGCCATATTGCTTGCGGGTCGATCTGATTCTGCATTCACAGCTCAAATCGGAGCGATGAAAATGCGTCAAGAAATTGACGCTATGACGGTGATTGGGCTGGATACTTTTGAAGTGTTAGTTGTCCCTCGGGCTTTAGCGGCGCTTGTTTCGGCCCCAATTCTAACCTTCCTTGCGATGTTGTCAGGTATATTTGGCGGGATGTTAGTGGCTTGGCTTGGGTCTGCAGATCTGTCTCCTATTTTATTCGTTACACGCTTGCAGAGTTCTGTTGGTACAATTCATTTATGGGTTGGCCTTGTTAAAACGCCGTTCTTTGCCCTTATTATAGCTATCATAGGCTGCCGTCAGGGATTAGCAGTGACGGGCAGTGTCGAGTCTCTGGGGACAAGAACAACGACGAGTGTTGTTCAGGCTATTTTTGCAGTTATCGCTGTCGACGCAATATTCGCCATACTATTTTTTCAAATAGGAGTATAGGGAATGCCAGTAGATAAGACAAAACCGCCTCTTGAAGCTCGAGGTATTCGCTCACAGTTTGGTTCGAATGTTATCCATGAAAATCTGAACTTTACCGTCAGGCGCGGGGAAATAGTTGGCTTAGTTGGCGGGTCAGGCGCGGGCAAGTCAGTTCTTATGAATACATTGCTTGGCTTAAAAGAACCTGAAGCGGGCGTCATTCAGTATTTTGGACAAAATAGGCGGAATCTCTCCAAGGTCGAACGACGAGAGATAAATAACGAAATGGGTGTTTTATTTCAAGGTGGGGCTTTGTTTTCTTCTATGACAGTGCGGCAGAATATTATGGTGCCGTTACGTGAGCATACTGACCTTCCTGTAAAACTCATGCGTGAACTCGCGGATATGAAAATTCATATGGTTGGCTTATCTTCCGAGGCCGCAACTTTGTATCCATCAGATTTATCAGGCGGGATGAAAAAACGTGCAGGGTTGGCGCGCTCATTAGCTTTGGACCCTGAAATTTTGTTTTTGGACGAACCAACTGCGGGGTTGGATCCGATTGGCGCGAATGCTTTTGATGAACTTATCTTAGGCTTAAGAGAGGCTATGAATTTCACTGTATTAATGGTTACACATGACCTTGATAGCTTATATGCCATTTGTGATCGTGTGGCTGTATTAGTTGACAAACATATTGCGATTGCCGACACGCTCCCTAAAGTGCTGGAATATGATCACCCTTGGGTGAAGGAATATTTTGGCGGACCAAGATCGCGAGCCGCAATGAGCGCAGGATTAAAGGCATAGGGCTATAAAATGGAAAACAAAGCACATTATGCTTTGATAGGAACTTTTGTTTTGGTGGCATTATTTGCCATAATTGCATTTGTTGCATGGTTGTCGAATGCACAATTCGATCAACAATTTGATGAGTATGAAGTTACATTCAGCGGAGCTGTCAGGGGGCTTAGTCAGGGAAGTGAAGTTCGCTTTAACGGCCTGAAAGTTGGCGAAGTCTCTCGCCTTCGGCTAGATCCGCAGAACAGTAGTTCAGTGTTAGTTGATATACAGGTGGCCAATGACACACCCGTCGATACAAAAAGCTTTGCACGGTTAGAACCGCTTGGCCTGACGGGTCTTAATTATATTCAAGTTTTTGCTGGAGGCGATGATTTTCCTTTAATTAAAGATTTGCCGGGCAAAGGGCCTCGCCGTATTGAAGGCCAAATGAGTCAGTTAGACACGTTTTTAGATGGCGGTGGTTCTATCATAGAGTCCGTTCAGACAGCCCTAAATCGCGTCAATGTGGTCATGTCCAATGAGGCTATTACAGACTTTCAATCAATCTTGAGTAACATTAATCAAATAACTGAAAACTTGAGAGATACTGATATTGATGAGGACCAAGTAAATCAAACGCTTGTAGCGATTGAAAAAGCTGCAACAGATGTCTCAATCGCAGCACTTGCTGTTGATGTGGCCGCCAATGATTTTGATGCGTTGGTAGCCAGCGAGATACCCGATGTAATTGCGAGGGCAGAACTTTCTATGGCAGAGCTTGATAAAACTTTAGGGTCAATCGGCATTGCGGCTGATGGTGCAGGCGTACTCATGACTGATTCGACGGATGCAATTAACCGCCTCTCAAATTCAGGCCTTAGAGATATAGAAGAAACTCTTGATGGAATCCGGCGTATGGTTGCCACATTAGGGCGAATTACCCAGAGTATTGAACAACACCCACGCGGGTTTATTGCTGGGGAAGAGAAAGAGGTTGTGGAGTTACCCCAATGAAAGTTGTTAAATTAAGCCTGCTCTCAACTCTATTTACGTGCCTAACGGGATGCGTATCGTTACTACCTGATTCTGTTCCTGCAGGAACAGTCTATAGATTGAGTACGGCGAAGGAAAATGTGCCTCAGTCTCCAAACCCATTTGTTATTAGAATTGACCGTCCAAGTGTTTCCAGTGTGTTCGAAACGACAGATATTATTGTTTCGCCAGATGGCCGACGGCTAGCGTCTGCGGGCGGAGCTGAATGGGCTGAAGTTATTCCCGTCATGATTCAGGGCAGTTTTGTCGATCTAATGGGGCAGTACCCTAATCTTGTGGGCATTAGTCCCTCTTCGGGAGCGCGAACTGACACGCGCTTACATCTCACTGTGAAGAGCTTTGAGGCGCAATTTGATCAAGGAGAAGAGACTCCGCCATTGGCTACGGTTCATTATGGCGTTACTCTTTTAAACGCATCTAACCGTAATTTGCTCGGTTCATTCGATGTGAAGAAGACAATACGAGCAGACGAAGTACGTGTGTCCTCAATTGTAAAGGCGATGGATAATGCGAACCAACAAGCCTTGGAAGACGTTATCCTCTGGTTAGAGCAGTCTAAAAATAGAAGTTAAGTTTTGTCGGGTTGGCTTGAGATTTTACGTTTCAGTATTTGAAACCCAATAAATAATAAAGCCAGAGAAACAACAATGATGGGTAAAACCCACGCGTAACGCTCACCTATCGCTTCTCCAACCCAGTAGATAATTGTAAAAACTACCGTAGTATAAACCGTGGCCGTTAAGGCTATGATGAGGCAAAACTTCCAATAGGGAACTTTAAAATATCCGCATGCAACATAGGCTGGTATCCGGGCAAGCGGAACAAAACGGGCCGCAAATAATGTTGCCAACGTGTATTGTTGTACTTTGACTTGCAACGTTGCGATATGTTTTTTTTCGGTAAAAGCCCGTGCTTTGGGGTTACTCAAAGCCGCCCAACCTATCCAATATTTCCATATATCAGAGAAAAAAAGTCCTGCTAAAATGACAAAAAATAGAGTTGGGAAGTAGGGGGGATTGTTAGCCGATAGGCTTGCTGCGTATAAAACCGCAGCATCTTCCTGAACAAAGGGGCCAAAAAATACACTTAAATAAATTGGAAGAGACGAATCTGTCAAAAAAATCATGACTATGTGGGCCTAATTCTCAATAAATGATGCATATTTAGTCATAACTTGCTCTTTGAAGCTGGAATGGCAAGTAAACAGTGAAGTTTTGCGAAATTTCCCGATTAACAGGCGTTGCCAATGAATAATCAGCGTGACATAAGGCGCGAAATTTAACTGACAGTTTTGGGGTGCTAAGCGTGACGCTTCTGCACCTTTACTGTTTAAGACGATGGACCAACGTCATGGTGATAAAAGAATTAAAAAAAGAGGGTTTGAGCCACACATATGCTGTGACAGTCCCCAAAGAAGATTTAGCGGTTAAGCTAGAGGCTAAAATCAAAGAGATGCAGCCTCAGGTGACACTCAAAGGGTTTCGCCCCGGCAAAGTACCTGTTGGACATATTCGTAAAATGTTCGGGCAGTCTATCATGAAGGACCTCGTTGAAGAGATTGTTAATGAAACGTCTCAAAAGGCTATCAATGACAATAAAATCCGTCCAGCGGGCCAGCCTAAAATTGACCTTCGCGCAAATGGTGAAGATGTTACCAAAGGGGATGCCGACCTTGAATATCAATTAACAGTTGAAAGCATTCCAGAATTTGATCCGGTTGATCCCGCGACATTGAAGTTTACACGGCTTAAGCACAAAGCTGATGATAAAGAAATTGACGCTGAAGTTGCTAAATTAGCTGAAGGTCAAAAGTCTTACAAGAAGAAGGCTAAAACAGCTAAAGCCAAAAAAGGTGATGCCGTCCTTATTGATTTTGTAGGTAGTGTTGACGGTGTACCGTTTGATGGCGGCGCGATGGAAGGGCATCAACTTGTTCTTGGTTCTGGTTCATTTATCCCAGGCTTCGAAGAAGAGCTTGTCGGCGTTAAAGCTGGTGATGAGAAAGACGTTAAAGTCACATTCCCAGAGCCATACCAAGCGGCTGACTTAGCGGGTAAAGACGCTATCTTCGCAACGAAGGTTATTGAGGTTCAGGGCGAAGTTGACGCCGTGATTGACGATGAGTTTGCTCAGAAGTTTGGTGTTGCCGATCTTGAAGCTTTAAAAGCGGCTGTTAAGACGCAGTATGAAGGGCAACTTGAAATGCAAACGCGCATGAAATTAAAGCGCGCTATTCTCGATGAGCTTGACAAAAAACATAAATTTGAGCTTCCGCCGCTTATGGTTGAAGCTGAATTTGGTAATATCTGGTCACAAGTACAGGCTGAAAAAGAAGCCGGTCAACTTGACGAAGATGATGCTAAGAAGACTGATAAGGCGCTTGAAAAAGATTACCGGAAAATCGCCGAGCGTCGCGTTCGTCTTGGTCTCGTACTTGCGGAAATGGGTCAAAAGCAGGAAATCCAAATTTCTAATGAAGAAATCCAGCAAGCTATGATTGCTGAAGCGCGTCAGTATCCTGGGCAAGAACAGCAAGTTATTGAGTTCTATCAGAAGAACCCACAAGCTATCGCTCAGCTCCGCGCGCCTATCTATGAAGAAAAGGTTGTCGATTTGATTATCGAAAAAGCGAAAGTTACCGACAAAAAAGTTGATAAAGACACGCTGTTTGAAGAAGACGCAATGATTTAGTTTCGTAAGCGAGACATAATTTTTAAGGGCCCGCATGAAAATGCGGGCTTTTTTTATAGAGATATGCAGACTGCCCCTTGAATGATTCATATAAGATATCAATATAAACGTAACACTTTTCAGAGATGTTGGTTTAGACATATCCCAATTTTTCGCCCTCTAAGGACAAAATTATGATTCATGACCCACAAGACGTTTTAACTAACTATCTTATCCCGACAGTTGTAGAGCAGTCCAGCCGCGGCGAACGCGCTTTTGATATTTACTCACGGCTATTGCGTGACCGCATCATTTTCCTCTCAGGCGTAGTTGAAGATGGCATGGCGGCGTCTATTACGGCGCAGCTTTTATTTCTTGAATCAGAGAACCCAAAAAAAGAAATTTCGATGTATATCAACTCCCCGGGTGGCGTTGTGACGGCTGGTATGGCGATTTATGATACAATGCAGTACATCAAGTCTCCTGTGTCTACAGTCTGTATGGGCCAAGCCTGCTCTATGGGCTCGCTGCTTTTAGCCGCTGGCGAAGCTGGTAAGCGTGTCGCTCTGCCGAATGCTCGCGTTATGGTTCATCAGCCTTCTGGTGGCTTCCGTGGTCAAGCGTCAGATATTCAGCGTCATGCTAACGATATCCTTGCGATGAAAAAGCGTTTGAATGAAATATACGTTCATCATACAGGTAAAAAATATGCGACGATTGAAAAAACGCTCGACCGAGATCACTTTATGACGGCAAAAGAAGCGCAAGACTTTGGAATAGTTGATCACGTTTATGAAAAACGCGGTCAAGACGAATAAAGTAAGCTACTAACGTGTTAAGCTGGCGAGATAAAAAATAACTTGCCAGTTTACAAAGAAAAGTGTTCCTTTGAGGGAAACGGTAAGGGCGTTTTAATGAAACTGTCATATTACTGGACAAAATAAGCCAATATTTTCGGCACCGCCTTTGCATAGAGTGGCGGGTTGTAGGTGTGAAACGGATAAAAAATGAGCAAAACCACAGGCGAGACAAAGAACACACTTTACTGCTCATTCTGCGGTAAAAGTCAGCATGAAGTCAGAAAGCTGATTGCGGGGCCAACTGTATTTATCTGTGATGAATGCGTTGAGCTTTGTATGGATATCATCAAAGAAGAGGGCAAGGGCTCTATTGCTAAGTCTCAAGAAGGCGTCCCGACTCCGCAAGAGATTTGCGATACACTGGATGATTACGTTATTGGTCAAAAATATGCCAAAAAAGTGCTCTCTGTGGCCGTTCACAATCACTACAAGAGACTCAATCACGCCACAACGAACCAAGACGTTGAGCTGGCGAAGTCAAATATTCTTCTCGTTGGCCCAACAGGTTGTGGTAAAACTCTTCTCGCGCAGACATTAGCGCGTATTCTAGATGTTCCGTTTACTATGGCTGATGCGACGACGCTTACTGAGGCGGGCTATGTCGGTGAAGATGTTGAAAACATTATCCTGAAATTACTTCAAAGTGCAGATTACAACGTTGAGCGTGCGCAGCGTGGAATCGTCTATATTGACGAAGTCGATAAAATTAGCCGTAAATCAGACAACCCGTCCATCACACGCGATGTTTCGGGCGAAGGCGTTCAGCAGGCTCTACTCAAGATTATGGAGGGTACAGTCGCATCTGTACCGCCGCAGGGAGGCCGCAAGCATCCACAGCAAGAGTTCTTGCAAGTTGATACGACGAATATCCTTTTCGTCGTTGGAGGCGCATTTGCAGGGCTTGATAAAGTTATTTTGAACCGAGGCGAGGGTGCCTCAATTGGTTTTGGTGGCAAAGTCAAAGAACTTGATGATCGCCGTGTTGGTGATATTCTTGAGGGTGTTGAACCTGAAGATCTTACGCGTTTCGGTCTTATCCCTGAGTTTGTAGGACGGCTGCCCGTTATTGCAACTTTGACTGATTTGGACGAAGAGGCTTTAATCATTATCCTGACAAAGCCTAAAAATGCATTAGTCAAGCAATATCAAGCCTTATTTGAAATGGAAGACGTTCGTCTTTCCTTCTCTGATGATGCTTTGAAAGCTATTGCGAAGAGAGCCCTAGACCGTAAGACTGGTGCGCGTGGACTTCGTTCTATTATGGAAAATATTCTACTCGATAGTATGTATGATCTTCCTGCTTATGAAGGCGTGGAAGAAGTTGTTATCAATGGTGAAGTGGTCAGTGGGCAAGCAAAACCGCTACTTATTTACTCTGATAAAAAACAGACTAAAGAAAAAGCCTCTTAAAGGCTGAATTTATGCAGTTAATAGGTGGTTTTGAGGATGTGATGTCTTGAAACAAGGCCTGTGTCATCCCACCTGTAAATGATTAGGCGCATATGAATGCGCCTATAGATTGAATGAGATGATATATGTCTGAAACACATTTATTCCCGATTTTGCCACTGCGCGATATCGTAGTTTTCCCTTTTATGGTTGTCCCGCTATTCGTTGGTAGGGAAAAGTCCATTAAGGCATTAGAAGATGTGATGGAGCAGGATAAGCGCATCCTATTGTTAACGCAAAAAAATGCTGAATCTGATGATCCTACTCAAGACGACATCTATCACCGTGGCTGCGTCGCGAAAATTCTACAGCTCTTGAAATTACCAGATGGGACAGTCCGTGTCTTAGTTGAGGGACAGGACCGCGCTGTTGTTGATGCGTTCACAGATAAAACTGAGTTTATAGAAGCATATGCGGAAACAACGCCTTCAAAGTTTAGCGAGCCTGCGCTTATTAAAAAACTAGCAAAGCAAGTGACAGATACTTTTGAAACTTATGGAAAACTGAATAAGAAAATTGCAGAAGAAGTCGTGACTTCAGTTACTGAAACATCTGAGCCGTCTAAACTATCCGATGTTATTTCCGTTCATTTGAATGCTCAAATCGCAGAGAAGCAAATGCTCTTAGCTGAGGAAGAAGTATCTGTAAGGCTTAAGACAATTTTGGATTTAATCAACGGCGAAACGAGTGTTCTCAAAGTTGAGAAGAAAATCCGTGGCCGCGTGAAGCGTCAAATGGAAAAAACACAACGGGAATATTATTTGAATGAGCAAATGAAAGCTATTCAGACAGAGCTCGGCAATGGCGATGCGCCTGATGAGTTTGCCGAACTTCAAGGTAAAATTGAAGAGACGAAGTTTACGAAAGAAGCCAAAGATAAAGTCGATGCGGAGGTTAAAAAGCTCAAGCAAATGAGCCCGATGTCGGCTGAGGCGAATGTATCACGTAACTACCTTGATTGGATGTTATCTGTGCCGTGGGGCAAGAAAAAGCGCATACAGCGTGACCTTAAGAAGGCACAAGAGATACTGGACGCAGATCATTATGGTCTCGATAAAGTTAAAGAGAGGATCATCGAACATCTAGCCGTTCAGACGCGTACGAAAAAAGTTAAAGGGCCTATTATTTGCCTTGTGGGCCCTCCAGGCGTTGGTAAGACATCATTGGGTAAGTCAGTTGCCCGCGCAACGGGCCGTGAATTTGTACGCGTGTCTTTAGGGGGCGTTAGAGACGAGTCTGAAATACGGGGGCACCGTAGAACTTATATCGGGTCTATGCCGGGCCGTATTATCCAGTCGATGAAAAAGGCCAAATATAATAATCCATTGTTCTTATTCGATGAGATTGATAAAATGGGCTCAGATCACCGTGGGGACCCATCGTCTGCGCTGCTTGAGGTCTTGGACCCTGAGCAAAATGATACGTTCAGCGATCATTACCTGGATGTTGATTATGATTTGTCTGATGTAATGTTTATTACAACGGCTAATTCCTTAAATATGCAGCAACCTCTTTTGGACCGCATGGAAATTATTCGTATTCCTGGATATACAGAAGACGAGAAAATTGAGATTGCGACCCGCCACTTACTGCCTGAGACAACAACAGAGCATGGCTTTAAAAAAGGCGAGTTCACCGTCAAAGAGGAGGCTCTGCGCGATATCATTCGTTATTACACGCGTGAAGCAGGGGTTCGGAGTTTAAAACGTGAAATCTCACAACTCGCGCGTAAGGCCCTTAAGAAGATTGTGTCTGATGAGGCGAAGAAAATTACCGTGTCTTCTAAGAACATCGAAGACTTTCTTGGCGTCAAGAAATTCAGATTTGGGCAAACTGATACGGAGGATCAAGTTGGTATCGTTACTGGCCTTGCTTGGACATCCGTTGGTGGAGACATATTGACAATAGAATCCGTTTCTATGCCGGGTAAGGGCAAGATGACGGTTACCGGTAACCTTAAAGATGTTATGAAAGAATCGATTTCTGCCGCGAATAGCTATGTTCAATCGCGCGCGCCCGAGCTTGGCATTAGCCCGCGTCAATTCCGCAGTACGGATATACATGTTCACATGCCTGAGGGCGCGGTACCAAAGGATGGTCCAAGTGCGGGTGTTGGTATGGTCACGGCTATGGTGTCTGTTCTTACGGGTATTCCTGTGCGTAAAGATATCGCGATGACAGGCGAGATAACTTTGCGCGGACGCGTGCTGCCAATTGGGGGACTTAAGGAGAAGTTATTAGCCGCATTACGGGGGGGTGTTGTGACGGTTTTGATTCCCCAAGATAATGCGAAGGACTTGGCAGACATCCCTGATAACGTTAAAAATGCACTTGAAATCATCCCTGTAAGCACCGTGGATGAGGTTTTGAAGCATGCACTGACGTCTAAACCTAAGAAGATTAAATGGACCGCTACTGACGAAGCTGCATTAGCGGGAATTATTATGAATGAAGGTGTTGACCTTGGCGGAAAATCTGCGCATTAAGCGCGCATATTATGAAGGGGCGGTTAGCTCAGCTGGTAGAGCATCTCGTTTACACCGAGAGGGTCAGCGGTTCGAACCCGTTACCGCCCACCATAATTTTGATTATAACGTGTATTTCTTAGCGTATTTCCCTCAACGTATTTAGTGACTTAAAAAGAAATTCAACCAAATTACTCGTTATGCCCTTTGGTTAAGTAATATGAGTTTTAGACTTCTTTAATTGACTTAGAAGAGGTCTTTAGGTTCATCACTCACTAAAATCGATAATACGCAACAGTTGGTGCCTTAGCTGCATTGCATCATCGCGAGAAAACAGGTGAAGGGCAAGTTATAGTCCATTTTATTGCCGCTAATCAGGATATAATTTCTCTAGGTTGTCGGATGCTAAAGGGCCATTTATGCGTCATTTCTAATCATTTATCTTGGGCGCGAAATAACTGAGTAATCTGTGAAAGGGTGAGGTGATTGTCCTGACCTTTCGTGGTGAAAGGCAAGGCCCATTTGCAAGCTTTGAGCAATGCGGTGCGCCATAGCCTTGACCTCATGTGCATGCGCATCAATCAGGGTTTCGTCGGCGGTGAGTTCGAATATCTCTAACCAAAGTTTGAAATGATGTGGGGTTATACCCGGCAATGCGATGTGCTTTAGCATAGGATTGCCTGTGAAGCGTTTAGTCTTAAGGAGAACTGACGACCAAAAGTCTTCGATATGCTTCGAATGGACAGCCCAAGAACTATCGGTTTCCCCAATTTTACCAATAAATACAGGCGACAAAGTTGGATCGCGTCGCACACGGGCATAAAATAACTGTACGAGTTTGGTTATGTCGTCTTCAGTCAGTGACCTTTCGGGGGACTCCGTGGATTTCATGATTATCTAAACTCTAAAAACGGCAGATAGGCAAAACAAGAAGATACGCAAACAATAACGCACAATATCTAATGCGGCCCTATCACACACAGGTCAAGCCTCCAAAGGGTAGGGCATATTTGCGCGGGAATATCTAAGCAATTGCTTGCGATTATTGCCTATTAGTTGTGGCAGGTGTCTTATGAAACCATTCAGTGCCTCTTTTCTTCTCTAATTGACCTTATTAAGCCCTAATTAACTGCCTGCCAAAACGCCGCACTCCAATCGGACTTGGCATTTGTGAAGGCTCATGTTACAGCCCGCGCGAGTTTAGTTTAACGATGTTGTACTCGTTAAGCTGTCGTCATGTTTAAGCGGTGAAATTTACTTTTGACCCGCACAATTACGGACCTTATATAGTGTCAAATACTGAAGTCATTACTGGGGAAGCGCCATCCCGATATGCCTTAGCTTTGCTTGAGCTTGCTGAAGAGTCTAAGTCATTGAAAACAATAGAAAAAGACGCTAAGACATTGAAAGAGACATTCGAAAAGAGTGTTGATCTTCAACGTCTTGCGAGCAGCCCAGTGTTTTCTATCGAGCAAAAAGTGTCCGGTCTAACGGCTGTTGCCAAGAAGGCGAATCTTAGCCAGTTGATGATGCAATTTATCGGAACTGTAACAGAGAATCGCCGCGCGGGTGAGCTTCCTGCCATACTTTCTGCATTCGAAGGACTGTTGGCACAGCGTAAAGGCTCTCAAATTGCAAAAATTACAAGCGCGCAAAAGCTATCATCTGATCAGCTAGCGTCGCTTAAAGAGAATTTGAAGAAATCTCTTGGCCGTCCGGTCGAAGTAGAAACTCGTGTCGATCCAGACTTGCTCGGTGGCTTCATCGTGCGTGTTGGGTCAAAACTTTATGACAGCTCTCTCAAGACTAAGCTTGATGATCTAAAAATCGCGCTCAAAGAAGCATAAGAGGAAAAATCATGGATATTCGTGCTGCGGAAATTTCCAATATTCTGAAGAAGCAAATTAAAGGCTTTGGAACAGAAGCTAAAGTCTCAGACGTCGGACAGGTTCTATCTGTCGGTGATGGTATCGCCCGTATTTACGGTCTTGATAACGTCGGCGCTGGCGAGATGGTCGAATTCCCAGGCGGAATTAAAGGCATGGCGCTTAACCTAGAAAGCGACAATGTCGGTGCTGTTATCTTTGGTGATGACCGCGGTATTAAAGAAGGCGATACAGTTAAACGTCTCGGCGAAATCGTTGACGTTCCTGTCGGCATGGGTCTTTTGGGTCGTGTTGTGAACCCGCTGGGTGAGCCAATTGATGGTAAAGGTCCTATTAAATCAACTGAACGCCGCCGCGTTGACGTTAAAGCGCCGGGCATCATGCCTCGCCAAGGTGTCCATGAGCCTGTTCAAACAGGTATCAAGGCGATTGATGCGCTTATCCCAGTTGGCCGTGGACAACGTGAGCTTATTATTGGTGATCGCCAAACAGGTAAGACAGCTGTCGCTGTTGACGCGATCTTGAACCAAAAAGCTGCTTTTGATGAAGACCGTGATAACGACAAACTCTACTGTATATATGTTGTTATCGGCCAAAAGCGCTCAACTGTGGCTCAGCTTGTTAAAACACTCGAAGAAAATGGCGCTATGGAATATTCAATCATCGTCGCAGCGACGGCCTCAGAGCCTGCGCCTCTTCAGTTCCTTGCACCTTTTGCAGGTTGCGCCATGGGCGAATATTTCCGCGATAACGGCATGCACGGCCTGATTATTTATGATGATCTGTCCAAGCAAGCGGTCGCTTATCGTCAAATGTCACTTCTTCTGCGTCGTCCTCCGGGCCGTGAAGCTTATCCTGGTGATGTTTTCTATCTTCACTCCCGTCTTCTCGAGCGTGCGGCGAAACTCAACAAAGAAAATGGCGGCGGGTCTTTGACTGCGCTCCCGATTATTGAGACGCAAGGCAACGATGTTTCAGCCTTTATTCCGACGAATGTGATTTCGATTACAGATGGTCAGATTTTCTTGGAAACTGATTTGTTCTTCCAAGGTATCCGTCCAGCACTAAACGTTGGCCTTTCTGTGTCACGTGTGGGGTCATCTGCTCAGATTAAAGCGATGAAACAAGTTGCTGGTCCTATTAAAGGTGAATTAGCCCAGTACCGTGAAATGGCGGCCTTTGCTCAGTTTGGTTCAGATCTTGATGCGTCAACACAGGCATTGCTTGCTCGTGGTGAGCGCCTGACAGAGCTTCTTAAGCAACCACAATTCTCTCCGCTTCAAGTGGAAGAGCAAGTGGCTGTTATCTATGCGGGTACACGTGGTTATCTAGATGGTATTCCTGTGAAATCAGTGCAGAAATATGAGAAAGAGCTTCTCGCCAATCTGCATGCGAACCACAGTCAACTCTTAGCTGATATAGCGTCACAGAAAAAGCTAACGGATGATATCGAAAGCCACCTCAAGTCGGCTCTCGAATCTTTCACAGCGAACTTTGCCGCTTAAGGAACCTGACCAATGGCGTCTTTAAAAGAGCTTCAAAACCGGATCAAAAGCGTTAAAAATACGCAGAAGATCACCAAGGCCATGCAAATGGTTGCGGCGGCCAAATTGCGTAAAGCGCAAGAGGCTGCGGAGAAGTCACGTCCCTATTCCGAGCGCCTTTCTGGTGTTATCTCAAACCTAGCCTCGTCTATGACGGGCGCAGGGGACGCACCTGAGCTTTTGGTAGGAACTGGCTCGTCCGAGACTGTTCTCTTGATTGTGGCCTCTGCTGACCGCGGGTTATGCGGCGGGTTTAATACTAATATAGTGCGTAAAGCGCGCGAAGAAATAGTTGCACTCGAAAGAGCAGGCAAAAAAGTCAAACTCTTCCTGATTGGGAAGAAAGGCTATGATCAGCTAAACCGTCTTTATGATGACCGTGTGGTAGAATATATCTCACTCAAAGAGGAGCGTAAGCTTCATGCAGGCATTGCGCAACGTATCGGTGAACAAATCACAGCTATGTTTGAGCGCGGTGAATTTGATGTATGTAAACTTGTTTTCTCTGAATTTGAAAATGTTATGTCGCAAACACCTGTCTCGCAGACACTTATTCCTGCTATGCCTGATTTTGGAGATAACTTAGGTGCTGATGCACAAGATAGGCCTGCTGTTGAAACGGCTGGAGGGCCAGATCTCGGCGGAGCTATCTATACATATGAGCCAGATGAAGCAGGCATGCTTCGCGTGCTTCTGCCACGTAACATCAATGCGCAAATCTTTGGTGCTTTGCTTGAAAATCAAGCGGGCGAGATGGGCTCTAAAATGGCGGCTATGGATAACGCGACGCGTAATGCGGGCGACATGATTGATAAGCTAACGCTTACATTTAACCGAACACGTCAGGCACGGATTACATCCGAACTGATTGAAATTATTTCAGGCGCGGAAGCGCTTTAAAGCTAGAGGACAAGACCCATGGCTAAAGCAGTAGCAAAAAAAGTAGCGAAGAAACCCGCTGGAAAGAAAGCGGCCCCTTTGAAGGCAACTGGCCGTGTCAGTCAAGTTATTGGCGCGGTTATTGATGTGGAATTTGATGGCGCTCTGCCGTCAATCCTAGACGCGCTTGAAACTGATAACCAAGGCAACCGCCTTGTTCTCGAAGTTGCGCAGCATTTGGGACAAAACACAGTCCGCACAATTGCGATGGATTCGACTGAAGGTCTTGTTCGCGGCCAGCCCGTTACAGCCCTTGGCGCGCCAATTACTGTGCCTGTTGGTCCTGAAACACTCGGTCGTATCATGAACGTTATCGGTGAGCCGATTGACGAACGCGGCCCGATTAAAACAAAAGCTATGGCCTCCATTCATAAAGAAGCGCCAGCCTTTACTGACCAAGCGACAGAAACAGAAGTTCTGGCGACTGGTATCAAAGTTATCGACCTTCTTTGCCCATACTCAAAAGGTGGTAAGATTGGTCTCTTCGGCGGCGCGGGTGTTGGCAAAACAGTTTTGATTATGGAACTCATCAACAATATCGCGAAACTCTTCGGCGGCTACTCAGTCTTCGCGGGTGTGGGCGAACGTACACGTGAGGGTAATGACCTTTATCACGAGATGATCGAATCTAACGTTATCAACCTTGACGGCGAAAGCCGTGCGACCCTCGTTTATGGTCAAATGAATGAGCCTCCAGGCGCCCGCGCACGTGTTGCGCTTACGGGTCTGTCACAGGCTGAATATTTCCGCGACGAAGAAGGCAAAGACGTCTTGTTCTTCGTTGATAACATCTTCCGTTTCACACAAGCGGGTTCAGAAGTGTCTGCGCTTCTTGGCCGTATCCCTTCTGCGGTTGGCTATCAGCCAACATTGGCCACTGAAATGGGCCAAATGCAGGAACGTATTACGTCAACAAACAAAGGCTCTATTACCTCTGTTCAAGCGATTTACGTCCCAGCCGATGACTTGACTGACCCTGCGCCAGCAACGTCTTTCGCCCATTTGGACGCGACAACAGTTCTTAACCGTTCAATCTCGGAAAAAGGTATCTACCCTGCGGTTGATCCACTCGATTCAACATCGCGTATCCTAGAACCACGGACAGTTGGCGTTGAGCATTACGAAACAGCGCGTCAGGTTCAAGAGATCCTACAGCGTTATAAGTCACTACAAGACATCATCGCCATCCTCGGCATGGACGAGCTTTCTGAAGAAGACAAAACAACTGTTGCGCGCGCGCGTAAAGTTGAGAAGTTCCTCTCACAGCCTTTCGATGTTGCTGAAATCTTCACGGGTTCACCGGGTATCCAAGTGCCGCTTGAAGAGACAGTGCGCTCATTCAAAGGTCTTGTTGAAGGCGAATATGATCATCTTCCAGAGCAAGCCTTCTACATGGTTGGCGGCATTGATGATGTTGTTGAAAAAGCGGCTAAAATGGCCGCAGACGCAGCGTAAAACTCATAACTCGGCTATCGAAGGTTTAAACAAGAGCGTATATTAGGTATAACAAAAGAAGCTTCCGTTTCGGAGAAAAATAATGACTGATAAACTTACATTCTCATTGGTTTCCCCCGAAGCAGAACTCTTTGCTGGTGATGTTGACCAAGTTGACATTCCTGGCACAGAGGGCGACTTCTCTGTTTTGCCTAAGCATGCACCTTTCATGGCGGCTATTCGCACGGGGACGATTATCGTTCGTGTTGACGGGGTTGAGACGCAGTATTTTGTACAAGGTGGTTTCGCCGATGTCACGCCTGCGGGTCTTACTGTTTTGGCTGAGAAAGCATCATTGCTGTCAGAGCTAAGTGCAGAGACAATTCAAGCCGAAGTTACGGCGGCGACAGCTGCATTGGCTAACCTAAACGGCGACGCCGCTTTGGCGATGCAACAAAATCTTGACGGTCTTAAAGCTCTCGCGAGCGCGTAAATGACGACCCAGACGGTTATCGCTGTCGCCTCTGACGCAGGTCATAATTTTTCGAAAATAACTAAGCCCGTAATCACTGTGATTGCGGGTTTTGGCGTTCAAGGTGACGCACATGGCGGGGCCACGGTTCAGCATCTCTCGGATAAAAAGAAAAATCCTGACGCGCAGAACTTGCGCCAAGTCCATCTGATACATGCTGAGCTTTTTGATGAACTCGCTGCGAAAGGCATAGACGTTAAGCCCGGGCAAATGGGCGAAAATATTGTCACGCGCGGGATTGACCTTTTAGGTCTGCCTCGCGGCACAGAGTTTCGTTTTCCTAGCGGGGCCATTATTCAAATCACAGGCCTACGTAGCCCGTGCCTTAAGCTCAATACTATTCATCCTAATTTGCTAAAAGCCGTTGTCGAAAAACGTGCAGATGGGTCTGTGAATAAGAAGTCGGGCGTCATGTCGATTGTTGTGACAGGGGGCGATATCAACACGGATGATATGATTGATGTTGTCCTGCCAGAGGGTGAACATCTCGCTCTGGAGTGTGTTTAAGGCTAATACTGCCGCAATCAGGTAATAGTTTCGACATACTCAAGGTTTAACCCGCAGTTATGTCTCGTGTTATTAAAATATTTGCGGCCTTCGTTACTCTCGGAGTTCTGTGTTTACTCTATGGGTTTTTCATCGAACCTCGAATACTTAAGGTTCGGCACATAACGGTGCAATCCAGTCACGTTCGCACAGTCCATAAAATCGTTTTACTCTCAGATATTCATATTGGCGGGTTTCATGTCGGGTCATCGCGCGTTGAAAAAATCGTGAAAGCGGTCAATGCTTCGCAGCCTGATATTGTTCTGATTGCGGGGGACTTCGTCGATGGGCATGAGCGCCGTGAAAACCATAACGCGAAATTTAATAATAAAATTTCAGACGGCATAACTCATCTCGCCGCGCTCCAATCTAAACTTGGTGTTTTCGCGAGCATCGGTAATCATGATGTTTGGTATGATGCCGAATATGTAGAGGCGGCTCTGACCGAAAATAACGTCACTGTCTTAGCGAATGACGCCGTTGATATTGACGGCTCGATTTGCCTCATTGGTCTAGCGGATCATGATACGCAAAAAGAAGATATATCCGTTTTTTCAAAATGCGAGGGTAAAGCTATTATTGCGATGATGCATTCACCCGACAGTTTTGAGTACCTGCGGTCCGATACGGCGTTAGCCGTAGCGGGGCATACGCATGGCGGGCAGATTAATATCCCCCTGATTGGCCGCCGCGTAACAGCTACCGCCGCGGGGCGTAAATATGCTTATGGCCTTGTGAGTGCGAACGGTATTCCGGCCTTTGTTACGTCTGGAATTGGCACATCTGTGCTGCCTGCGCGGTTTCGGGCACCGCCGGAACTTGTCGTGATAGAGCTAATGCCACATTACGAGAATTAAATGTTGTGATTGCGGCTTATCGTCTATGGTGAAGCGAAGAGGAATATCACAATGAAGAAGGCTGCTATAATATTGGTCTCTGTAATGAGCCTTGGATTACTTTCAGCCTGTTCAAGTGATGTGACAAGCGCGCCACATAAAACTGAGGTTAAAATGACGAAACAAACTGTGACTTATGTAAGCCAGCACAATCTTACGGAAACCGTATCGCGTCTTAAACAAGCTTTAGCTACGCGTAATTTAAATGTGTTTACCGAAGTCGATCATGCCAAGGGTGCTCAAAAGGCAGGTTTAGAGCTTAGTTCGTCGCATTTAATTCTTTTTGGTAATCCCAAAGTTGGCACAGTTTTGATGCAAAAGAACATCGAAATGGGTATTGATCTTCCTATGAAGGCGCTTGTCTTTGAACAAGATGGTCAAATCAAAGTGAGAATGACGGATATCAAAGCCTTGGCAGAAACCCATGGTTTGGATGCATCTGTTCCCCCCGTGTCTAAAGTGGCTGGCGTCTTAAATGCTATAGCGCTTGAAGCAACGCAGAAATAATGAGTATCTAAACTAGCTTTTCGGTTTCTGTTTTGAACCACTGGATTGAGTTTTTGTATTAAATCGCCTATCTTCTGCGTTTGTCACGAAAGCAAACACTGCAAAGGCAATGATGGCCATGGCTGCCGCCATTAAAAATGGCGCGCCGGGGATGTAGGGAATGCTTATGTCTGTGGCTAAATGTTTCCCAATTTGGATGACGTTAGATGGGAATGTAGAGAGGCCAGAAGCGCCTTTTAATTCGGTATTACCGAAATAATAAAACATACCGGCCATAGCAAAAGGACCGATCATGAGCGCGAGGCCTTGAGCCGCGCCAATCGCACCTTGGAGTTCGCCTTGTTCTGATTCAGACACGCGGGAGCTCATCATATTTGTTAGGGCAGGACCATAAAGCCCAGCAAAAGCCGCAAATGGACCTGCAGCATAAATAATCCACGCCTTATCTGCACTCCCCATCATGCCATAGGCGATAACAGCAGAAATCATACCAATAACACCTGCCCAAAACATACCAATCTTTGGGATGATGATGCGGATCAGCCCGCCTTGAACAATCATACTGGCAATCCCGAACGCACCAAGTGCATAGCCAATATCCCCAGGCGTCCAGCCAAGGCCTTCTTGTGTCGAGAAGGCAAACGTTGTGGGATACACCGTATGGGCCATGGCTAATAGAAACAATACGAAGATAAGGCCCTTTACGCCTTTAATCCGTCCAAGGGACTTAATTGACCCGAAAGGATTAGAGCGCTTCCACTCAAAGGGGCGGCGTTTATTAAGCGGCAATGTTTCGGGCAGAAAGATAAAGCCATATATGACATTGAGCAGTGATAGACAGCCTGCCGCGATAAATGGAGCCCTTGGACCGAGCTGATCGCCAATTAACCCGCCGACCACAGGACCGAGCATGAAGCCAACGCCAAATGAGGCTCCAACTAATCCAAAGTTTTGCGCACGCGTCTCAGGCGGGCTTATATCGGCGATATAGGCGTTAGCTGTGCTGAACGTCGCGCCGAATGCGCCTGCTATGATGCGGCCTACAAAGAGAAAGGCGACGGTCGGGGCAAACCCCATAATGAAATAGTCGATCCCGAGGCCGAAGAGGGAAAGCAGCATGATGGGCCTACGTCCAAACTTATCTGATAATCCGCCGACGATAGGCATGCAGATGAATTGAAAAAGTGCAAACACAAAGGTAAGCCACATGCCATAAATAACGGCTTGATTGTTAGGGAGGCTAGTCAGTTCTTTAAGAAGGTCTGGCAGGACAGGAATCATAATGCCAAAGCCAATCGAATTAATCATCACAGTGATTAAGACGAAGAGCATTGCGTTTTTACTATTTGGGTTTCCGGCCATAGCTTGCGTTAAGCTAGTTTATGGGTTTAGCAAAGCGTTCAAATTCAGATGCCAGCTGTTCATAAACTTTGCGTTTAAAAGGCACAATCAAATTAGGCGTGTTGGCAAGTTCACCCCATGTCCATTTCGAAAACTCTTGAGGGCCGTGGGCTTTGAGGTCTATTTTTGATGCGTCGCCGTGAAAGCGAAATGCGAACCATTTTTGGCGTTGACCGCGCCAGTTTTTGGTAGCTTTTTTGCCAGTATACTCAGGTGGAAAATCGTAAAACAGCCAGTCATCAATTTCGCCAATGGGCGTTACCATCTCTAGCGAAATACCCGTTTCTTCCCAGAGCTCTCTGGCGGCGGAGACTTCAGGAATTTCACCAGCGTCCATGCCGCCTTGGGGCATCTGCCACGCATAAGGCCCTGTTTGACCGAGACGTGCTCCAAGCCATACTTTGCCATCTTTATTAAAGACAGCCACCCCAACACAAGGGCGGTATTTAGAAATATCATCAGTAGGTTTGGGCATTAACGTAAATTGTGAGAGGCGGGCGCCAGGGTTAAACCTTGAGAGCTCAGTGAGTTCGCCCAGCGTTTTACGGTCACGATTGTTTCTGAATATGTGAACCCAACCCCTATGGGCTGAGCGCCTAATTTAGCGCTCTGGGTAAGGCGTGAAAGCTCGTTCTCAATAATTTGGCTATCGGGCTGTGTATCTATGAGATTATAACCCGCTGCATAAGGTAGGCGTGCTGATGAGGCTATTGCAGAGAGGCTTGGCGCAGATGTTGAGCCATCAAAGATAAACCCTATGCCTGTCTTAGCAAGTTTTTCTAAAAGTGGCGCAACAGCATCAGCGCGGTTGAGGAAGAGATCTCCGTTATAATTCGTCACGCCAAATGCACCTTGAGCGCGGCTGAGCAGCCAGTCCAGATTGCGCGGATTGGCACGAATATTACGGGTCGCCATAAGGGCACGGCTCGCCCCCGGTTCACTGGCGTCAAACTCATTTGACTCCATAGGTATTTCTATAAGGACTTCATGACCTTTGGCGCGGGCTTTATTGACCCAGCCCTGAAGACCCGAAGAATGAGCCGCGAATGACAGCGTCACAGCTGCGGGTAATTCGTTAATGGCTTGTTGGGTGAGGGTTCGGTTGACACCGAGGCCGCCAATAATAATCGAGACTGTTTGGGTGCCACTGACGGGTGTGAAAGGCCGTTTATAGGCTGAAAGCGGTGTTACGCCTGTGGATGAAATGGCGGGGACTTGCCCATATGAGCTTATTTTTGTTAGACCTGATATAGGCGCAGGCACGAGTGCACTGCTGCTACCATCAATGGGTTTGCCGTCAATCGTAATAACCCGCGGGCCAGTTGTTGAAACGGACTGCCCAGATGATGAGGGCGTAAGTGTTATGGGGGAGGCACTAAAATCGAAGTTTTGAGAGTTAGGTGTTGACGATATAGGGTTGCCCAAAGCATCGGTTGTTGCAAGGGGAACTGTATTGGTTACTGCAAGGCTATTGGTCGGATTGACATTCTCATTGACTTCTCCTGCAAGGAGGTCTGGCAAATTACCACTATTGGCCTCTAATGTATCAAAGACAGGCGGCTGTGGTGGCGGCGAGATAGCTATGACCCCAGCACTGCGCGCATCATCCACGCGGCCCATAAAGTTTGTGATAATAAAAGTCGTACCAATAATAACGGCTAATGTACAAGCCACGAGAAGTACATGCTTCCTACGTGAAGGAAGAGGCTGCATGTAACGACGTTTAATATGAGGCGAATTTTGTGACATGATTCACCTGTTAGGATAATTTGATTCAAAAATCTATGGAGTCTTATAACGAGATGACTGTTCTGTGAGTAAAGTTTTATAGCGTGAACTCTTCAAAGTATTCACAGCTTTATCGAGTTGAAAGTCCTTCGTTATTGGCCAGCTTTCAGGCGGATACATTATATCATCATAGTTTTCTTCATAATCACTATCATCTGGGTTTAGGAGTGAGTTTGGAAGGCTATCCTCACGGAACCGCTTTTGAACTTCTCCTGTATCCTTAACTTGTGAAACTAGAAGGTCCGGTAGAATACCTCGGCCTTGAATGGATTTGCCTGAGGGCGTGTAATATCTCTGAGTCGTCATGCGGAGTGCGCCACCTTTTGCAAGAGGTATAACGGATTGAACAGACCCTTTACCAAATGAACGGCGTCCAATTACAATGGCGCGTCCGCGGTCTTGTAACGCGCCAGCAACGATTTCTGCAGCTGAGGCCGACCCACTATTCATCAAAATAACGATAGGCATACCGGGATAGAGCTCACCAGCCTTGGCATTATATCTTTCAGTATCCGTTGGAAGCCGGCCACGCGAAGATAGGACTTCGCCACCATCTAAAAATAAGCTGGAAACATCTACAGACTGATCTAATAAGCCGCCGCGGTTATTGCGCATATCTATAATCAGGCCCGGAATAGTGCCGTCTAATGAGACTTCTAATGATTTCAATGCTTTTTCTAAATCATCCGTCAGGCGCGTATTATTAAACGTCTCGATAAAGACATAGCCAAGACCTCGTTCAACACGGTGACGGACGGCTCTGCCTCTGACGACTTGCCTGACAACAACAACGTCCTTTGCGTCTTTTCCTGGACTTAAAACTGTCACTGTAACCGGGTCGCCTGCAAGTCCGCGCATGCCTTCTACAGCTTCATCCAACTCTTTTCCGCGCACGCTTATACCGTCCACAGCTGTAATATAATCACCACCTCTGAGACCTGCTGCATAGGCTGGTCCGTCTTCGATGGCATGATTAACTTTGACTAAGCCGGCTTCCATTATAACTTCGATACCAAGGCCCCCGTATTCACGTTTATTCGCTTCTCTTTGTTCTTCAAACTCGGTCGGAGCGACATAAGATGAGTGAGGGTCAAGCGAGGAGAGGGCACCGTTTAGCGCATAGCCTATCAACTCTTTATCCGAAACTTCAGTAACATATTCTGCCCTTACACGGGCAAAAACATCGGCAAATAACTCAAGTCTTTCCAGTGTCTCTTTATCTTCTTCAGGCTGTGGTTTTGCAGATATAACAGGAGACCAGAGTGCGAAAGCGGTTCCGAGACATAAAGCGGCTGAAAGTTTTTTAATCCATGAAGGCATAGTTATATAATCCACCAGATATTTTTGTGACTAATCTGCATTAGCTAAGAGTTCTGGGTAAGAACCACTCTTGAGAAGTTCGATCGCCTTTTGCAATTGGTAATCATCAGTAATTTCAAACCCCTCTGGTGGATAATCAACCTTGATTTCTTCTATCTCTACGTCTGCATTATCTTCAATGTCTTCGCCTTCATTTTCGTTCTTAATGGCGTTTGGAAGATCAGCTTCGCTACGAATTTTATGTTCTTTTCCATCATCAGGAATAGCCGATACATAAATATCTGGGTCAATGCCCGTTCCTTGAATAGAGCGTCCTGACGGCGTGTAATAACGTTGTGTTGTTAATCGTAATGCGCCGTCACGACCACCGCGTAGCGGTATAACTGATTGAACAGAGCCTTTACCAAAAGACGTCATGCCAACAACTAAGCCGCGGCCTCTATCTTGGACAGCCCCTGCAACGATTTCAGAGGCGGATGCCGCCGCGCCGTCAATCAAAACGACAAGTGGTATGCCTTTCGCAAGTTGCCCCGCTTGGGCATTATAGCGTTCGGTATCATTGGCTGAACGTCCGCGTGTTGAGACAACTTCACCGCCGTCTAGGAATACACTACTGACACTCACTGATTGAGTGAGAAGCCCGCCGGGGTTTCCACGTAAATCTAAAATAATACCTGGCATTGAGTTGCCCAATTCTTTTTTAAGAGCTTTTATAGCCTTTATCAGGCCATCATGAGCCTTCTCATTAAATTGAGCGATACGGACATAACCAATACCGTCTTTTACTTCATGTTTTACAGTTTGTCGTTTAATCACTTCTCTGACGATTGTGTATTCTGTTGACTCTTCGTCTTCTCGGGCAATGGTAATGGTAATGGGTTCGCCGGGTTTCCCACGCATACGTTTTACGGCATCAGACAAAGCAACGCCAATGATGCTTTCACCCTCAATTTCAGTAATATAGTCACCGGCTTTAATGCCCGCCTTCTTCGCAGGTGTGTCATCAATAGGGGTAATAACTTTTACAAAGCCTTCTTCGGTGGTGACTTCCATACCAAGGCCGCCGTACTGACCTGACGTATCGATTTGCATTTCCCGAAAACCTTCAGGATTGACGTAACTGGAATGTGGGTCGAGCGATTGCAGCATGCCATTGATGGCATCTTCGATAAGGTCTCCGTCTTCAACATCAACAACATAATCGCTCCGCACACGAGCCAAAACATCTGCAAATAGTTCAAGCTGCTTGAACGTCTCGTCATGTGATGGCCGTTCAACGGCGAACGCTGAATGGTTTGTATTGGATAAAGCAAAAAGTGAAACAGCAGCGACAGCACCGAGTGTTGGCAGTATATATTTCATTTTAGGCTCCGTATTCGCGATGTAACAAAATCGCGTAAATAGTTATGTATCGCGGCGAATGCCGTCTTTCCAGTCATTTTATATGAAATTTACTGTTATCCGTTTCTTGCAAGAGCTGGGCCTAGCCAAGGTTGAGGATTGACAGTTGTACCGCTTTTTCTAAATTCTATATACAAATTAGCTGTTCCTTTCGCCTTAAAAGGTAGTAACCCTAAAGGTTCGCCCGTTCTAATGTTTTCACCTGTCTCAACATAAGTTTCGCCGAGTCCAGTTAAAAGGATAAAATACCCCTCGCCAACGTTGATAATCACGACATCGTCATAATTTTTAAAAGCACCTGCGAACTCAATACGTCCAGCGTAGGGAGCGATGACTTGTGATTTTGACCGCCCGCCGATTGTCATGCCTTTTTCGCCGCTGCCGTATTTTCGTATGACGCGGCCAGAAATAGGGGCTTTTAGCTTACCTTTTGCTTTTGCAAACTTCGTGACACCTTTCGGTAGTTTTACAGGTTTAGCCGCAATTGATGTGCGTTTGCTTGATGTTCCTGTTTCTGTTCCAGGTTTCACACGGGGAGCAACATTTAGGGCTTCAGCCTCAAAAGAGTCTATGAGGTCTCTGAGTGTTTTAGCCTCTGAAGCTAGTTTGTCGACCTTACGGCTTGCATTGGCTTGGTCTTTTGAAACGGTTTTTTCTAGCTCTGTCTTCTTTTGGACAAGTCCTGATATTTTATTTCGTCTTTTGGAAAGTGTTTTTTCATTTGCTGATAAGCTTTGATGCTTAGAGATGATCTCGTCTCTAAGGACTTGGGCGTCTTTTAAGCGCTCACTTAATTCATCAGCACGTGTATGAAGCGCAGCACTAAGGGAAGCCATAAGAGTTTCTGTGCGGGCTGCTTCTGCCGCGTCTTTTGGCCGAATAGCTAACGGGGGGGGCGGGTTGTTTTCAATGCGTTGAAGAGCGCCAAGTAATTGCATTAAAGATTGACGATCGCCATAAATTTTATCTTTTAGGGTTTTTTCTTTCTCGTCTAAAGAGGCAAGTTTACGCTCAAGAGTAAGGCCTTCTTTTTCATAGCTAGCGGCTTCAGAGGCGGTTTTGACTAGTTGTTTTTTTAGGCTATCAATTTCACTTTGAATGTTTTTTCGTTTTTTAGAAAGCTCGGCCTCTGTGCGGCGAGCATCTTCTTCAGCCTTGGTTAGGCTTTCGAGTTTTTTTGGATCTAGGGTTTGCGCGAAAGCAGGCGTTCCCCATATCAGAATCAAAGTAAGAATGAGCGATCGCATGGTGTTACCCTAAGCCAATTTTAATCGCGATGGTAGGGGGTGCCTGCTAGAATTGACAGCGCGCGGTAAATTTGTTCAGCGGCCATAACTCTTACCATTTTATGAGGCCATGTTTGCGGACCAAAGGCCCAGCGTGTTGTGCCTGCAGGAATATAATCAGGTTCAAATCCGTCTGCTCCACCGATCACGAAAATGAGCTGCGTAACCCCGTCATTACGCCACTCTGATATATGCTGTGATATTTTTCGAGACGTCGGAGTTTTTCCGCGTTCATCAAAAATAACTAGTTTGGCCCCAGCGGGTAAATTATGAAGCAGAGTTTTGGTTTCATCAAAGCGTGATTTAGCACTGCGCAGATCAACTTGTTGCTCGTCTATAGAAGTAAAGCCCGTTCCGCGTGCAAGACCGCTGGCGCGTTTCAGGTAATCATCAATTAAGTCTCGTTCTGGTCCAGAGCGAATAACTCCGCCCGCCCGTAGACTTATTTTCATTCTTCAGGGGCTGCTTCGACTATGGCTTCTAGGCCTTCAGGAAGGGGGACTGACCAAATTTTTTCAATGTTATAAAAAACACGGACTTCAGGACGAAAGAGATGAACAATAACATCACCAACATCAATCAGGACCCAATCACAGCCTTCAAGACCTTCAATACCGAGGTCTTTATGACCCTGCTCTTTAAGACCGCGCAGCACATAGTCAGCCAAGGCCCCGACATGGCGATTAGATCGGCCAGATGATACAATCATGTAATCCGCTACGGATGATTTTCCGCGCACATCTATTTCAATAGTGTCCTGCGCTGAATTTTCATCAAGTATAGATAATATCTGTTCGGATACAGCTTTGGAGGCTTTATCGTCTTCTTGTGAGGGCATGCTCACTTCGGCTGCTTCGGTCAGGGGAGTCTCCTATAGGTCTGACGAGTCTCTTTATAACATAGTTATCATTTATTAGCCAAGGCTTTGCGTAACGCTGTCGAGGAGAGGCTATTTAACGGCGGTGTCAGAAATGTCCAGCACGGAGGCTGTAAAAAGGATAATATATGCGATTGCTCTTCTGAGAGACGAAAATCTGCAAGCATACGCGCCGCTTGAGAGAGCCGCGGCTTCAAGCCGTCCCCAGGACGTGAGATAATAGCTATAGGCACGCGGGCAACAATTTCTTGCCAGTCTTTCCAGAGGGGCAGCTGTGCAAAATTATCTGCCCCCATTAGAAAGACAAAGCGCGTTGTTGGATTACTTCTTTGAACACGGCGTATGAGATCAATTGTGTATTGAGTGCCGTAGTCACGTTCTGCGTGACTGACTTCCATACGGGCAGGCAGACCTAGCTCATAGACTGTTTTTATGCGGCTTTGATAGCTTGGCTGTTTAGGCTTTAAAGGGTTTTGCGGACTAACCATCCACCAGATACGGTCAAGACCAACATTTCTGAGGCCGCATTCTGCGACGTGCATATGACCCGCGTGAGCTGGATTAAAAGAGCCGCCAAAAAGGCCAATCGATTGATTATCATAGAGCCGCATTAGGATATCCGTATCATGAAAACCACATCAGGGACGAATTTGACCGCTACTTTGAACGGTATATTTATAAGTGGTGAGATGTTGCGCGCCCACAGGACCGCGGGCATGGAGCCGTCCTGTCGAAATACCAATTTCCGCGCCAAAACCAAACTCTCCGCCGTCGGCAAATTGGGTTGAGGTATTATGCATACAAATCGCGCTATCTATGTCTCTGAGGAAACGCGTGGCGATGTCGTTATCTTCGGTTAGAATACAGTCGGTATGTCCGCTGCCATAGGTATCTATGTGCGCCAGTGCCATGTTGATGTCGTCAACGATGCGCATGTTTACGATGGCTGCCAGGTGCTCTGTGAGGTAATCCGTATCGGTCGCTGGAATAATGTGTGTGCTAAGGTCTCGGCAATCCGTATCACCGCGCATTTCACAGCCTGCGGCGTTAAGCGCATCTGCAAGTTTCGGTGTAAATACTTCCGCAATGGCGCGGTCTATTAAGACGGTTTCTGTTGAGCCGCATACACCTGTTCGCCGCATTTTCGCATTGAGAATGATCTTCAAAGCCATTGTTTCTTCGGCTGCGGCATGAACATAGGTATGACATAGGCCTTCGAGATGGGCGAGGACGGGGATGCGTGCGTCAGATTGCACGCGCTTAATCAGGCTTTTCCCTCCGCGAGGGATAATCAAATCAACATCATTGTTGAGCCCTGTCAATAAATGCCCAACGGCTGCGCGGTCTATCGTCGTAATAAGTTGAATGGCATCTGAGGGCAGTCCGGCGATTTCAAGTCCCGCCGTTAAAGCGCGGTGGATGGCGTGATTAGAATTGCTACTCTCAGAGCCGCCTCTGAGAATACAGGCATTACCTGATTTTAAACATAAAGCGCCAGCATCTGCCGTAACATTTGGGCGGCTCTCATAGATCATCCCAATTACACCAATGGGTACTCTGACCTTAGAGAAGGTCAAGCCATTAGGTTGCGTCCATGTTTCGTCAACAGAGCCAACAGGGTCCGGCAGGGCGGCGATGGCCTCTAAGCCTACTGCTATGCCTTCGATGCGATCTGAGTTTAGCTCTAGGCGGTCAAGCATTGCTCCTGATAAGCCTTTAGAGTGTGCAACCTTCATATCAAGGGCGTTGGCGTTTAAGATATCATTTGATACTGTGCGAACCTCTTTGGCCATTTGGCTTAAGGCTAATGATTTTGTTTTAGCGTCAGCTAAACGCAAAGCCCTGGAAGCCGCACGGGCCTTTTTACCCAAGTCGAACATGTAACTTTCTAGATTCGTGTCTAGAAGATGTGTTTCAGATTGTGTCATTTAAAGCATCACCAAATTATCTCTATGAATGAGAGCTGCGCCGTTATCATAACCGAGGACTTTGATAATGTCGCCTGAGTTTAATCCCAATAATTTTACGGCTTCAGTCGCGTCATAGGCGGCTAACCCGCGCGCTAATTCTTGGCCGCGGTGTGTTTCAACGCAGACAGCGTCCCCTTTGCGGAAACTCCCGCTCAGTTTTGTTACGCCAGCCGCTAATAGGCTTTTACCGTTCATGAGGGCCTTGGCGGCCCCCGCGTCTATTGTGAGAGTTCCGCTAGGCTTAAGCGTGCCTGCAATCCATTGCTGGCGAGCCTTCTTGGGGTTATCCAAAGGCTCGAACCATGTGCATGTCTCTCCCTCGGTAAGGCGCGTGAGAGGGCTCTCGTCTCGTCCGTCCATAATACACATACGACAACCAGCCTTTGTCGCGATTTTTGCGGCGGCGAGCTTTGTTGCCATACCGCCAGAGCCGACAGAAGCTTGCGCGTTAACGCCGCCACCCATGGCCATAATGTCATCAGTAATATTTGAGATAACGGGGATGTGCTGTGCGGTGTTATCTTTACGTGGGTCTGCTGAATATAAACCATCAATATCGGAGAGTAAAATGAGGGTATCAGCCGCCAACATTTGCGCGGCACGCGCGGCGAGGCGGTCATTGTCGCCATATCTAATTTCGTCCGTGGCAACCGTATCATTCTCATTTATAATCGGGATGGCGCCAAGCGTGACCAAGGTTTCAAGTGTTGAACGCGCATTAAGCCAACGGCGGCGATCTTCTGTATCATTAAGCGTTAAAAGAGCTTGGGCCGTAGTAATGTTGTGACTGTCCAAAACATCTTCATAGGCACGTGTAAGAAGAGATTGCCCCGCTGCTGCGCAGGCTTGTTTCTCTGCCAAAGATAAATTGCGTCCTAGAAGGTTGAGCCGTGCCCGTCCAAGTGCAATAGCGCCTGAGGACACGATGATGATATCTTTGCTCTGTTGTTTAAGTGTCGCAACATCTTTGGCTAATGAGGCGAGCCATGGATGTCTGAGTGTCCCATCTTTAGGATTAACCAGTAAGGCCGAGCCGATTTTTACAACAATACGTTTAGAATCAGTGAGGGACATTTAAGGTCTCCAGCCTTTGACGTCCTCAATCTCTCCGCGCTGTATAGCTGCCTTCTTTAGTTTGTTGGCGCGAGCCTCTTCTTCTTTATTGCGTCTCCCCTGAACATGCTGAAATACAGCGGAGAGTACAGGCGTAAGGCCTTGTTGCGCCACACTTGAAATAAGGAGAGGGGACATGCCGCACACGCTGGCTAGTTCTGACTGAACTAATTCAGTTGTGTCACTATCGAGCGCATCACATTTGGTTAGGATAACAATTTCGGGCTTGTCTTCTATACCACCGTCATAATCAATAAGTTCTTTGCGGATAGTCTGATAATTCCCAACAGGGTCATCAGCCGATGCATCAACCAAATGAAGTACGGCCGCGCAGCGCTCCACATGCCCGAGAAATCTATGGCCTAGTCCTGCGCCTTCGCTTGCGCCTTCAATAAGGCCAGGTAGGTCGGCGAGTACAAAGCGTTCCGCCGCACCGAGGTTCACGACTCCCAGATGAGGGTGAAGCGTTGTAAATGGGTAATCTGCTGTTTTTGGCGTTGCTGCGGTTACAGTCGATAAAAATGTGGATTTGCCCGCGTTAGGAAGTCCGACTAATCCTGCATCTGCTAGTAACTTAAGGCGTAGCCATATCCAGCGTTCTTCACATTCTTCACCAGGGTTAGCTTTACGCGGAGCTTGGTTTGTTGACGACTTAAAGCGGGCATTGCCCCAGCCGCCATTTCCGCCTTTAGCGAGTAGGGCTGTCTGGCCGTCTTCAGTAAGGTCAACTAATATCTCACCGTTATCAGCGTCAATGACCTGCGTGCCGACAGGAACTTTAATGCTGACATCTTCACCAGCTCCGCCTGCGCGGTCACGGCCCATACCATGATTGCCTGTTCCGCCTTTGAAATGTTGTTTATAACGATAATCAATGAGTGTGTTCAGGCTACGTGCCGCCTCGACGATAACGTCACCACCTCTACCGCCGTCGCCGCCGTCGGGACCACCAAAGGCAATCGACTTCTCACGGCGAAAGGAGACGCAACCCGCGCCGCCATTACCAGATTTTACAAATATTTTCGCTTGATCAAGGAATTTCATGACAGGTACTTTGTGTTTAGGCTTTCATGACGATGTTTAGATCAGAACGCAATGG
>JALZWM010000023.1 GCA_023300105.1 Hellea sp.
GCTCCGCCTGCGCGGTCACGGCCCATACCATGATTGCCTGTGCCGCCTTTGAAATGTTGTTTATAACGATAATCTATGAGTGTGTTCAGGCTCCGCGCGGCCTCGACGATAACGTCGCCACCTCTACCGCCGTCGCCGCCATCAGGACCGCCAAATGCAATCGACTTTTCACGGCGAAAGGAGACGCAACCCGCGCCGCCATTACCGGATTTTACAAATATTTTGGCTTGATCGAGGAATTTCATGACAGGTACTTTGTGTTTAGGCTTTCATGACGATGTTTAGATCAGAACGCAATGGTCTGCTTGTTTTTCGAGATTTTTCTATAGTCTCGAGATTTAGAGATAAATTAATGCTATGAGCCTTTTCTAGGCGTCCCATAGAAAAATACATTTGCGTTTCGCCTGTTGGCTTAAATCCGAGCTTTTGTAAAACACGTAGACTTGCTGTGTTGTCTGAAAAAGCTCCTGCTATGAGGTTATTTGCTCCAAGCTGGACATGTGCTTCATGGATAATGGCACTTGCCGCCTCGCAAGCGTAACCCATGCCCCAATAGGGTTTGCCGACCCAATAACCGATTTGAAGCGCAGCATCAGGAGAACTACGAAAAACATCCGCCATGCCCATCAATTCGCCGCCGTCAATTGTAATAGCGTAAGGGTAGGCCAAACTTCTACGCCTTTGAGCCCATAGATACATAATTCTAAATTCGGCAGAGAGTAGAGGCATGGGATGGGGAAATGAACATGTCATACGTGATATAGCATAGTCGCTAACGAGGCGAGATATAGTCGGAGCATCTTTCATCGTTAATTGGCGAAGGACCAATCTATCTGTTCTTATTTCTTCTCTCATATTCGCCTCCATCTCTGGCGGCAGGGAATGTTTCTGTCCCAAAAAAATAGGGAAATCGGTGGTCCGATTTCCCTGCTTTTCATCGGATCACCTTTTAAGGGGCGATCCTATTATGTTTTGGATCGCTATTCTGCAGCTTTAGCCATCGGCTCGACAGATACGAATGTGCGCTGGTTGCGTTTTGTCGTAAATGTGACTTTGCCATCAGCCTTAGCAAAGAGTGTGTGGTCTTTGCCCATGCCGACGTTTGTACCTGGATAGTACTTTGTGCCGCGCTGACGAATAATAATGTTGCCTGGAATGACCGCTTGGCCACCAGATTTTTTAACACCTAGGCGACGGCCTGCACTATCGCGACCGTTGTTGGATGAACCACCTGCTTTTTTATGTGCCATGAGAGTCTCCTAACCTATTCGTTATGCTTTGATGGACGTGATTTTCACGACCGTTTCGTTTTGACGATGTCCGCGCTTACGGCGGTATGTTTGGCGACGTTTCTTTTTGAAGATAATCACTTTCGCGCCTTTGCGTTGCTCAATGACTTCGCCTGTGACTTTAGCACCTTTTAATAAAGGCGCACCGACTTTTACATCACCATCTTTTCCGGCAAGTAGAACTTCGCCAAATGCGACGGATCCACCCGTTTCTGTTTCAAGTTTCTCGACAATAATAATGTCGTCTTTAGCGACTTTATATTGCTTACCGCCTGTTTTGATGACTGCAAACATGGTCATATTCCTTAGTGTGGGGTGTATTCTTACACCCAAAATCAATTAAGGCCGCGATGAGTAAGACTCAGCGACCATTCGTGGCTCTATATACATCGGCTAAACGAGGTGTCAACGATGCTTTCGTTCAATTTTGCCATTGTTAACTAGGCAAAGAAAAGCCCCGCTCGATTGAACGGGGCCTATCATTTTTATAGTACGGTATTATCCGCCAGTTACACGGCCAATGATACGGCCTGATGTATCTGTGATGTTTCCGCTTCCGTCAACACGGCCAATAACAACTCCAGAAGAGTTTGTTACTGATCCATCAGCACGGACTGTGAAGCCGCCTGCTGATGCACCGCCTGAGGTTACTCCACCAGTTGCGCCGCTGATAGCACCGCCAACTGTTCCAGAAGAGAAGCCACCTGATGTTGCTCCGCTAGTTGCACCGCTGATAGCGCCGCCAACTGTTCCAGAAGAGAAGCCACCTGATGTCGCTCCGCTAGTCGCACCACTAATAGTACGTCCAACTGTTCCAGAAGAGAAGCTGCCAGATGAACCACCAACTGTTCCGCCAGAGAAGCTACCGGATGATCCGCCAACAACTGTACCTGAAGAGAAACCTGTTGATCCGCCTGATACAGAACCACCTGATGAGAAGCCGCCAGATGATATATCTGATGTACCGCTAACCATTGAGCGCCAGTCAACACCGAGAGCTTCAACAGAGGCGAGCGTTAGGCCGCCAGTTGATAGTCCACGTCTTTTCTGGAAGGCTTCTACGGCAGCGTATGTCCCTTGGCCCAAACGTCCGTCAACCGCACCAGTATAGTAACCCTGAGTTTTCAGAGCCCGCTGGATAGCAGATACAACAGTTGTGTTTGAGTTAGCTTCACAAAGGATTGAGCGCCACTCTGCACGTTCCGGAGATGTCTGAGTACGACGTTCGATAGTTCCGTACTGAGCCGGGATAACAGTTGATTCAGTCCGTGGTGCTTCCACCATTTTCTGAACTGTGATCGTATCATAACGCGCAGGGATCAAACGACGCTCTGTACGAGGCGCTTGGTCTACGACACGGCGTGACACAGTCTTTGTTACAGCCGGGATAACCCGTTCGCGTACAGTCGCTTCTGACTTAACAACGCGACGTGACACAGTCTTCGTAACAGCCGGTATCGTACGCTGCTGCGTAGATGCTGGTGTTTTGATACGACGACGTGTTTCAGTCCGTAGTTTCGCCGGAATTACCCGTTCTTGTGTTGAAGCAGGTGTCCGCATTACGCGGCGAGTAACTTGCTTAGACACAGCTGGGATAATACGTTCTTGCGTCCGCGCTGGCGTCTTAACGACACGACGTGACACAGTCTTCGTAACAGCTGGGATAGCCCGCTCTACAGTAGAGGCAGGTGTCTTAACAACACGACGTGTGACCTGGCTAGTTCTAGCTGGGATAACGCGTTCTTGCGTCCGAGCTGGAGTTTTCACGACCTGACGTGTGACAGGCTTAGTGATTGCCGGAATGACCCGTTCCTGTGTTGAAGCAGGTGTCCGCATTACGCGGCGAGTAACCTGCTTAGTTACCGCTGGGATAACACGCTCTTGTGTCCGAGCCGGTGTCTTAACAACACGACGGGATACAGTCTTCGTAACAGCTGGAATAGAGACTTCCTGTGTCGCTGCTGGTGTCTTCACAACACGACGTGTTTGCAACTTCGTTACAGCAGGGATGACCCGCTCTTGCGTAGACGCTGGCGTCTTCACAACACGACGTGTTTGCACTTTCGTGATTGCAGGAATTACGCGCTCTTGCGTAGCTGCTGCATTCTTCACGACACGACGCGTTACTTGCTTAGTTACCGCTGGAACAACACGCTCTTGTGTTGATGCTGGCGTCTTAACAATACGACGAGACACAGTTTTCGTTACCGCAGGAACAACACGCTCAACAGTACGAGCAGGGTTCTTGATGCGACGACGTGTTTCCTGCTTCGTAATAGCTGGAATAGTCCGCTCTTGTGTTTGAGCTGGTGTCTTCACGACGCGACGAGACACTGTCTTCGTTACGGCAGGATTTACCTTCTCAACAGTTTGAGCTGGAGTTTTCACGATACGACGTGTTTCCAACTTAGTTACTGCAGGAATGACACGCTCTTGTGTCCGTGCCGGTGTCTTAACAACACGACGCGTCACTTGCTTCGTTACAGCCGGAACAACACGCTCTTGTGTTGCTGCTGGCGTTTTAACGATGCGGCGAGTTTGCAGCTTAGTCACGGCAGGAATAGTCCGCTCTTGAGTACGAGCAGGGACTTTAACAACACGACGAGACACAGTCTTTGTTACAGCTGGCGTAGCCCGCTCAATAACATTGGCTGGTGTCTTGATGACACGACGCGTTTGCAACTTAGTCACGGCAGGAATAGTCCGCTCTTGAGTACGAGCAGGTGTTTTCACAACACGACGCGTTACTTGCTTCGTCACCGCTGGAACAACACGCTCTTGTGTTGCTGCTGGCGTTTTGATGCGACGACGCGTTTCCTGCTTAGTAATTGCAGGAATAGTTCGCTCTTGTGTCCGTGCAGGGACTTTAACAACACGACGCGACACAGTTTTCGTAACCGCCGGGATAGCAACTTCACGTGTTGCTGCCGGAGTTTTGATAATGCGGCGAGTTTGCAGTTTAGTCACAGCTGGAATGACACGCTCTTGAGTTTGAGCTGGTGTCTTCACAACACGACGCGTTACTTGCTTCGTTACAGCCGGAACAACACGTTCTTGTGTTGCTGCTGGCGTTTTAACAACGCGGCGAGTTTCCAACTTCGTGATAGCCGGAACAACACGCTCTTGTGTTTGTGCTGGCGTCTTCACGATGCGACGAGACACTGTCTTCGTAACGGCTGGCGTAGCACGCTCAATCGTACGAGCTGGTGTCTTCACAACACGGCGAGTTTCCTGCTTCGTGATTGCTGGAACATTCCGCTCAGAAACCTGAGCCGGAGTTTTCACAACACGACGCGTTACTTGCTTAGTTACAGCAGGAATAGTCCGCTCAACCGTGGATGCCGGTGTTCTGACAACGCGACGAGTTTGCAACTTAGTCACTGCTGGAATTGTACGCTCTTGTGTACGCGCTGGTGTCTTAACAACACGACGAGACACAGTCTTCGTAACCGCAGGAACAGCACGTTCTATAGTCGCAGCCGGTGTCTTGATGACGCGGCGAGTTTCCAACTTAGTTACTGCTGGGATTGTACGTTCCTGTGTACGAGCAGGTACATCCACCACGCGGCGGGTGATCTGCTGTGTACGCGCTGGAATTGTACGTTCCTGTGTAGACGCCGGTGCCTTGATGACACGACGTGTACGGGTTTTAGTTACCGCAGGAATGACACGCTCTTGTGTACGAGCCGGTGTTTTTACAACACGGCGAGACACAGTTTTCGTGACAGCTGGGATAACACGCTCTTGTGTTGCTGCTGGCGTTTTGATGCGACGACGCGTTTCCTGTTTCGTCACAGCCGGAATACGGCGTTCCTGTGTCGAAGCTGGCGTTTTAACAACGCGGCGTGTCACTGTTGACGTTTTCGCTGGGATCGTACGTTCTTGTGTACGAGCTGGCGTTTTAACAACACGACGTGTCTGGACTTTAGTCACAGCAGGGATCGTACGCTCTTGTGTTGATGCAGGACGGTCTACAACGCGGCGAGTAAGCTGCTTTGTGACGGCTGGAACAACACGCTCTTGCGTAGCGGCTGGTGTCTTAACACGACGGCGAGTTTCCTGCTTAGTAACAGCAGGGATAACACGCTCTTGTGTCGTCGCAGGACGATCAACCACACGACGTGTGATAGTTGATGTTCTTGCCGGGATTGTACGTTCTTGCGTACGCGCCGGTGTCTTAACAACACGACGAGATACAGTCTTCGTTACAGCCGGGATACGACGTTCAACAACTTTAGCTTCTTCAGCAATAACTTTGGTCGCGATTGAACCGATTTGCTGTGAAGTTCCACCACCTGAGCGGCGAACGTTGTTTGAACCACCTGAGCGGCTTCCGCCACCAGCTGCATCTGCAGAACGAGCTGCAGAAGCTGAACGACCATCACGATCATCACGGCCATCTTTATTGGAGTCTACGAAACCAGATAAACGGCCACCTGCACCACCTGCATATTCAGCGTATCCGGCTTCACCGGGACGAAGAACACGAGCTGGCGTACGAACGACGCGGCGTGTGATTGTTTGTGTTTGAGCCGGAACAGGAATTTCACGAGTTGTGGCCTCACGGTCAACAATACGCTTTGTAATCTGTTTCGTTACAGCGGGGATTTGACGCTCAACTGTACGGGCGGGCTGAACCACGACCTGCTTAGTGATTGTCTTATATTTCGCTGGGATCAAAACACGACAGAGAATTTCACCAGTCTGTGAAACGATTGTCTGTGTTGATTTAACAACTTGGTTAGACACGCCGTTAAAGACAGTGAATTGTGCTTGAGTGTTCGTATTGATACGTCCACCTGCGCCGAGTGAGCGAGCATTGATAGCCTGGCTACCTGGCTTCCACTCTTCACGAGCTGGTTCAACAAGAACGCGCTCAGAGCGTGTTTCATACTTCGCTGGAATGACATCGATATCAACACGAGCTGGCTGAACAACGATTGTTTCAGAGACAGACTTATATGTCGCTGGAACAGTTTCGATGCGTGAGCTTGCTTCTTGTGAAACGATAGTCTCAGTCACAGTGTCATAAGTCGCAGGGATGACGATCAAATCGCCAGTTGCGTCTTGCTTAACATATGTTTGCTGCTCTGAGCGGAATTTCGCAGGAACAGTTACATATTCGACTGACTCAGGCTGAACAACAACTGTTTCAGACACTGTTTCATACGTTGCTGGAATTGTTACCAGTTCCGTAGAAGCTTCTTGCGTAACAATAGTTTCCGTTACGTTTTTATAAGTCGCAGGTATTGCAACAAGCTCTGTGCTTGCTTCCTGAACAACAACGTTTTCTGTGTAGCTTTCGTATGTGGCTGGAATAGCGACATAGCTAACAGTTTGCGGTGTTACGACAACCGTATCAGCAACAGTTTTGAATGTTGCAGGAATTGTCACGAGTTCAGTTGATGCATCGCGAGCAACAATAGTTTCAGATACTGTTTCATATGTCGCTGGGATTGAGACAAGCTCAGTCGCAGCTTCTTGAACAACAACTGTTTCAGTAACTGTTCCGAAAGTCGCTGGAACTGTAATCAATTCTGAAGACGCTTCCTGAACAACAACTGTTTCTGTGTATGTTTCATATTGAGCCGGAATGCTGACATAATCAACAGACTGTGGCTGAACAACAACAGTTTCAGATACTGTTTCGAATGTCGCAGGAATTGTAACCAATTCTGTAGACGCTTCTTGAACAGTGTATGTTTCAGTAACCGTGTCATACACGGGTGGGATAGTCACAAGCTCAGTCGAGGCATCTTGAACAACAACAGTCTCAGTTACAGTCTTAAATGTAGCTGGGATTGTTACGAGTTCAGTAGAGGCTTCTTGAACAACAACTGGCTCAGATACTGTTTCGTATTGTGCTGGAACAGTTTCATAAGTCACAGATTGCGGTGTTACGACAACTGTTTCAGAGACTGTTTCGAATGTCGCAGGAATTGTAACCAATTCTGATGACGCTTCTTGAACAACAACTGGCTCAGACACTGTTTCGAATACAGCAGGAACATTCTCATATGTTGACGTTGCTGGCGTTACGACGACAGTTTCAGACACAGTTTCGAATGTTGCTGGGATTGACACCAATTCAGTTGACGCCGCTTGAACAACAACAGTTTCTGACACTGTTTCAAATTCAGCAGGAACGCTAACATACTCAACACCGGCAGGCTGTACAACAACTGTGTCTGTCACAGTTTCGTAAGTTGCTGGGATTGAGATGAGGTCTGTAGAGGCTTCTTGAACAACAACAGGCTCAGATACAGTTTCATATGTAGCAGGGATGCTAACGTAGCTAACAGTCTGAGGTGTTACAACAACAGTTTCAGATACTGTTTC
>JALZWM010000024.1 GCA_023300105.1 Hellea sp.
GGTATTCTGGCTGTTGGGTCTAAATATATTCTGTGTTGGCGCGGAAAACATATCTTCAACCCAGCAAATTTTGGCCTTGTCACTTTATCTTTGCTGTTCACGGGGGCATGGATATCGCCGGGACAATGGGGGACTGCGCCGATACTGGCTGTGTTCCTTCTCGGTATGGGTGGCATAGTCACAGGTAAGGCTAAACGCTGGGACGTTAGCTTGGCTTTGTTAGGGAGTTATGCGGCTTTGATTTTCGGACGTGCGCTATGGCTCGGCGATCCGCTCACGATACCCGTGCATCAAATGCAAAGCGGCGCGCTTTTGATTTTTGCCTTTTTTATGATTTCAGATCCAAAGACAACACCCGATGCGAGACTGGGCCGCGTTATCTATGCCACGCTTGTTGCCTCGATTGGCTTTGTCATCCAATTCGGATTTTACAATGCTGCGGGGATAATTCTCGCGCTCATTCTAACCGCGCCGCTCGTTCCCCTTATTGATAAGTTTTTCCCTGCTGGCCGTTACCAGTGGCCGCAATTTAATCCCCTCAAAACAGGAGTCTCCCATGACACTATTCAAATCCCTGCTGAGTAGCGCCGTAACGCTTACCACTTTGGCGCTCGCGCCTTCGGCCTCCGCTTTTTGTGGGTTTTACGTGGCCAAAGCGGATACGGAGTTGTTCAATAAATCTTCCAAAGTCGCGCTCGTCCGTGATGGTGATCGCACAGTTATAACAATGGCGAATGACTATATTGGCGACCCAACAGAATTTGCCATGGTTATTCCTGTACCGACAGTCATTACAAAGGAACAGGTGCATATTTCTAGCCCCGCCCTTTTAGAGCATTTGGATGCTTATACTGCGCCACGCCTTGTTGAATATTTTGACGAAAATCCATGTGAAAAAAAATACCGCAAAGAAATGATGATGCGGTCCATGAGTGCTGAACTTCCTCCAGGATTGCCAATGGCAATGGAAGATTCTGCAGAGCTAGGCGTGACAATTGAAGAAAGTTTCACGGCAGGTGAGTATGATATCCTTATTCTATCAGCCACGGAAAGTGATGGCCTTCAGACATGGCTTGAAAAAAGCGGCTACAAAGTCCCGCCCAAAGCGCGTAAAACACTCGGCAGCTATATCAAGCAAGATATGAAGTTCTTTGTCGCCAAGGTGAACTTAGAGGAAAAAGCAAAACAGGGCGGTGAGATGCTTCGCCCAATCGCTGTCGCTTATGAGAGTCCAAAATTCATGCTTCCTATTCGTTTGGGGACTGTAAATGCCAAAGGTAGTCAGGATTTATTTGTCTATACCCTAACAAAAGGTGGGAAGGTTGAAACGACGAATTATCGAACGCAAAAAATACCTTCTGACAAAGAACTTCCCGTATTTATCAAAGATAATTTCGGCGATTTTTACAAAGACATGTATAAGACAACAGCTGACCGGGAAGGCGGCCACGGCGTCTTTATGGAATATGCGTGGGATATGAATTGGTGTGACCCTTGCGCGGCAGACCCATTATCCAATGATGAACTTAAAGAGCTAGGTGTGTTCTGGCTAGATGAAGGTCGAGAAGATCAGCTGTCGCCAATGCCGCGCCAAAAAATACGCAGACCAATGCCTAAGGCTAAAAATGTTTATGTTACGCGGCTACACGTGCGTTATGACGCCGCGAGCTTTCCTGAAGACCTGAAATTTAAGACAACAGGTGACAAGCAAAACTTTCAAGGCCGTTATATCCTTCGCCATGCCTATGACGGCGAAATGGAATGCCCAGAGGCAGACGCATATCGCCAACAGGTAAATGAACGTAAGAACAAGGAAGTAAAGACTTTAGCGAATCTAACAAATTGGGAGACGAGCTATATTCGTCAAAAAATTAAAACATCAGGTAAGGGCGGATTTTTTACGCAAATGCCCAATAAACCCAAGAATGATTGGTGGAACAATATTTGGCCAGACGATAAATAATCGACCTTATATCACTATAAATAGGCGGCTATAAAAACTTGCCAACAATTTGCTGTTATTGCTTGTAAATGCTACAAATATGCAGAGTCCACGCACGATTCGAGTGGGGACATTTCTATTAGACTTTTAAGTCACAAGCGGTGCTATGAGCGACGATACAGATATTCCAGAAGAGAACGAAGATGAAGCCCCTAAAGGGCTGCCTGAGGGGATTTCCCCGATAACAATCGAAGAGGAGATGAAGAGCTCCTATCTCGATTACGCGATGTCTGTGATTGTCTCTCGGGCTATTCCAGACGTTCGCGATGGTCTAAAACCAGTTCACCGTAGAATTCTCTATTCGATGCATGAAAACGGTTTTACGCGCGAAAAAGCTTATAAAAAATCTGCCCGTGTTGTTGGCGACGTTATTGGTAAATATCACCCGCATGGTGATAGCGCCGTTTATGACGCCCTTGTACGTATGGCGCAGGATTTCTCTATGCGGCTACCATTGCTCGACGGGCAAGGGAACTTTGGCTCTATTGATGGTGATCCACCTGCTGCGATGCGGTACACCGAAGTTCGTATGGACCGTCCTGCTGCACAGCTCTTGGCGGATATTGAAAAGAACACCGTTAATTTCCAAGAGAACTACGATTCTTCTGAAACAGAGCCTGTTGTTCTGCCGTCGCGATTCCCAAACATTCTGGTCAATGGGGCCGGCGGTATCGCTGTCGGTATGGCGACCAATATCCCACCGCATAATTTGGGCGAAGTCATTGATGCCTCAATTGCGCTTTTGGAAAATGGCGCGCTAACAGACGAAGAATTGCTTGAAATTATTCCTGGTCCTGACTTCCCAACTGGCGCTTTGATTATGGGCCGTTCTGGTGCACGCCAAGGCGTGTTAACAGGGCGCGGTTCCGTTACCCTTCGAGCTGTTGCCGAAATTGAAGAAATCCGCAAAGACCGTATGGCAATTGTTGTTACGGAAATTCCGTTTCAGGTCAATAAAGCCAACATGATCAAGAAAATAGCGTCTCTTGTTAATGAGAAGCGCATTGAAGGTATCTCTGCGGTTCGGGATGAATCTGATCGTGTGGGTATGCGCGTTGTTGTTGAGCTTAAGCGAGACGCCGTCCCTGATGTTGTCTTAAACCAGCTTTATCGTTTCTCTCAATTGCAGCAGAACTTTAGCTCTAACATGCTTGCCCTAAACGGCGGCAAACCAGAGCAGATGAATGTTCGTCAAATGATCGAAGCGTTTCTTGGTTTCCGCGAAGAAGTTATTGCGCGGCGGACGAAATATGATCTTGCGAAAGCCCGCGCCCGCGCCCATATTTTGGTCGGCTTAGCAACGGCTGTTGCTAACATTGATGAAATCATTAAAATTATTCGTAGCTCGGCTAACCCCAAAGAAGCGCGTGATAAATTAACCGCTAAAAAATGGCCTGCAAAAAATATGGCGGCGATGCTTAAGCTTATCGCTGACCCGCGCTCTATTTTACATGAAGACGGTACAATACAGCTGACTCAAGAGCAGGCTAAGGCTATCCTTGAAATGCGTCTAATGAAGCTCACTCAGATGGGTATGGAAGAAATTACGGATGAAGTTGAGAAACTCGCCGCGACGATTACAGACTTGTTGGATATTCTAAGGTCACGTGAACGCGTACAAACTATCATTCGTGGTGAGCTCTCCGAAGTCAAAGAGAAATTCGCAACGCCGCGCCGTTCTATCTTTACAGCAGGCGGTCAAGACTTCGAAGATGAAGACCTTATCGCTGTTGAAGATATGGTCGTGACGGTCACGTCCAGCGGTTATGTTAAACGTACGCCGCTTGATACTTACCGCGCGCAACGCCGCGGCGGCAAAGGCCGCTCTGGCATGTCCATGAAGGACGAAGATTACGTCACAACAGTTTTCGTGGCGAGTACACATGCGCCTGTCTTATTCTTCTCATCCACGGGTATGGCCTATAAGCTTAAAGTCTGGAAACTTCCTTTAGGCGGACCTGCAACGCGCGGGAAAGCGCTCGTAAACTTACTGCCTCTCGAATCAGACGAGATGATTAACTCAATTATGGCTCTGCCTGAGAATGAAGATGATTGGGCGAATTTAGATATTATGTTTGCTTCCCGCTCTGGTGGTGTCAGACGGAATAGCTTGGCTGACTTTACCCGCGTTAACCGTAACGGTAAAATAGCAATGAAACCTGAAGAAGGCGACGGGATTGTCGATGTGCGTCTTTGCTCTGAGGATGATGATGTCATGCTGACCACGGGCATGGGTAAATCTATTCGTTTTCGCGCAACCGATGTTCGCCGCTTTGTTGGACGAACATCCAGCGGTGTTCGCGGCATTAAACTCGCGGATGGTGATAAAGTTATCTCAATGGCTGTCTTAAGGCATGTTGAAGTCGAAACAGACGAAGCTCGCGCTTATATGAAACACGCTAATGCTATGCGCCGCGCCTTAGGTGAAGGTGAGGATGATGCTGTAGATGACACAGAAATCGAAAGTAGCCTAGCTGACGAGCGTATTGCTGAACTTAATGAGAATGAGCAATTTGTTCTGACATTGGCAGATGACGGCTTTGGTAAGCGAAGCTCGTCCTATGATTACCGCTGTATGAACCGCGGCGGGCAGGGCGTAACGGCTCAAGAACTCTCCCGTAAAGGGGCTGATAATGCACGTTTGGTGAGAAGTTTCTCTATCCAAGATGAAGATCAGTTGATGATTGTGACGGATGGCGGTCAACTTATTCGGTGCCCTGTCAAGAATATCAGGGTTGTGTCCCGCTCATCGCGCGGTGTGACTGTTATCAGCGTCAAAGACGAAGAGCGCGTTGTGTCCGTCGAACGTATCGAAGACAATGATGATGATGATGAAGTTCAAGACGGTGAAGAGACACAAGCACTTGAAACTCCAACAGCGCCTGAAACACCAACTGCAACGTCAGGCTCTACGCCTGACGCTTAGAAGTTCTTAATATCGGAGATGACCACTGCCTATTGTGGGCGCCTATTTTGGGCGCCTATTTCGGATGTTATGAGGTCTTAGGTCAGGCCGCTCTCAATTATCGATATTTATGAGGACGCGTATCTTCGCGCGTCGGGCTGTAACGGTCCCGCAGGGCTGTTTGCCGCGATTTCAAGCTCTGGCGCTTTCCGTCTATCAACATCATTGTAGGCGCTGATGTCACCTCGAGCGGATCACCGTCCCAGACAACGAGTGTTGCCGTTCGGCCCGTACTCACTTGGGTGTTCTCAAGGCCGAACCATTCAGCTGGCGTTTGCGTTATAGCGGTAAAGGCTTTGTTCCAATCAAGCCCGTTCCCAACAGCATTGCCCGCATGCTGGGTTAAGGTAATAGGTTTGGAAACGCCCAAAGCCCCTGCATTTGTAATGGCGTAATTCACGCCTGCTTTATCAAGTAAAATAACATTATCTAATCTGGATTCGACTCTATCAAAATTGGCGGGCAAATTATCATGAGGGTCAACCATGACTTTTATTTCTGCCTTAGCGAGTTGGTCTGCCACTTTCCAGGCTTCTGCAGCGCCCAAAACAATAATATCGAGTTTTCTGTATGCTGTCTTAAGCTCTATGATTTTGAGAAGCTCGGAAGCGCGATCAGAGGCGATGAGCAATGGTATTTGACCGCGTATAGCTTTTACAAGAGCCGCTGCATCTTGACGTGAAAGTGTGTCACCGTCTTCGGGGCCTTTGAAACGGGCAGGATATGCGCTCGCATCATCAATAGCGCCGCGAAGTTGACGAAATGTTGATGCCCGTGACCCACCAGAGAGGTCGGTTCCACTTCCGCCGAGTTGAATATATATGAAGGCTTGCTCTTTTTCGATAGAATCGAACTCACCGCTTAAGTTAGCCACGAGGCCTGTGCCGCCGAAAATACTTTCACCAGCTGCGCGCGGTGATACAACTGCATGCGTAATGCCGCGGCGGCGTGTGTTAGCGATTGAGACGGCCTTTGGGTTAAAGCTGTCACTCGCGAGTTCGCTGATGGATGTATGAGAATATTCTGAAGTTATATCGTTGGTGGTATCTTCTGCGCTAACATCGACGAGGCCTAATTGAGAGAAGGGCGCTATGATACCGGGCGTAACCCATTTTCCGTCCGCCTTGATTAATTCAACATCCGCAGGCGCAACTAGCCCGCTTCCAATTTGAGCAACTTTACCGTTTCGTATTAAAATATCTGCGTCCTTGACGATACCGTCCACGGTATTTGTCACAAGCTTTGCATTGGAGATGAAGTAATCTTGAGCCGGCGCTGGCATAGCTATGGCGCAAAGTAAAAGGGTGGCTGTAAGCGTTTTAAAGACTGACATTATTTTATCTCCCCATACCCTAAGCGGAAGTCACTTTTAGGTTTTAGGCCGCTCTCTTTGTCAAAGTGAAGTGCGCCATCAATGAAGACCTTTTCAGGCCGCGCATAAGTCGTGAAAGGGTCCGCCGACCAAAGGACAACATCAGCCCGTTTTCCGACTTCGAGCGTACCTGTTTCATCTAATATACCCAAAGCAGTGGCTGGGTTTGTACTGAGCCATTTCCACGCTTCGGCCTTAGAGATGTTGAGGCCTGCTCTATTGCCATTCGCCCAAGTTTTCGCCACTTCTTGATTGAGCCGTTGGATGTTATTTTGATCATCAGAATGTATCATCGCGCAGGCGCCCGCCGCATGCACGAAGGGAACGTTTTCTAAGATGCCGTCATAGGCCTCCATCTTAAAGCCATGCCAATCTGCCCACATTGCGGCGCAAGTGTCATTGTCTTTAAGGATGTCACCAATTTTGTAAGCTTCTACAGCGTGATGGAAGGTCGTCACTTTATAATCGAACTCTTTGGCTATATCTAATATTTGAACCATCTCGTCGGCGCGGTAACAATGCATTTGGACTAAAATTTTACCATCGAGCACATCAGCGAGTGTTTCTAGCTGAAGGTCACGTTTGAAATCATCACCACCTTTGGCGCGTTTCTTTTGATAGTCTTGTGCTTTGATCCAGTTTTTTCTGTAACCAGCCACATTACCCATGCGTGAACCAGGGCCGCCTTTTTGGCCATAAACGCGTTTAGGGTTCTCCCCACAGGCCATCTTTAAGGTATAGGGGGCATCAGGAAACTTCATGCCTTGGACGCTGCGAGAGGCCACGTTGCGAAGGGTAACACCGCGCCCGCCAAAAAGGTTGGCGGAACCAGGAAGGATATGAAGCGTTGTCACGCCGCCTTGTAGGGCTTCATCAAATCCAGGGTCTTGCGGCCAGACACCATGTTCCGCCCAGACTTCTGAGGTAATAGGTGACGTCACTTCATTCCCATCTGCATGGGCCCTTACAGAGGGCGTCGGGTAATTGCCTAGGTGTGAATGGATATCAATAATGCCAGGTGTTACATAGCGCCCGTTTGCATCGATGGTAAGGGTTGCGTCGCCTGTTACATTATTGCCAATCGCACTGATTTTTCCGTCCGTAATGAGCAGACTCGCATTCTCAATTTCTTGCCCTGTACCGTCAATGATACGCGCATTTGTAATGAGCGTTGTTTCGGAAGGCTGTGGGAGATAGGTGCTGGCAAATGGCGCAGCCACATCGGAATCAGATGTTGTTTTTGTATCTGAATTATCTCCGCAGGCACCGAGGAAAGCAATTGAGGCCGCAGCCGAAAGTGTAAGGCGTAAATTTTTCATAGACCAAATAATCATGAGTTAGGAGGCGGCGCAAGATAGAATTTTGCCTTTATTTTTATAGCTGCTTTCAAGAGCGTCTGATACTCCGTCCTTGGAATTTCAATGGCGCCCATTGTTTTCAGGTGGCCCGTTAAAAATTGGGTGTCGAGTAATTTATATCCGCCAGCATTTAGGCGCTGAACGAGTTTAACGAGGGCTACTTTGCTAGCGTTCGTTTTACGTGAGAACATGCTTTCCCCAAAGAAAGCACCGCCAATGGAGACGCCGTATAAGCCGCCTATAAGCTCATCCTCATGCCAGACTTCGACGGAGTGTGCATTCCCGCTATCATGAAGGAACGTGTATAGATATTCTATGCCTGCATTTATCCATGTGTTTTCACGGTCTGGTGCGGCTTCGGCGCATTTTGAAATGACACTCGCGAAGGCGCGGTCATAGGTGACCGTATAATCCATGTTACGGATAAATTTTGTTAATGAGCGTGATATGTGCAATCCATCTAAAGGGATAATTCCACGCTCATCAGGATCCATTAGGAATATACGAGGGTCATCTCGGCTATCAGCCATAGGAAAGACTCCACGGCGATAGCAATCAAGTAATTCTTCGGGGCCGAATGAACTCATTTTGACTTCAAAATAGCTTTTAGTTTCTCAGGTTTCTCAGCATATAAAAATCCAAATGAAACCGCTCCGTCTTTGACCGTTGTATGGTGGTGCAGACGGTGTGCATGTACGAGACGTTTCAAATATCTAGACTTAGGCGTTACATAAAAAGGCCAGCGTTGATGCACAAGCCCGTCATGCACAAAACCGTATAAAACGCCATAAATGGTAAAGCCTAGAGCGATATACCAAAGCGGCATCCAAAACAGAGACCCGCTTATAAAAAGACCGGCCGCTATGACGCTAAAACAAACGGCATATAAATCATTGGTTTCAAAATACCCATCTGTATGAACATGATGGCTTTCATGCCAATTCCACCCTCGGCCATGCATAAAATGTTTATGGAAATAGAGGGCAAAAATTTCCATCCCGATAATGCTGGCAATAATGATGATGATGTTACCTATCATGATTTTGTCTTAAATTTACGAGCGGGAAGTCGCCACCATGGTTCTTGCGGGTATAGGTGATGCTCATGATGATACCCAAAGTGGAAACAGGTCATGAGCGATAACCATCGAGGGAAGTCATTTGTACGGGCGTTGTGATGGTCAGGGAATGAACCGGCATGTCGGTGAGTAAGATACGTTCCAAAATAGAAAAGCTGAAGTGATGACAATATGGCAGGAACAGCCCACATGATAATCGTGTTTAGATAAGACGCTTTGAAAATAAAAATATAGGTGAGGGTAAAGCCTAGTAAGATTATAATTTGGCGCACACCAAAATATTGCGTGAAAAATTTATAATACCAAGGCCAAAAAGATACGGGGTTCTGAGCATTGAAATCTGGATCCTCGGCGGTTCCCGGCTTGTCATGATGGGCGTGATGGGCTTTGCGCATATAGGCCCAATCAAACCCTGCATAGATGAACATAATCGTTTTTCCGATGACAGCATTCATCTTGGGGTGTTTGGGTGTCAGCGAACCGTGCATTGTGTCATGAGCGACGATAAACATACCTGCGTAAAGCCAGCATTGCACCGCGATTAAGACCAAGCTTATCCAGAGCGGGGCAGAGAGAGCATGGAAGAAAACACTATAAATGTGTACTGCCAGCCAGCCGCCAATGATCAGAGCAGCAAAAATAAGGCCAGTGGTTGTCTTTTGACTCGTTTTAGGGCTGTCGAACTGTGTCTTCACTAAACTCTCATCATGCGGTGCGATATAAATGCTGCGAGGCCAAGCAAAATAGCTGCACCGCCAAATAATATACTCCAGACACTTAGCAAATCAGTTACCGTTTGTCCCCGCGCTAAAATGCCGTAGAAGGCTTCAATCGACCAATGGTTTGGTGTGAACTTACCGATAGACTGAAGCCAATCTGGCATCATAAAGCGAGGGACCATGGACCCCCCAACAGCTGAGAATAGAAGCACAATGAATGTCGAGACAGTATTCATCTGAGCGGCACTCGCGGTTAAGCTCGCGACGAGTAGAGCAATTGATGAGGCTAAAGCAGCTGAACCCATACATGCGAGGATGAGCTCTGGGATATGAACCAGTATTGGAATTCCAAAGACGACATACCCAACGCCGACAATAATGGCCGCTTGTATACTGCCGATAAGTCCCAAAAATAGAAACTTTCCTGTTAATATAGCTGCGGCCCCCATGGGCCCCACGAGCAATCTATCTGAAATGCCGGTGTTGCGTTCATCAAGTGAAATTGCTGCACCTTGCATGGCTGAAAAGAGTAAAAATAATATGGCTGTTGCGCCGACATAATAAGTCACAGACGGGTCAGTCATATCTGTTTCTTGGCCTTCGGGTAGGGCTGATACCTGTTTGAATATTTGCGGCGTTTGTAAATTAGTATTTTGGGCCAACCTCTGTCTGAGTTGTCCCATGAGCACTGTGGCCGCGACCTCCCTGCTAGGGTCTTTCACGATGGTTAGAAATGGCGTGTTAGGATTAGTGATGTCGCCTTCTATGATTAACCCGACATCATCTTGGCCGAGTTTTACACGGTTCTTGATAGTGTTGGCATCCCAATTTGACTCTGTTGTCAGTGTGAATTCGGCGTCTTTCCTAAGAGTGTTTGCAAATTCAATACTCGCGGGTGTATTTGATGTCAGGGCCATGGACACACGTAAGTCCAGTGAACCGCCAGAGGCGTTCGCAAAAATAGCGGCAAATATTGCAAATATAAAACCGGGTAAAACAAATGCGAGTATGAGAGCGCCTTTATCGCGCCATAGCCTTAGCCACATGATTTTGAAAATCGCCGATATCACAGTAAAGCCCCGGTCTTTTCAATGCGATGCATCAAGGATGTCAGGCCGGGCCGGCGGACGCTAATTTCTCGTATCAGTTGGTCTCCGTTCCGTACCGATGTCATAAAAGCAGATACAAATGAAACTTCGCTAGCTTGCGTCATTGCGGTCCAAATAGTTGGAAGTTCACCTTGGGAGAACTCAAATGGTTTCATCGATTGTAAGCAGTCTTCTGTGGGCTGTGTTGCATATCTAACCATCACTTCGCGCATGCCAGTAAAACTGCGTTCCAAAATTTTAGCAGGATGGTCATAGGCTAGTTTTTTTCCGTGGCATAAAATTAAAACTTTATCACACAACGCTTCGGCTTGTTCTAACTCATGCGTCACCAAAAGTACGGCCATGCCTTTTTCCGCAAGCCTCCGCGCCAAACGGTGAACCGTGTCTCTTGCTGGAATATCAACGCCCGCTGTAGGTTCGTCAAAAATAATAAGCTTAGGATTGTGCATGATAGCGGCGGCAACATTTATGCGGCGTTTCATTCCGCCAGAAAGAGAGCTAACACGTATGTTTTCATTGGATTTCATGTCTACTGACTCCAAAGCCTTATCAATAATTTGGGCGCGTCCATTGCGTGGCAATCCCATGATTTTGGCAAAACATTCTAAGTTTTCTCTCGCGCTCATGTGCGGGTATAAGCCGATGTCTTGAGGGACGAGGCCAAGTAGTCTCTGACGGTTTTGACGTTTCCCTATGTCATTGCCATCTATTTTGATGGAGCCTTTTATTTTAAGTTTTCCGCATAAGGCTCTGATAAAGCTAGTTTTTCCAGCGCCATTTGGTCCTATGATGCCGATGAGTTCACCTGGTAACACATCAAGGTCCAGAGGATGTAAGGCTTGATGGTCGCCATATGAAACGGCCAGACCTTCGACATGAAGTGCAAAGGTCATGTGTTTAAGAAGGCAAACTGTACATCAAGGACAGCATTTAGCGTATCACCGTTCGATAGGTTAGCGCGCATGAGTGCATCTTTTGCGCTATCAATGTAGCCTGATAAGCGTTCAAGGGCTGCTTTAGAACCCGTCAGAGCTAATATTGTCGCTTTGCCAATGTCGCGTCCGACAGTTTTTTCGGCCTCACTATTGCTCATGATCGTATCTTTGACATCATCCATTAATTGGAAGGCTAGCCCAAGATGATAGGAGAAATCTTTAAGGGCGGAGCGTTGCGTTGCCCCTGAGCCTGCTAAGACGGCAGCCGCTTCAACGCTAAAATCGAAAAGCGCACCAGTTTTAAGCGTATTAAGTCGTTCGATTTCTGCAATGCTTGCTTCTGCATCTGTATTGGCAAGGTCGGCCATCTGACCTGCGATTAAGCCTTTTGACCCAACGGCATAAGATAATAAATCCACAAGTTCTATGCGCTTCTCAGCGTCCACATGGGTAAGGCGTGATAACACGCCAAAAGCACGGTTTAAGAGAGCTGTTGCGGTTAAAATGGCTGTGCTCTCGTCAAATGCGATATGTGTTGTTGGTTGGTTACGTCTTAAATCCGCATCATCCATGCACGGCAGGTCATCCAATATCAGTGAGGCTGCATGCACCATTTCAGCCACGCAGCCAACATCTATTGCGGCGGCGCCGTCAAAGCCTGCTCCTTTAGCAACGAATACGCATAAAAGTGGTCGAAACCGTTTGCCAGGAGAGAGCAGGGCGTGACGTTGGGCTTCGTGAAGCCGTGCAGGCCATGTTTGAGCTGTCGGGACTATCGTTGCAAGACGGGACTCAATCTGTCCGCCCACCGCCTTTATAGCCGCGAAATCATTAATGTTTTCAGATAAAGATTGCGGTGTGTTTGCGGTCAAATCAGTCTCCTGTAAGATGCTTTTTGACTTATTTGGCGCGCTTGTCAAAGTGATAAGGGCGGGAGCCTCTTTTACACAAGGGGGCGTTTACCTAGTTTCGTCAGTTGTCTTAAAGCCAGCTCGAACACTTCTGTTATCTTAGGATTTATGGCAAATATCAGTTTAAAGCCCCGTTGCGACACCTTCTCGCCTCGGGTCAGCGCCACCAAGAAGACTGCCATCTTTATTGCGGTAGATGATGTGAAGCCCGCTAAACTCGCCAGAGCTGCGTCTAACTTTGTGTCCTTTTGCTTCGAGACCAGCAACAATATTTTCGGGTAAGCCAAATTCTTCGGCAGGCGAGCCCCGGTCAATTTCTTGAGTTTCCTTGTTCTTGATGCCTTTCGCTTCAACACTAACGCGGCCTCTGCGAGCTATTAGGTTGGGCAGTTCTATGGCTTCTTGCGGGGTTAGGCCCCAATCAATAATGCCGACAATGGTTTTCGCTGTGTAAGCAATGATTGAATTACCGCCCGGCGATCCTGTTGTAAAAAGAAACTCACCATCGGGGTTAAACACAATATGAGGACTCATGCTCGAACGCGGACGCTTTCCAGGCGCTGGGGCATTCGCAATTGCGATACCGTCTTTATCGACTGTTTTGAATGAAAAGTCGGTAAGTTGGTTGTTGAGCATAAAGCCGTTGGTCATGCGCTGACTACCAAAGGGAGCCTCTACTGTTGTTGTCATAGATACGGTTAGGCCGGCCTTATCTACAATGGTAAAATGCGATGTACCGGGGCTATCTGGAGTCGCGTCTTCTCCGCGAATAAACGCTGAAGGATTACCGGCTTTGATATCTTTGATAGCAATCTCTTCTTGAATGAGAGCCGCTCTCGATTTCAAGTAATCTTTATTGAGCATTAAACCCGTTTCCACTGTAACGAAGGCAGGGTCTGCAACATATTTATCTCTATCTGCATAGGCCAAAAAACTAGCTTCCGCGAATTTATGCCAAACGCCTTGGTCATCGTCAAATTTAGCCATATCGAAATTTTCTAATATGCCGAGTATAGCTTGAACGGCAACGCCCCCGCTTGCGGGTGGCTGGGGACCACAAACAATATGAGCGCGGTAAGTTGAACATAAGGCTTCGGATTTAATCGGCTCATACGCTGACATGTCTGCTAGGCTAAGCGTACCGGGCAGGGGCTCTTCACGTGTCTTGGCAACAATGGCTTCTGCTATTGGTCCTTCTAAAAGGGCGCGAGGGTTTGCGGCTATGGCCTTTAATGTTTCTGCGTAGGGTTTGTTGTCGCGCAGAAAGCCTTCTGGGAGAGTTGTCTTGCCATCTTCTAAGAAAAAATAATCTTTCGCATCTGTATCACGATTTAGAACGAAGCGTCCCATGCGCGCTGTTATACTGGCCATTCGCGGGCTTACTTTAAATCCGTTTTCTGCAAGAAATATTGCGCTAGCAAACTGCTTGCCCCAAGTGAGCTTGCCGTAATCTTGATGGGCCATATGCAGCATTGCAACCGCGCCAGGTACACCTGTTGAACGCCCCGATGCAATTCCATCAAAATAACGTAAAGGTTCGTTAGTTTCTGGGTCTAAAAATATCTCAGGTGTAATATTTGCGGGTGCTGTTTCGCGGCCGTTATAATCCCATACCTTAGCCGTCTTAGGGTCATAAACGAGCATGAAAGCCCCACCGCCAAGTCCTGAGCTTTGAGGTTCAACTAACCCCAAGACAGCTTGAACAGCAATTGCTGCATCTATAGCGGAACCGCCAGCGTTCAGCACGTCCACACCGGCCTGTGTTGCATGGGGGTTCGCCGTGGCAACCATACCTTTTGATTGTGAAGGTGTTTGTTTGATGGAAGATTCTAGTGAAGACTGAGGCACTTTTTGCGGAGAACAGGCGGAAAGTATCAAAGCACTTCCAACAGCAACAACAGTAAGGAATTTCATAGAACTAGCTTTCAAATAAGTAGCTACAATAGGACAGAAATAGGTTAGAGCAAGTCCTGAACACCACGTCTTGAACAAATGAGTATAAATATGAAATATAAAAATCTTATAATGCGGCATGATCTATCGGTTTCAGTCTTGTGATTAAGTCAATAAAATCAATTCATTATGATAAAATATTAAAGTTCAATCAGGAATTTGTGCATTGGTTGGCACCTCTTGACCGTGCGCAGTTAGAGTGGGTTCTCTCTGTCTCGACTTATAAACGTCAAATTGATGAGGCTAAAGCTGTGTTGTTTGGATATCCTCATGACGCGGATTATCCTGATCATAAAAATCTGATATGGTTGAACCGTCATGCGTCTAATTTTTTCTATATAGACCGCATTATTGTGGATACATCGGCGCAAGGCCTTGGATATGGTAAGTTATTATATCAAGACGTTGAAGCCTTTGCACGTCAATCTGGCTATTCTCACATAGCTTGTGAAGTCAACACAAAGCCTAACAATCCAACGTCTCATGCTTTTCACTTGGCCATGGACTATGTCGCTATAGGAGATCAGGATTATCCCGATTATGATGCCGCTGTACGCTATTATAAAAAGGCAATTTAATCGCTGCTACCATCTTGAAATAGCGGAAGAGCTCATTCTTGGCGGTATATCTTGGACGCGCAGAGGTACTGTCAGAGATAGTCCCGCAAGCGTACGCGCGCGTGACAACGCAACATAGGCTTGTCCAGAAGCAAAAGCGCCATTGCCAAGGTCAACTCTTACATCGTCCAAGGTCAACCCCTGGGCTTTATGGATAGTGACAGCCCAAGCCAAAATTAGAGGAATTTGTTGGAAGGTCGCTGTCGCGGTCTCCTCCATCATTTGGTCAAGCTCGTTCCACTTATAACTTATCGCTTCCCATTTCGCGGGCTCTATTTTTCTAACAGCGCCGCCGCTGTCAAATTTCACATAGACCGCTTCACTGTTTAAATCTGTAATGGTCCCGAGTGATCCATTGACCCACCTTTTTTGAGGATCATTTTTTACGGCCATAACCCGGGCGCCTTTTTTAAGTTTTAACAGGGGCGGGGCGGGGGCACGGTTTTCTTTAAACTGACCTTTCGTAACACTATCATACTCGGTGATTTTATTATCTAACCCGTCGAGGCCGCGTTTGTTATATTTATCCGCGATAATGTTTGTCGCAGTCAGCATTATCGGCATGTGGCCTTCGCGATGCCGTCTCACACACATATCGTTTATTTCGGTAACGGCGGCCTCTGCATTTCGCGATACTCTTATATCCGATAATATTCGGACAAATTCAGGGTCTTTCTGCCGGTACACTGTCGTCAGTTCAAAGTGAACAGGCGGATAGTTTTCTAAAACTTTTGCGTCATAGGCGTAAGGCCCCGTATAGCCCAATTGGTTAAGCACGGCTTTCTCGCGGTTGGGTATAACAGGTGGGAGTTGATGAAAATCCCCGACAAAGAGAAGGCGGCAGCCGCCAAAGGGCAGACTTGGGTCTTGTGCCGCGCGTAGGACTATATCCATACCGTCTAAGATATCAGCCCGCACCATTGAAATCTCATCAATGACGATAAGTTCGACTTTTTTCCAAAGTCTATTTTTACGTTGATCGCTTAACGCGTGCTCATCAATCACTTGGAAAGGGAAGCGAAAAAATGAATGAATAGTCTGCCCGCCAACATTTAAGGCGGCGACGCCCGTAGGTGCAAGGACAACCGTATTCCCAAGGTCGTCAAGTCTCTTTATGTAGTTTACAAGGGTAGACTTGCCAGTACCTGCTTCTCCTGTCACTAGAACGGGAGAGCGGTCACCAGAGCGTAATTGCTCTAAAATATGCGCTATGATTGGATCGGCCTCATAGTTCTCAGGACTTTGTTCCAATTTTGGCCTTTCCAAGAATCAACACAGAGACTTACTTTCAGTCTTAAATTATCACGTGAGAAAGCGTGTTGCCAGATTTTCTCGTTTTTAATACTCTATATTTTCTCACCAATTAGTTAGCATAATTTCTAGTTCACAATACGTCTTTAAATATTATGGTGATGAATAAGTTGATTGATGCCACTATCAATTCATTTTTTGTAACACAGGATAAACTAGCGCTATGCATTTTCGTTCTCAACTCTTCGTACCCGGAAATCGACCTGACCGTTTTGAAAAGGCGTGTTCTACTCCTGCTGATCTCGTCTGTATCGACCTAGAAGATGCCGTTGGGCCTAAAGATAAGACTCAAGCTCGAAAAGATGTATTAGCTTGGCTTGCAAAGACTGAACATAAACATGTGTCTTTACGGATTAATGGCCTTGATACAGCTGAAGGTAAATTAGATGTTCTAGCCCTTAAGGAAAGCGGGTTGACGCTACCATTTTTGATGATTCCTAAAGTTGCCTCTCGCTCCCAAATGAATGATTTGGATGACGATCTTCCAAATGAGTTAGGACCGTTTCTAGCTATAATTGAAAGTGCGCAGGGGCTTTTGAATTGTGAAGAAATATTCTCTAATACCCGTGTGAAGCTTGGTCTGTACGGGGCCATAGATTATGCTGGAGATGTCGATTGTGATTTGTCTTGGGAAACACATCTTTATGCACGCTCCCGACTTGTAGCGGCAGCTGCGGGTCACAATGTACAGCTTTTCGATGTTCCTCACATTGATGTTCGTGACTTAGACGATTGCGAAGCCACTACGCGGAAAGCCAAAGCGCTTGGAATTCATGCGCGTTCAGCAATTCACCCTGCCCAAATTGAACGTATCCATACGGCCTTGGCACCCTCAAATGAAGACATTGAACAAGCTGAACGCGTAATAGCGGCTTATCAAGAGGCTGATGGCAATGTTGTATTACTTGATGGGAAGTTTATTGAAGCCCCCGTTGTCAAGAAAGCGCAGCGCGTTCTCGCATTTGGAAAGAAAGTTTAGGAACGTCAATAGTCGATAAAAATATTGATGCCTTATTTGAAGTTTGGTTTTCGCTTTTCTAGAAAAGCTTTGTAGCCTTCCTTAAAATCGACACTTGTAAACCCCTCTAAAAACCAGTTTTGGCTTTGCGGGGTTTCACTTGATTGTCCTGCTTGATATGCCGCGAACATTTTTTTTGTTATCTTGAGAGACTGAGGCGAGAGTCCTGCAAGTCCTTGCGCGTATTCAACTGTTTTTTCTTCGAGGTTATTGACTTTGAAAAGTTGATTAATGAGCCCCATTTTACGCGCTCGCTTCGCAGAAATAAGCCGAGCCGAGAATAAAATATCCTTAGCATTTGGAATTCCAACTGTTTCAATGAGACGCTGCACATCTGAAAAGGGATAAACAAGGCCTAGCTTAACAGGGGTAATTGCGAATTTTGATGTTGAATCAGCAAATCGAAGATCACAGCAAAGCGCCAATCCACAGCCACCACCAACACATGCACCACGAATCATGGCTATTGTAGGGTAAGGAAACTCAGCCAGAGACTGAAATCCCGCCGCGATGTCGTTGCTAATTTTTTTTGAACTTTGGACCGTTGCATAGAGTGTTTCAAACTCGGATATATCGGCTCCGCTTGCAAAATGATCTCCGTCTCCCTTCACGATGAGGGCTTGTAGACCTTGCGTATTCGCGGCTTTCTTTAGTATCTTAGGAAGCTCCGCCCACATAGCTGCATTTAAAGCATTGCGGCGTGCAGGTTGTGATAATGTTAACTCACCTATAGCCGCTGTGAGCATTTTAAATTTTAGATTTTTAGTCATTTCAGTACACTCATCAATATTAGCGTGAAGGTATTGATGATGCAGTCTTTTGCAACACTTATAATCGTTCAAGCTATTCGAGAGCCTAATGTCATTCCCGCTCCATTTGTAATACCAAATATGTTAGACTTTGATTTATCATTTCTGACTGATGTGTTTCACGTCCGTGACAATGTAAGCGTGCCTGAACCGCCCGGTTTTCGGTTTTCGGCACCGCGTGCTCCGCCTGTCTAGGCCCATAATTACCAGATATTTGAGCTTTTAAAGCTTTCTTCGTTCTGACTTTGTCAGAGACAATACCATTCTATTTATTTTTTCAGGAGGAACCTATGCGTTCTCTTACACTCTTATGCTTGGCATCTACAAGCCTATGCCTTCTTGCCACTTCTACGCCAGCCTATGCACAAATCGATGATGAAATTGTTGCGACAGGTTTACGGCAAGCCTATCAAGGTGACTTCGCGCCGCTCGAAGTCCCACAAGTTGATCAAAGAATTGACAGCGAATTGTTGAATATCGCGGGAGCAATAAACCTCAATCAAGCGCTTGATCTTTCAGCATCAGTTGCACGTCAGAATAACTTTGGAGGATTATGGAACAGCTTTTCTATTCGAGGTTTTTCTGGCGACATCAACCTTCCCAGTGGATTTCTGGTCAATGGGTTTAACGCAGGACGGGGATTTGGGGGGCCGCGTGATCTTGTTGGTGTCGAGTCTGTTGATATCTTAAAAGGCCCGCGCGCAGCCCTTTTCGGACGCGGTGAGCCGGGTGGTACGGTCAATCTTGTTACCAAACGCCCCACTTTTGAAACAGGTGGCTATGTTAAGGGAACCGTTGGTAGCTGGGATCAATATCGCATTGAAGGTGACTTTCAAACTCAGGCTGGAGAGAATGATGACTTAGGCGTTCGTCTCGTAGGATTTTATGATGAGGGTGATAGTTTCCGCGAGGGGGCTGATTACCAAAAACTCGGTTTTTACCCCTCTGTTA
>JALZWM010000025.1 GCA_023300105.1 Hellea sp.
ATTTCTGAGAAATCAAAGTCAGGTCATTGCAAAGCCTGTGGTAGTTATCTGTTCTGGGACTCTGTTGGTTTTGACACAATAAGTGTTCTTGTCGGTAATTTGGATGACACGGCTGGGCTTGACGTTAAGGGTCATATTTACGTTGCTGAAAAAGCAGAGTATTACGAGATAACAGACGGCCTACCGCAATATAAGGCAAATCCACCACAAGGGACGCGTTAAGAAAGCGGCTTGAATAGTAAGAACACAACGGCGTTGATTGACGCCGCGTATCGTAGGAGAAAATTATGGCAAGACGAGCACGTACAGGCGGCCGCGCAGGCCGTGCGGCTGCAAGAGCAGTCGACATGCCAATGCGAGAACCGTATATTAAACGCAATATCCCAACCTATTCTGTTCTCGGTGATGCTGATTTAGCCCAACTTGAATATAACGCGGATACCATTCTCGAAGAGGTTGGTCTGAATATTCAAGAGGATCAAGAGTCGATTGATTACTTCGTAAAAGCTGGCGCGAAAGCTGATGGTGAACGTGTGCGTTTTCCGCGCGGCATGTGTCGAGAGATTGTTCAAGCCACAGCCCCAAAAGAGTTTACGCAATACGCTCGCAATCCTGAAAATAATGTTCAAATTGGCGGTAATAATACGGTGCTCGTCCCTGCGTATGGCCCTCCCTTTGTTTATTCCAAAGAAGAAGGTCGCCGCTACGCAAATATCGAAGATTTTCGTAACTTTGTGAAACTCGCTTATATGTCTCCAAACTTGCACCACAGCGGCGGAACGGTTTGTGAGCCCGTAGATTTGCCAGTCAATAAACGTCACTTCGATATGAATTACAGCCATATCAAATACTCTGATAAAGCCTTCATGGGGTCTGTAACCCAGCCCGAACGTGCGCTTGATACGATAGACATGGCCAAGATCGTTTTTGGCGATGATTTCGTTGATGAGAATTGTGTTTTAGTCAATCTTATCAACGCGAACTCACCTTTAACATGGGACCGCGTCATGCTTGGCGCTTTGAAAAATTACGCTAGAGCAGGGCAATGCGCGATGCCAAGTCCCTTTGTCGTATCGGGCGCTATGTCGCCGGTGACAGCCGCTGGCGTTGCCGCGCAAAGCCTCGCCGAAGGTTTGGCGGGTATGGCCCTTACACAGCTTGTGCGTCCTGGAGCGCCTGTTATTTACGGAAACTTTGTTACGTCTATGTCTATGCAGACTGGTGCGCCGACTTTCGGAACGCCTGAAGCATCGCTCATCATCAACACAAGTGCAGCTTTGGCACGTCGTCTCGGCGTACCATTCAGGTCTGCGGGTGGGTTTAACGCCTCCAAAGTTCCTGATGCGCAGGCGGGTTATGAATCCGCGAATTCACTGCAAACAGGTTTGATGGCAGGGGTAAACTTTATGCTCCATACAGCTGGGTGGCTCGAAGGCGGTTTAGCTATGGGCTATGAGAAATTTATTATGGATGCCGATCAAGCTGGTATGATGGCAGTCTTCGCGAAAGGCGTTGATATGAGCACTAATGGGCAAGCCCTAGATGCCATTGCAGAAGTCGGACCTGGGTCTCATTTCTTAGGGTGTGAGCATACGCAAAAGAATTTCAAGACTGCATTTTATCAATCAAATGTCTCGGATAATAATAGCTTTGAGCAATGGGTTGAAGATGGCTCAACTTCGGCAGAAGACCGTGCTGAGCAAGTTTATAAAACCATGCTCAATGAATATACGTTACCAGAACTGGACGCTGATATTGATGCGCGCCTGATTAAATATATGGATGATCGCAAAGCCAGTTTCCCAGATAGTAATATTAGCTAAGAAGGACTGCCCATTACATTATCTATCGTGTGGCTCAGCGCCTCTAAAAAGGAGAGCGCTGAACTGCGCGGGGTCAAAAGCTGAAATTCAGTTTCACTGAATTTCATAACAATAACGGCCATATGATGGGCCATTGTTCGGGCTGCATAGTGTGTAGACGCATTACGCAGATCAAGCGCGATAAAGCGCTCTAGTACATCATATACTTGAGGGCCAGTAAGCTTAAGAGAGGCCCATCCATCAGTTTGCAATGTTGCATAGGCCGTATCAGAAAATAGCTTCGTAAGCTCTTGGTCAACATTGATATTCTCACCGTTTAGCAGGATTAAGTATTGGTCTGCACCAGATAACATGGCGAAGCCATCTTTAAGGGTAACAAGCTTTGACGCTTTGGGCGGGGCTTTACCAAAGGTTGTTTCGAATGTTTCGGAAAACGCGTCCGTGTTTCCATGGCTGACTGCGAGTGATATCATTTCACCTACATAATATTCTTTGAGAACAAGAGTATCCCATTCGCGGGTATAACCACCAAGGGATAATGTGGGAGTAAGTTTAGACACGGAGCCGCTCTCCTTTAGGGTCAACGAAATGAGCGCTCACGACTTTAACATCGACATGATTACTTCTGACAAAATCTACGGCCTTGATGACTTCGCCTTCGCGGGCTTTTCCATTCTTTAAAAAGCCTAATCCTATATAACTCTTCAATGTAGGTGACCAGGCAACAGAGCTCATATAGCCTTGATCATTAGGCGCTGTTTCGGCGTCACCTTGAGATATAAAATGCGCGCCGTTTGTCAGTGCGTCGCCTTGATTGACGGGTATTACTCCAACCATTCTTAGCGTATTTTCTCCTGTTAATGCCTCGCGTGTAGATAACACTTTCCCAATGCAATCCTTCTTCTTGGACACAAATCCGCCTAACCCAAGCGCGGCCGCTGTTGTCGTACCGTTTAATTCATTGCCCGCGGCATGGCCTTTTTCAATTCTCATAACGCCAAGTGCCTCAGTGCCGTACATAATAGCGTCAAACTCTTCGCCTTGTGCCATTAACTCACGAACAAGGGCATCTCCGTAACGGGCAGGAACTGAAATTTCGAACGCGAGTTCACCTGAGAATGAAAGACGAAATAACCTGGCACGCGTTCCATTACAAACAGTCATCTCTGTGCACGCCATATAGGGAAAAGCTTCGTTGGTTATATCGAATTCAGAATCGACAACTTTTTGTAAAAGCTTGCGCGCATTAGGTCCTGCCACAGAAAACTGCGCCCATTGATCCGTTGTCGAAATCAAATGCACGTCCATATTCGGATAGAGGCATTGCCGTACATATTCGAGGTGACGAAAAACGGGTCCCGCTTTAGCTGTAGTCGTCGTCAGGACAAAATGCGTATCAGACAAGCGCGCCGTCGTGCCATCATCCATAGCAATGCCGTCTTCGCGTAGCATCAATCCGTAGCGACATTTTCCGACCTTCAGTGTCGAGAACGTATTGACGTAGACTTTGTTAAGGAACTTTCCCGCGTCGCGACCTTGAACATCAATTTTTCCTAAGGTTGTAACATCGCAAATTCCAACAGAGCTACGCGTCATAAGAACTTCGCGGTCGACACTATCTCGCCAGCCTTTCTCACCCGCACGGGCAAACCATTGAGCGCGTTTCCAATTGCCTGTTTCTACAAATACTGCGCCAGTCTCGGAGGCGTATTTATGTGACGGCGTGAGGCGGGTAGGATGAAAATGCTGTCCTGTGTGCGCACCTGCGAAAGCTCCAATTGGCACAGGTGTGTAAGGCGGACGAAAAATGGTCGTGCCCGTTTGAGGTATAGTTTGCTCTGTGGCCTCGGCTAAAACAGCAAGGCCAACAACGTTTGAGGTTTTGCCTTGGTCTGTGGCCATACCCAGCGTGGTATAGCGTTTCACATGCTCTACAGATGAAAACCCTTCTTGATGTGCGAGTATGATATCTTTGGCAGTGACATCATTTTGGAAATCAACCCAAGCCCGTTTTCTACCTTTAACGTGCCAGAAAGGGGTAATATTTATCGGGGCATCTTCAGCTATAGGTAGATGGGCCGCTTTAGCGCCAAGTTTTACAGAAACTGCATTAGCTTCTATAAATGCACCATATGTTGAGAATGCGCCATTAGCGGCTCCAATAACACTCAAGTCCTGTGGGAGTGTATGGGTATCAGGCATAAAGCAAGCGAGGGCTTCATTCCAAATTGGACGGCCACGTTTGTGACACGTTAAATGTACATTAGGATTCCAGCCGCCAGAGACTGCAATGTGTTTTGCTTTAAGTGTCTCTCCGTTATTTAACTTCACAGTTCGAACACCTTTGCGCCCCGTAACATCAACAATGTATTGGTTATTACGCGTATCAATTATGTGTTCCGCATTAGTCATGAGGCCGTTATCATTATTGGTCAAAAGCGCTGTATTTTGCAAATCAATGCCGAAACGATTTTTATATGTCCGTATGGCGCTCGCAAGCATAACGCCTGGCCTGTCATTATTTGCAAAAGCTATAGGCCTCTCGGTCGCGCCTGCCGCGAGAACGGCGTGCTTTGCATAAACCCGCCAAAGAATTTGGCGTGGACCGCGTTCACTAATTTTATCTGTTTTAGTTTCTAAACCGCCATAAACACCATGATCGTAGACACCGTAAATCGATGTACGAGGCATAAGCCTCACATTGGGGAGTGTTTTCAATTCAGCCACCGTTTGAGCTGCCCAATTAACGCTGCTAGCTGAGTTTATTTCATAGGTTTCCGATAGGAGTCGCCCGCCCATGACGAAATCTTCATCTGCGAGAATAACACGCTTTCCAGCTCGACCTAAGTTTAAGGCGGTTAATAAACCCGCGGGGCCGCCGCCGATAACCAATATATCGCAATGCAGAAAGCCTTTATCATAAGTATCAGGATCAGCCTTGTGAGACAGAGACCCAAGCCCCGCCGCGCGGCGAATGATAGGCTCATATAGCTTTTCCCAAAACGCTTTCGGCCACATAAATGTTTTGTAGTAAAAGCCTGCCGCCAAAAAAGGATGCAAAATATCATTTATTGCCAACATATCGAAATTAACAGATCCAAGATGATTTTGGCTTTTTGCTGTTAAACCCTCAAAGAGTTTGATTGTTGTCGCGCGTCTGTTGGGTTCACAAACACCATCGTTATGTATTTCAACCAGCGCATTGGTTTCCTCGTGCGCTGCGCCCATGATGCCGCGCGGGCGATGGTATTTGAAACTTCTCCCAACGACTTTTACACCCGCCCGCAGGAGCGCAGAGGCGAGGGTATCACCTTCAAAACCTTGATAAAGTTTTCCATCAAATACAAAATTAAGAGGTTTGTTGAGGTCGACGAGGATCATGACTTAGCCCGCTTAATTATAGCCTTTTCAATCATGGCTTGTTTTACATCGCGGGCAAATTCAACCTTTGTAATATCATGCGTCACTGTATTACGCGTTACGACGAGCCATGAGCGGTCACCTTGTTCATGATACCAAAGCTCTCTGTGCTCGCCTGCGGGGTTATCACGCAAATATTGATAACTGTAAAAGTCATCAAGAGCTGTTTCCGATTTTGGATTTGGACGTCGTAACAAAGCCGCATCACCAAGATAGGTGAACTCTGCGCTATCGCGAGGGCCTAAAGTCGGGTGGTTGATAATCATTAATGCAAATTGGGCTGTGCGCCCATACCTTTTTCATCGATCATTAGTCCGCGCGTAAACCTATCCATACGATACGCTTTAGCGGTATCATGCGGCGTATCTGTTGCGAGCAAATGGGCGAAAGAATACCCGCTAGCTGGCGTAGCTTTGAAACCGCCATAGCACCAGCCGCCATTAAAATAGAGACCCTTTATATCGGTTTTGTCTATGATAGGAGAGCCGTCCATCGACATATCTACATTCCCGCCCCACATGCGTAAAATTCGGGCTTTGCCAATCATAGGCATTAAACTCATGCCGCCCTCACACACATCCTCAACGACGGGTAAGTTCCCACGCTGCGCATAGGTATTATAACCGTCAATATCTCCGCCAAAGACAAGCCCGCCTTTATCCGATTGACTGACATAAAAATGCCCTGCACCGTATGTGATAACCCCGTCCAGAAGCGGTTTTAAACCCTCACTTACAAAAGCTTGTAAAACATGGCTCTCGATGGGAAGGCGTATACCTGCCATAGCCATAACACGGCTAGAATTACCTGCAACGGCAACGCCGATTTTGCTGGCACCAATATAACCCCGAGACGTTTCCACGCCAACACAACATCCATTTTGAATGTCAAAACCTGTAACTTCACAATTTTCAATAATATCAACGCCGCGTTTATCAGCGGCATGTGCATACCCCCATGCCACAGCGTCATGACGTACAGTACCACCGCGCGGCTGTAACAACCCGCCCATGATTGGAAAGCGGGCGTCATCAAAATTCAAAAATGGATATAGGCTGCGCACGGCATCAGCCTTTAAAAGCTTCGCATCAGCACCATTTAAAATCATGGCATTGCCGCGGCGTACATAAGCATCGCGTTGGGGATCCGAGTGATAGAGGTTTAAAACGCCCCGTTGACTGACCATAGCATTGTAATTGACGTCTTGCTCTAGCCCTTCCCAGAGCTTGAGTGAAAACTCGTAAAAACCTTCATTGTCATTGAGCAGGTAGTTCGAACGAATGATTGTTGTGTTGCGTCCGACATTGCCGCCGCCAATCCACCCTTTTTCAAGGACAGCGATACGCTTCTTGTCAAACTTTGAGGCAAGGTAATGTGCTGTAGCTAAGCCATGTCCGCCGCCGCCAACGATGATAATATCATAATTTAGCTGTGGTTCTGGCTTTCGCCAGACTGGTTTCCAGCCTTTATGGCCCGTAATGGCCTCTTTAAATATGCGAAATGCAGAATAACTCATAGAGTGACTTTAACAATTATCGAGCTTCCGACAATATGGTTATACTCTAATAAGACTTATTAAGCCTCTTAAATAAGTCACAGCGATATTGGCAAGCGTTAGAATAGCCTTTACTAGTTGATTATGACCAATTCTTCTTATTTGAAACCCGCCACAATCGCTTTGCATACAGGTTATACGCCTGAAAGTGATCATGGCTCTCGGGCCGTTCCGATTTATCAGACAACATCTTATGCGTTTGAAAGTGTACAGGGGGCTTCAAGTCTGTTTAATGTCGAGCAGGGCGGACATATTTACTCACGTATTTCGAATCCGACTGTTGCAGTCTTGGAGCAACGCTTAGCCGCTCTAGAAGGGGGAACAGGCGCTATTTGTACGGCCTCAGGTATGTCGGCTTTATTTGCGACTTTTATCACGCTTTGCTCAGCTGGAGACCATATTGTTTCAAGTGAACAAATTTACGGTTCAACGGCGACGACGCTACGTTATACACTCAAGCGTTTTGGGATTACCTGTGATTTCATCAACATCAATGATAATAGGGCGCTGAAAGCGGCTATTCAGCCCAATACAAAGCTTGTCTTTTGCGAATCGATTTCTAATCCTGGGATGCAGGTGTCCAATTTGCCTGAAATTTCAAAAACGGCGAATGCACTTGGGGTTCCTGTGGTGATTGATGCAACTTTTGCAACACCTGCTTTGAACCGTCCGATTGAGCACGGCGCAAATATTGTTGTCCATTCCATTACTAAGTGGATTGGCGGTCACGGCGCAGCTATCGGCGGCTGTATTATTGACGGTGGTAATTTTGACTGGGGCTTTAAGAATGAAGATGGAAGCTCGCGCCATCCCGAAATGACCGAACCTTATGCGCCGTTTCACGGTATGAAATTTTGGGAAGAATTTGGGCCAACGGCTTTTGTTATGAAAATTAGAAGTGAAGCTATGCGCGACCTTGGCGCAGCGCTCTCTCCGCATAATGCATTTTTGATTTTGCAGGGTGTTGAAACGCTTAACCTGCGTATGAAACAACATGTTGCTAACGCGGCAGAGCTTCGAGATTGGTTATCAGAACAAGACGGCGTGACATGGGTAAAGCACCCTGAGATAGACGGTGAACCTCACGTAGAGAAGATGTTCCCAAAAGGCGCAGGCTCTATGCTTTGCTTTGGGGTCACAGGCGGGCGAAAAGGCGGGGCGGCCTTTATTAATAACGTTACTCTGGCTACGCATTTGGCTAATGTTGGGGATAGCCGTACACTTGTCCTTCATCCGGGCAGTACAACGCACTCGCGCCTCACAAAAGAGGCAATGGAGGCCTCAGGTATATCTGAAGACCTCATACGTGTCTCAGTTGGTCTCGAAGACATTAAAGACATTAAGGCGGATTTCGCCAAAGGCTTAAAGGCCGCTTTGAGGGCGTCGCGGTAATGGAACTTATAATCAATGATGCGCCCATCTATGTCGCTACGGGTGGTAAAGATTTCGACCCTAAACTTCCGACTGTTGTATTCCTTCATGGTAGCGGCGGAGATCACCGTACATGGGCTCTACAAACACGTTGGTTTGCCTATCACGGTTATAGCGTCTTAGCTCCTGATCTTCCGGGGCATAGTCTCTCTGGCGGCACCGCCTTTAAACGTATTGAAGAGAGCGGACCATGGTTGGCAGATTTTTTTGAAAAAGCAGGCGTCAGCGCCGCGCATATCGTTGGTCATAGCCAAGGTTTTTTAAGCGCGCTCGCCTTTGCTAAAACACATCAAAATAAAATTTTATCTTTAACGGCGATTGGTACAGCGGCGGCTATTCCCGTGAATCAAGCGTTGATTGATACGGCGAAGGATAGTTCTGCTAAAGCTGCGCATATGATGTGCAATTGGGGGTTTGGCCCCAATGCCCATATGGGCGCAAGTTCTGTACCCGGCATGCAACCTATTGCTATTTCCCGCGCCATAATGAGTCGCAACCCTTTAGCAGCAGACCTTCAAGCTTGCGCCGATTATGCCAGCGGCATGGACGTCGTTAAAACGCTTAATGTACCGCTTCATTGTATCTTGGCCGCCGATGATAAAATGACGCCTTTAAAAGCAGGTAAAGCGCTCGCTGCGGCGATGGAAATTAAGCCTAATATCATTGAGGGCGCAGGCCATATGTTGCCGCTCGAAGCACCTAAACAGACATTAATAGCCCTTCGCGGGTTTATTCAATCCATTCAAAATAAGAGAGATGCAGCATGAGCATTCAAAAAGTCGCCGTTATAGGGGCGGGGACTATGGGCGCAGGAATTGCCGGCCAAGCCGCCAATGCGGGATGTGATGTCCTCTTACTTGATTTGCCCAGCGAGGGCGCAAATGTAAACGCGCTAGCTCAAAAAGGACTGGACCGTATTTCTAACCCTGTTGACCTGGGCATTCTAAGTCCTGATGTGGCCGCGCGTATCAGTGTTGGTAACATTCGTGATGATTTTGATAAACTCGCAGAATGTGACTGGGTCGCAGAAGCTGTTCTGGAGCGTCTTGACCTAAAAAAAGACCTTTATAAGAAGCTTGAGGCGGTTTGTAAGGATAGTGCAATTATCTCGTCTAACACGTCAACGATTCCAATTAAGCTCCTTGTTGAGGATATGCCGATTGCGTTCAAAAAACGTTTTGCTATTACGCATTTTTTTAACCCTGTACGCTTTATGCCTTTGCTTGAGCTCGTTGCGGGTGAAGAGACTGATTCTGCGGTTATGTCAGAGCTACATTTGTTCTGTGATGAGAGACTCGGCAAAGGCGTTGTGCCTTGTCTTGATACGCCGGGATTCCTTGGCAACCGCGTTGGTTGTTATGCCATTCAAGCCGCGCTGCATACAGCCAATAATATGGGGATTACCCCACAAGAAGCGGACGCCATATTTGGACGGCCTATGGGTATTCCTAAAACGGGCGTCTTCGGTCTTTATGACTTAATTGGCATTGACCTGATGAGTGATGTTGCCAGCAGCCTTGTGTCTATATTGCCAGAAGGTGACTCTTTTCACGATGTCGGCGCGAAACTGTCCTTGATGGAAAACATGATCGCAAATGGACAACGTGGACGTAAAACGGGCGCAGGTTTTTACACTATCAAAGACGGCGTTAAACAGGTCATAAGTTTAGAGACAGGTGAATATGCGCCCGTTGAAAACTTATCTATCGCAGTCGCTCAAAGGGCCGAAAAAGAAGGTATTATCCATGTCCTGAAAGACGATAGTAAATATGGCCGTTATGCATGGGCGGTTATGTCTAATGTACTGTCCTATGCCGCCTCACTTGTGCCTGAAGTCGGAGATAATCCTGTCGGCGTAGATGACGCTATGAAGATGGGGTATAATTGGATTAAAGGACCGTTTGAGCTCATTGATGAAATTGGCGCTGATTATCTGATTGAACGTTTGGAATCCGAGCAGCGTGTTGTGCCAGAGTATTTGAAACAGGCCGCAGGCTCTACGTTTTATGATGGTTTAAAAGTTCGTATTTTTAATGGGGGATGGCAGGATGTCCAGCGCCCTGAGGGGACGTTGCGGTTTAACGATAAACGCAAAACTTTATCATCCATAAACTCAAATGCTGAAGCAAGTTGGTATGATGTTGACGGAACAGCTATTGTTGAGTTTCACTCAAAAGCCAACGCATTAGGCGAAAAATCCATGCAAATTCTTGATGAAGCTTTGGACGCTGTGACGGTGAATAAAATGCGAGGCCTTATTGTCCATAATGATGCACAACATTTTTCTTGTGGTGTGAATCTCAATGCTGTGCGCGCCTTCTTCGAGACTGAGGACTGGGACGGACTTGATAAGTTTTTAAATCATTTTCAGCAGACTGTTCATAAAATGGCTGTGGCTAGTTTTCCTGTTGTTGTCGCGCCCGTTGGCTTGTCTCTAGGCGGCGGTTTTGAAGTTGTCCTCCATGCCAAGCAAGTCATCTGTCACGCAAATTCCAATATGGGGTTAGTCGAGTCTGGCGTTGGTGTTATTCCAGCTGGCGGCGGCTGTAAGGAAACACTCTACCGGTGGATTGAGAAAAAAGATGGTGATGTAACCGCAGCGGCATGGGAAGCATTTTATTCTCTAGGGTTTGGTAAAACGGCAAGCTCGCCTATCCTTGCGCGCGAACTTGCGATGCTCCGTCAGAATGACCGTTTTGTGAATAACCGTGACCGTCTTTTCTCTGAGGCGCTGGCCGGCATAAAAGACGGCTCCGAACAGCAAGCTTTTGAACGCGCCCCTATCGCCATGGCAGGTCGTGGTGAGTTTAAAAAAATGGTAGCGTGGGCCGAAGATATGCACACCAAAGGTAAGCTTTATAAACACGATGTTTTTGTCTCAGCGCAACTCGCTGAAATCGTAACAGGCGGAGATATTGACGCTGGTACGATGTGGTCGGAACAAGACCTCTATAATGCAGAACGCCGCGCTTTTTTACGTCTCGTGAAAACGCCGCAAACGCAAGAGCGTATCCGTGGTCTATTGGATAACGGAAAAGCGGTGAGGAACTAATGCCGCAAGATTATGATGAGTTAAAACAAAACGGCGCGAATTACGTTCCGCTCTCGCCTGTGTCTTTTTTGAACCGCACCGCCGATATATACCCCGACCGTGAAGCTTTAATCTATAATAAACGCCGTTATACGTGGCGTGAGGTGAGGGCGAGATGCCGTAGCGCCGCAAGCGCACTTAATGCGCGCGGCATAGGTAAAAACGACACTGTCTCCCTGCTCACATTCAACACGCCTGAAATGTTTGAATGCCATTTTGCAATTCCTCTCGCGGGCGCTGTTTTAAATACAATTAACACGCGTTTGGACGCGGCAACTGTCGCTTATATTATAGATCACGGCGAATCTAAGCTGTTTATTGTGGACCGTGAATTATGGCCTGTGCTCAAGGATGCTTTATCGCAATGCAAAATTCGTCCAGAAATTATTATCGTTGATGACCCCACAGCGGCCTCTAAGCCCGACCTTCCTGAAGGTGATTTCAAGTTTTACGAAGATCTTATACATGAAGGCAGCCCTGACTATAAAGGCGAACCGCTTTTGGATGAATGGCAGGCGCTATCCCTAAACTATACCTCTGGGACGACTGGCCGGCCCAAGGGCGTTGTCTATCACCACCGAGGCTCATATTTGATGTCTATGGGGACCGTGCCGAGTTGGGGCCTACAGCCTCATCCACGCTATCTCTACACGGTGCCGATGTTTCATTGTAATGGCTGGGGACATGCGTGGACGATGACATTAATGGCAGCGACGATTGTATGCATACGTGCGTTTTCGCCTAAGGCTGTTTTTGACCTTATAGAAGAACATGACATCACGCATTTTGGCGGCGCGCCTGTTGTTCTCAACATGTTAGCGAGCGCGCCAAAAGCAGAGCAAAAAACTTTCACTCGAACTATCCAAGTCATGACAGCAGGGGCCCCGCCGCCCGCAACTGTCCTCGAAGCGATGGCGCAGTTTAATTTTGAAGTTATGCATGTTTACGGCCTGACAGAAACCTATGGCCATATTCTGCAATCTGCTCCGCAGGATGATTGGCCCGAAAAAAACATCTCTGAACAAGCGGCACTTAAAGCCCGCCAAGGCGTACGTTTTGCGATGACGGACTATGTCGATATTATTGATGCTAACGGCAAGCCCGTTCCACATGACGGCGCAACAATGGGTGAAATCGTTATTCGCGGTAATACGGTTATGAAGGGCTATCTCAAGGATGATGCTGCGACGCAAACGGCCTTTCCCGGAGATTGGTTCGTGAGCGGTGATCTTGGTGTTATATATCCTGATGGTTATATTCAACTCAAGGACCGCGCCAAAGACATCATTATTTCGGGCGGCGAGAACATTTCATCCGTCGAAGTTGAAACAGCGCTCTATAAACATCCTGCCGTAGATATTGCCGCTGTTGTGGCCATGCCTGATGATAAATGGGGCGAGGTGCCTTGCGCCTTCGTCGAACTAAAAAGCGACGCGACTGAAGCCGAGTTAATTGAATTTTGCGAAAATAATATGGCGCGCTTTAAACGACCAAAAAAAGTTATCTTTGGAGAGCTTCCAAAAACAGCCACGGGGAAAATTCAAAAGAAAGCTCTAAGAGATATAGCCTCTAAGCTTTGATAGTTTGGTGCTATAGCGAATATTAAGAATACTAAAATGTGATTACTCGCGAGTTTTATGTGATTTGCACAACCTGCATGAAGTTCATAAAGCTCCTGACAGGAGAGTTATCATGTCCAATTACAATTCCAAACGGATGTTTTTACTTACATGTTTAATCCCGGTAATTCTGTTGACTGCATGTGCGACTGCGAATGAAGACCCTCAAAATCTGAAGCGCATCTATGATAGGAGTGCGCAGTATCATCTGCCTGACCGCAATCCCGTAATAGTTATTCCTGGCGTTTTAGGAAGCCGTCTGATTGACGAGAGTTCGGGCGTGACGGTTTGGGGCGCCTTTCGTAAAAATTATGCAAACCCAGGCTCTGATGAGGGAGCACGGCTTATAGCCTTACCTCTCTCTTCAGACATAGAGCAAAGTCAGAACCATAATCACCACATCGAAACAAGCGTAAAATCAGATGGCGTTCTTGAAAGTTTGGAATTGAAATTAGCAGGCATTCCGATCTCTATACAAGCTTATGCAGGTATATTGAGCACCTTAGGCGCAGGTGGTTATCGCGATGAATCTCTGGGCTTAGGCGAGATTGATTACGGAACCGATCATTTCACATGTTTCCAATTTGACTATGACTGGAGACAAGACATCCCGTCTAATGCGGCGCATCTGAAATCGTTCATTGATGAAAAGCGCAAAGATGTTCAAGCGAAATATAAAGAGTATTACGGCATAGAAAATGCTGAAGTTAAGTTTGATATTGTGGCCCACTCTATGGGGGGCATTCTTTCGCGTTACTTTGCCCGGTATGGTGCAACTGATTTGGATATTATTCCTCCTGGGGAGGTGCCTTGGAGCGGAGCAGATGACGTAGAAAGATTAATTCTTGTTGCTCCGCCAAATGCGGGATCATTAGAGGCCATGGATCAACTCATTAATGGCTTTAATACAGGTAGGCCGATCTTACCTTTTTACCATGAGGCTTTGATTGGCAGCTTCCCTTCAGTATACCAGATTTTACCAAGATCACGGCATGGTGCATTGGTTTGGAACGATAATATAAATGCGCCTGTAGAAGACCTTTTAGACCCAAAACTCTGGCAAGAACTTAAATGGGGCTTAAGCGGTGAGGGTGAAAAAACAGATAAAGTTTTAGCGCAACTCCTTCCAGATGTATCATCAGTTTCTGAACGTAGAGACATTGCTCGTAAATATCAGAGTGCCGCATTAAAGCGCGCTAAACTCTTTCACACAGCCATGGACGTGCCAGCAACTACCCCCAGCGGGCTTGAGATGTTTTTAGTTGCAGGCGACAACCGAAAAACTCCCCAAGTGGCATCAGCTAACAAAGCAACCGGAGAATTTTCAATATTAAAATATGGTTTGGGTGACGAAACTGTGACTCGGAGTAGTGCATTGCTTGATGAACGTCTTGGGCAAACATGGGAGCCAAGGCTTGTCTCACCCCTCGATTGGACGTCAACGATGTTTATACCTGGAAAACATCGGACCATAACAAGCGGTTCAATATTTAAAGATAATGTACTTTACTGGCTTCTTGAGGAACCGCGCAAGTGATTGCTGATTCAACTGATTTGCGCATAAAATGCTCGTTATGAGAGGTTAGAGCTAGTTTGTAAGAGTTAGCTAAATTAGTGGCGGGCGGGGAGGGATTTGAACCCCCGATAGACTTTCACCTATGCCAGTTTTCAAGACTGGTGCATTCAACCACTCTGCCACCCGCCCGTATGCAAGGTTGCTTGGTCAGCGAAAGTGGCTCTAGTCGGTTTTGGGCAGCTGTTCAACATCTTTTATGCCTCTATTGGCTATAAAATTCCATACTGCGTTAACTGCTCGTAAACCTTGTAAAAAAACTACACATTAAGGCTGTTGCCTAACTTGGATTTAAAGGTGTTCGTTTAGCTTAACACCCAATGAAGAAATAGTGCCCGTTAGAGGCGCATAACTTCGAAGAGTAGGTGGGGCAGTCCGTTAATGCGGGCTTGAGAATAAGGTGAGTAATATGTCAGTCTTTAATAGGCCAGGGTACAAACAAGTAGTTTTAGCACTTAGCGCTGGAGTCATGGCGTTGGGGAACTCCGCTTGTTCATCAACCAAGACCATTAAAGTTGCTCAGAATGCGCCTATCACGTATAAAGTGGGGAAGGGCGCTGCTCAATACGCTTCGGTAACAATGCCGAGACAGACAAGACCTTCTCCTTACAGCTCTACGAGTCAAATCTCGCCGCAAGTTGTTGTGCCGCCAGTTGCAGCGCCACGCCATGTGGAACGACCTCAAATATCACAACCAAGCCGTTCTACCTTTAATCAGTCCAACGTTGACCGCGATCTTTACAAGCATCAAAGAGTTGGCAAAACCTACACGATTATGGGTAAGTCTTACACACCGCAACATGAACCAAATTATGATGTGACAGGTATTGCCTCTTGGTATGGTGATAAATTTCATGGAAAGCCAACTGCAACGGGTGAACTTTATAACAAGAATGACATAACGGCAGCGCATAAAACATTACCTCTCAATAGTATGCTTTACGTTACGAATCTTGAAAACGGGAAATCGATTCTGGTTCGTTTAAATGATCGCGGCCCGTTTATTGGTGAGCGTATCATCGATCTATCAGAAGCAGCTGCGACGGCTCTAGGTACTCAAGGTCAAGGCCTCGGGAAAGTTCGCGTTCAATATGCTGGCCCTGCAGACCCTATGGCAGCAAAACGCGGCGTTGCTGCGCCTCAGCCTCAATATGTGCCTCAACCTCAGCAAGTGCCGCAAGTTGTTGAAGCGCCGCGCTCTGTTCCACAGCCAGAATATCAACCGCTACGTCAACAACCAACATATGAGCAACCGTCTTATGAAGCTCAAGCACCTTTGCCTTACGTTCCAGAATATGAAGCCCCGCGCGCATCTTCGCCAATTCCTGCTCCAATCGCGCCAAACGCTCCTCAAGCGATAGCACCAGAGGGTGGAAATGACGAAGGTCAAGTAACTTTAACGATTAAAGGGCCAATTCATGTTGCTAAGCACTCAAGTTATAATACGGAGCCGCGCTTAATTCGTGGTGTTGTAAGACCTAAATAAGTAATTCTTTGCACGCGGGCTTGTTCCTGCCACAAAGCTAAGGCATTTAAGATAGGCACCTTTGGGTGTCTGTTTTGATTCTATGTCGAGGTTTATGTGTATCGTTCCGTCCTAAGTTTTCTTTGCCTTGCAATTGGGCTCCCCTTAGCAGCCCCCGCTTATGGCCAAAACAGCGGATTTAAAACTAAGGCCCCTCATGCCGTCATCATGGATTTCGAAACCGGCGAAGTGCTTTTCGAAAAAGGCGCACGCATACCAATGGCCCCCGCATCAATGACAAAAATCATGACAGCTGATATGGTGTTTGAAGCTTTGAAAAACGGCTCTCTTACCCCTGATACTGAATTTACTGTTAGCGAAGAGGCCTGGAGACGCGGCGGCGCTAAGTCTGGGTCCTCAACGATGTTCTTAGACGTGAAATCATCCGTCCGCGTAGAAGACCTTTTACGCGGAATTATAATTCAATCTGGAAATGATGCGTGTATTACAATGGCTGAAGGAATCTCTGGCTCTGAGACTGCCTTTGCGGATCAAATGACGGCAAGAGCTCATGAGTTAGGACTAAATTCTGCGACTTTTAGAAATGCGACAGGCTGGCCGCATCCTGAACATAAGATTAGCGCCCTAGATCTTGGTAAACTCGCGACACATTCAATCAAGACTTACCCTGAGTACTACTCCATTTACGGAGAAAAATCTTTCACATGGAATGGTATCAGACAAGGCAACAGAAATCCTTTGCTGGGTAAGTTTACTGGCGCAGATGGTATGAAAACGGGAAGTACTGAAATATCAGGTTATGGTCTTGTCGGTTCAGCGGTTCGCGGCGAAGATAGGCGAATAGTGGTTATAAACGGCCTTGGTAGCAAATCTGACCGCGCTGAAGTCAGTTTGCGTCTCATGAGTGCCGCCTTTGATCAGTTCAAAGTCTATAAACTTTATGATAAAGGTGACAGTATTGGCAGCGTTGACGTTTATATGGGTAAAGCAGATAAAGTCGGGGTTAGTATAGACGAGACTGTAAAAGCAGGAATTTACCGTGGCGACCGTTCAAAAATATCTTCAGTTATGGTGTATAAACCTGTCAGCGCGCCTATAAATATTGGTGACCATATTGCGGACATGATAGTAAGCGTGCCTGGCCGTGCAGACCGTAAAGTCGCTTTATTGGCAACTGATGAGATCAAAGCAAAGTCGGCGATTTCTAAAGCGTGGGCAGTCTTATTACAGAAAATTCGAGGATAACATGGCGCAAGAAAATTCTTTAACCGCAGATTCGAAAAAAATGGGTAAGTTCATTACATTTGAGGGCGGCGAAGGCGCAGGTAAGACTACCCAAGCAAAGATGCTATGCGATGCACTTCAAGGTGCGGGCGTTGAAACTCTTTTAACGCGCGAGCCCGGCGGAACATTCGGCGCTGAAGCTATACGCGAGCTTGTTCTAGAAGGCACTCAAGACCGCTGGTCTGGGATGACTGAATTACTTTTGATGTATGCCGCACGTCTTGACCATGTAGAGAAGCTAATAAAGCCCGCCCTAGAGCGCGGCGTTTGGGTTGTCAGTGATAGATTCTCAGACTCCAGCGTTGCGTATCAAGGATATGCGCGAGGGTTAGGCGCTGAAAAAGTAAGATCCGTACATGCGGCTGTCATGGACGGGTTTGGACCAGACCTCACCATTCTTTTCGATATAGACCCTATACTCGCACAAAAACGTGTTGAAATTCGGGGCGAAGAATTATCGCGTTTCGATTCAGAATCAATCGCATTTCATAACGTGCTGCGCGACGCTTTCCTCGAAATTGCGACGAATGAATCAGATCGTATTTTTACTGTAGATGCCGCAGCCTCTAGAGATGGCGTTCATACGCGTATTCTTTATGCTGTAACGCAAAAATACCCTGAACTTGCGGGTAAGCTGGGTGGTAGTGCGTAAAGCCGTCACAGAAGAGTTTCCTGAAGCTGACCGCGCGCCGGGATGTCTGCACCCGCGTGATACATATGACTTAATTGGGCATGCTGAGTCTGAAGCGCGTTTCTTAAATGCGCATGCCTCTGGACGGCTGCATCACGCATGGCTTTTAACGGGAACGCCTGGTGTCGGGAAGGCGACCTTAGCCTACCGTATGATACGGCATATTTTAGGCGGCCAATCACTTTTAACAGACAGCATGAATATTCCAGAAACGGACCCTGTCGCAAAACGTATTGCGAGCCTTGGGCATGGGAATTTCATTCTATTGCGACGCCCCTATGATTTTAAACTTAAGAAGCTTCGGAGTGAAATCCCCGTTGATGATGTAAGGTCCTTAAGCAAGTTCTTTCAGGGCACTGCCGCGGAAGATAAGAGCTGGAGGGTCTGCCTTATCGATAGTGCCGATAACCTCAATCGAAACTCTGAAAATGCGATTTTGAAACTCCTTGAAGAACCTCCTGAAAAAGCGCTTATAATATTACTCTCATCCGCTCCGGGGCGACTTTTACCAACCATACGCTCTCGCTGTATGCATTTGCCTCTACGAGAGGTTCCTGAGACGGACATAGCTCCTTGGCTACGACATCATGCAAGTGCCCATGATGATATCTTAGACGCCGCTGTGAAGCTCTCACGGGGCGGACCTGGTAAAGCGATTGCCTTAGTGCAAAATGTAGACACAGTTCTGAAACCTTTGTCTGCATTTTTAAAAAGTTTAGACCGCTCCCAATCAAAAATAGACCACACGATTGCAAATGCGCTTGCCTTGCAAAATGCGAGTGCTTCACGCGCTTTATTCTGGGAAGCTCTGCAAGATGTTCTTCAGGCGCAGTCGATTTTCAGCGTGACAGGCGAGTGGACAGGCGCGTTTAAACCCCTCCCTATCTCTAAACCACCTGAGACATGGCAGAAGCTATGGGATAAAGTCGGCGAAACACAGCGAGTCGAAGCGGCCATCAATATGGATAAAAAAACAGTGATGTTTGACATGCTTTCACAAATACGGACGGCCTGATGTTAGTTGATAGTCATGTAAATCTTCACGGCGAAAAATTCCTAGATGATGTGGATGAGGTCGTGGCGCGCGCCGCTGAGGCCGGCATCGGGACGATGCTCAATATCTGCTGCAAAGTTTCTGACTATGATGATGTTATCGCGGTTGCCGAGCGCTATGAAAACATGTGGGCCTCGGTCGGCACTCATCCGCATGACGCCAAAGAGAACCCTGATATTACAGCGCAACAGCTCATAGACCTTGCTGCTCACCCCAAGGTGATTGGTATCGGTGAAACAGGGTTGGATTTTCATTATAATTATAGCGATAAAGCTGCTCAGATATATAATTTTCAAGCCCATATTGAGGCTGCCCGCCAGACCCAGTTACCACTTATTATACACAGCCGAGAAGCGGATGACCTAATGGCTGAAACACTTGAACGTGAAATGGCGAAGGGGACTTTTCCCGCGCTATTGCATTGCTATACTTCAGGTCCAGAGCTTGCAAAACGCGCTGTGGACCTTGGGTTATACTTTTCAATGTCAGGTATTATAACCTTCAAAAACGCAGTCGATGTTCGAGAGATAGCCTCATGGCTACCCAAGGACCGCCTCATGATTGAAACAGACTGTCCTTACTTGGCACCTGTACCTTATCGCGGCCGTCGTAATGAACCTGCCTATGTGTCGCATGTTTGTGATAAGCTTGCAGAAGTAAGAGGCTGGAGCGTAGAAGAGACAACTCAGATAACAACAGATGCGTTCTTCAATCTATTCCAAAAGGCGAGGCGTCCATGACAGTCAGAGCGGTAATTCTAGGCTGTGGTTCATCTGGCGGAATCCCTCGGGTAGGCGGAGATTGGGGCGCTTGTGACCCTAGCGAGCCTAAAAACAGACGTACACGGTGCTCGCTCTATGTTGAATATTGGGAAGGCGCCACAATGCCGCCCGTTAAGGAGCGCACAGCGCTCCTCATAGATACGTCCCCAGATCTACGTGAGCAATTTTTATCTAATGAAATCAGTAGGCTGGACGCTCTTCTTTACACGCATGATCACGCAGATCAGAGTCACGGCATCGATGATTTACGCGCTATTGCGTACCGAATGCGCAAACAAATACCGACTTATATGGACGCCCACACCAAAGAGCATGTCTTTGAAAAGTTCAAATATTGCTTTGAAATGCCTGAAGGCCGCGTTCATCCGCCAATTTTAGACTTACAGGACTTAGTCAAAGGCGGAACTGTGATTAATATTAAAGGTCCAGGCGGAATACTCACTGCTGAAGTTTTAGAACTCAGTCACGGCCCAACACCATCTCTAGGCTTTATTTTTGACGAAAAAATAGCTTACACACCAGATGTCTGGGACATACCAGATGAAAGCTTTGCAGCTCTAGAAGACATAGATATGTGGATCCTTGATGCTTTGCGCTATAACGAACATCCTACGCATGCTCACGCGGATAAGGCCTTATCATGGCTTGTAAAAACAAAAACAAAACAAGGCATTCTCACCAATCTCCACATAGACATGGATTACCAGTCACTAAAGTCAGAATTATTTGGCGCCGTAAAGCCTGCATATGATGGCATGGACTTAATTGTTTAAATGCATTAGTCCATATAAGGTACTGAAAGAACACATTATTTCAAATATACATCCCTATTACTTCTCATAATAAACATTATGCGATTTTAATTTGCGACACCCATATAGTAATGGTGGCGGTTGCCACTAATTGTGAGAATTCTCAGGCACTTCCCCATTTAATGCCATTAATTATGATAATCTGCCACTATTAATGAGAATGTCATTCACACAAATAAGACTAATTTTTTGGAATATAATAGGCGGTTATGCCGCTCTCTTGCACCTATACGGACCTGCCCACCCATTTCGGCTTCCTGCTGCCGCTGGCGGGCATCACCACTGTTTCGGAAATCAAGAACAACCCCATCGACATCAAAGCGACGGGACGCCTTGATAAGCTCTATGTCGCCCTGCTCCAAGACGAGCGCAGTACGCCCGTATCATTGAGCAAGTATCTGATGAAGCCGTTCGGTCCTTGGCGGGTTGAGCTCTCATGGGAGAACCGCACCCTTCCCTACCGGATTTATGATAAGCGGCCGCGGGTTAGCTCTGCGGCTGTGGTCGAGAACAAATGGCTGAGCGATGTTTTGGCTTACATAAAAGCCAACAAGACACTGATGCACGAGAAGAGATTGCTGAGGACGGCGTCCGGACAGTCAAAGGCAATACGGGCGTTAGAAACAATGATGTTCCAACGGGTAAGACGGGTGGCCGCAGTTCCAAAACAAGTTCCGGCGTTCTGCTCCCGCAAAGCCTGAAAAGAGCATCATCGTTCAAAACCCGTTTGCGCTTCGCCCTCTCCGAGAGTGAATGTTGGGAGAAACCAGCAGCATCACACCCGCGCCATGGCCGGGGTTTTGACTCTACGGTCAACCCCTATGGAGCTCTATCGAAGGGTCATCAAAAAAGAATAGGCATGACATTTCTAAATAGCGGAAAACATGACAAATTTAAATGGTTGCAACAGCCTCTGTAGCTGCCAAGTTAAAATGTCCTATTTGTGCCACATGAGCAAAGGCGACAACGCGTTGAGTTGGTTAAACTCGACGGGTCACGAATCACGATTGGTTTGAAGGTTCTAGGCGACGGTAAAACCCTGCTTTCTAAGTATTTCTCATAAGCTTAAGAATGTTCTAGGCCTACTAATAAGTGTATCAAAAAATTCTAATATAAACAGCCAACACAACCCAACGACCGAACTTATTGCTACAGTTCCCATAAACCTATGCATGCCACCTCTAAACGAATGAAAACTTTCACTATCTATAAATGACATTGAAGCGTAATAATTAAGTGCCGCTAGATATGCTAAAGCTCCAATTGATATCGGGAGAACACTTAGGCTAGATTTATTTCTAGAGACTCTAAATTCATAACCAGATCTGGCTGCACGTGTTCGGTCAAATGTAGACAAAGCTGTTATAATTGGAATGAAAATATATGCAGCTTGTTTAAATGCAATTATGTACAAATAAGACTTAGTATGGATAGCTCTCATATTTGCAAAAGTTTGAGACGTCTTCTCGTCCGCGTCGATAGGCAGCGATGTAGGGTCAGCAATGTAACCTAACGTCAACCTAACGCCATCATTTAATGTGCCAGTCCAAGAAGACATTAATATAAAATTCGCTGTTTGAGGAGGCTGTAATGCTAACACAATTATTGCTAATGTTATAGGGAATATAAAAAAGGTGAGACCCATTACATACCCGACAGTCCTTGATGCTTTATAAAACTGTTTGCCCGAGTGACGGTCTACGCTATCGGGGGCTTTCAAGAACAAAAAACTATCCGGGCTGAGATGGCATACATAAAGATTTATCGCTAGCACTGCAATTAAGCCTGCAGGCCCAAATACTAAGCTTAAGAAAACACCGAGCAGTATTGTTGTTGTAACAAGATAATACCATATGGATATGCGCTTCATCCCTAACTCCTTAGTAAACTTCATTAAGTTAAGTTTACAGTTTCAAACATTACCGTAAGCTCTGGCGATGAAAAGCTCAATCCCCAGATAATGCTTTGCGCTCTAGACTGTTTAGCGACGTCTTCCACAATTGCTACAATGTCGGTATCTTTGTCGCCGGTCTTCTCACTTCCTTGCGCTTCAATTGAGGATCAAACCCCATTTCAAGGACTGTACGTCCACCCCTTTTATAGGTTTTATCAGATTGGCAGCCCAGAGGCCGATTGCCAGATAAGCCAACGGCGTGATGGAGGTCTCAATACCAACAAAGATGCTGCTGGCGCTCCACCACCGAAACATGCATGCAGCGGTTATCACTGATCAGCCGACTGCGAAGAGAAGCGTGACCCGGGAAAGAACAGAACCAATCAAATTAAAGGAAACTAGGAACTTGACTTGAACAACCAATTAGAGAAGCGGACATTAGCTCAGCGTCTTAAGTTGGGCTGCGATCTCAACTGGTCGTCGCAACACATACTATAAACTAGGTATGTGGAGTGAAG
>JALZWM010000026.1 GCA_023300105.1 Hellea sp.
GTGGATGATAAGATTATCAAAAGCGCCAAAGAGCAGGGCGTTGATATTTCTGAAATCACAGAAAAATATGCCAAGATTTACAACGAAGATCTTGCTGCGATTGGGTGTCTGCCCCCAACCGAGCAGCCAAAATGTACGGCCTATATTGATGAAATGGCGGCGATGATTTCTGACCTGATTGATAAAGACTTTGCTTATGAGTCCGACGGTCATGTCTTTTTCGATGTGTCTAAATATGAGGATTACGGGAAGCTCTCGGGCAATACGCTAGAAAACCTGCGCGGCGGTGACCGCGTCGGAGAGGGCGAAGTTGCGCGTAAAAGAAACCCTGCCGATTTTGTTTTGTGGAAACCCGAACTTGACGGTGTGGGATGGGATGCGCCTCTGGGTACAAATAAATCAAACTTAAAAGGTAGACCTGGCTGGCATATCGAATGTTCCGCTATGGCCAAAGCCGTTCTGACAGACGGAACGCCAAGCGATACAATCGACATTCATTGCGGCGGCGTAGATTTAAAATTCCCGCATCACGAAAATGAAATCGCGCAAAGCAATTGCTCCCACGATGCCCCGCTTGCGAACTATTGGGTGCATAATGAGTTTTTGAATATTGGCCAAAAAGACCAAAAAAGCGAGAAGATGTCTAAGTCTTTGGGCAATGTGAAACTCATTCACGACTTGCTCAAAGATTGGGACGGGGAGGTCATTCGCTTGGCGCTATTGAAAGCGCATTATCGGAGCGAGTTGCTTTGGTCTGAGAGCTTGCTTAAGGAGAGCAAGGCTCAATTGGATAGATGGTACTCTGTACTTCAAGATATACAGCAACTTGAGACGTATGACCTAACTAAGTTATCTTACCCACATGATGTTTTTCTAAATGAGTTATTAGATGACTTAAATACGATTGAGGCAATTGTTGATTTGGGGTGGCGAAGAGCAGATGTATTGGATTTGTGTAAAAAATCAGACGGTGTAGCGAATGACGAACTATCCAAATGGTTGGCTGCAGCAAACCTCCTAGGCCTCCTCCAAAAAGACCCAGAGGCATGGTTCAAAGGCGGGCTCGATTATGACGCCTTGGTCGCTGAATATGACTCTGTCCGCGCGCAAGCGCTCGCCGCCAAAGAAGCGGGCGACAAAGCCAAGATGGGCGAAATGTTCAAACGTTCAGATGAAATCCGCGATCAATTCAAAGCCGAAGGCGTTGTCATAGAATCTGGCGCAGGCGGCAAAAGTGGTTGGCGCAAGGCTTAGGTTTTCAGGCATAAAAAAAGGCCGCCCTAGGTTCCCCTAAAGCGGCCTTTTTAAAATTGTGCTTAAATCTATTTAATTTGAAGCGAAGCGCCTAGATACATACAGGCATTCTTCCCGTCTGATTTAAAGCCTTCAGGGCATTGTGTAAGTGGGAGTCTTACGGAATTATTTGACGGCGTCACTGAATAATTTGCCGGTGTCGGCGTGATTAAAGCTGGCGCCGAAATAGTAGCAGCATCAGAGGTGACATCAGAGGCGAAGTCTAATGTCTCAGTTTCAAGATACATACACGTGTTTTCTGCGTTCAGAACCGTGCCTTCTGGACATGGAACTGGCGAGGTGTCGATAACGACATTCGCATCTACTGTGATATCTTCAGCGAAATCATATGTTTCTGTTTCCAAATACATACAGGCGTTTTCCGCATTTAAAAACGTACCTTCTGGACACTCATGCTGTGAAGTATCAACAACAACACTGACGTCTTGGTCTGCGAATTCGCTCGCAAAATTTGTCGCTTCGTTGTCAAAAAACATACAAGTGTTATCTTCTGCCATGTAAGTACCTTCTGGACACTCAAGCGGCGACGTATCAACCGGGAGGCTTACTGTGTCTGATGTAATATCAGCAAAATCGTAAGTCTCATTTTCTAAAAGCGCACAGGTTTTATCCTTGGTCATATATGTGTCTTCAGGACACGGAACAGGGGACGTATCGAACGTACTTGCCGTATCAAAGAGTTCAACATTCCCATAACTAGTCACATTTGCGGGTACATATTCACCGACATCTGTTTTGTAGGCGTTTGTCTTTGGATCAGCATTTTTAGCGAAGTTGATATCGCTTTTTGTTGATGATCCGCGTAGCCATGCCATGCTTGTAAGCTCTGACATATCATCGGCAAATACACTTACGCCGCTCCATATAGATGAACACCCTGTCAGACTCATTGATGACAAACACATGGCCGTAATTAACATTGATTTTTTTAACATAAGAAACCTTCCACCAATTCTTTCTTAATTGGGGTGTATCAAATCAGTATTGATATTTGGTTAATTGCGATTTGAATGAAAGATTAAGAAGTCGTTAACACGGAGAAATAAAATCATATTTTTTTAATAAAGATGTTTTTAGTCTTAAGATAAGGCAATCACTCACAAGCGAGGTTTATATTAAGGGTATATTAACTTAAGTGTTCTTTATTTGTTCTCATGATAGAACATGTAATATATATCCTCTCTGGTAATCAACCCGGTCCCATCTTTATGGGGGTAACGGCTAATTTGGGTCATTGCCTTCGCCGTCACCGCGCGGGTAAAATTTCACGCGTTGAATTTCGTATTGATCAACTTGTCTATACGGAAACATTCACATGCAGCTTCAAAGCCGATGCGCGTTTACGCGCCCTCAAGAGCGCCTCGCGTGAATGGCTCGACGCGCTGATTACGTCTTCCAACCCAACATGGGAAAATTTTGACATAGAAAAATGTGACGTGAAAGAGGGCGGATTTACGCGTATCGAGGTTTCTCAGGCGGCTTGAGCGAAATAAAGCGTGGTTTGGTAAGATAAGATGAAGCGCTATGATTATCTACCATCACAGCAAGAGCTATAAACGCGCGATGTTTCTGTCTTATTTGGATATCCCTTAATATATTGCCACTTTATATATATTGCTAGTTTCTATATATTTATCATTTCGTGTATGAGTGTATCATGACACCCGAGCTTATCGAACGAGACTGGTTATCATTTCGCTTTTGGATGCGGCGCTGCGTCTTGCCGTCTTGCGTTATCGTTGCGGCTATTCTGCTATTATTGGGTGTGATATCCGATGATATGCGAGAGTTAAACCATAGCGCTACAATCGTGGGCTTTTTTACGTTCTATTATATTATAGTGCGCGGGGGACATATTCTCATGATGCGCTCGCTTCATTTTGACCTCTTAACTCACCACGAAGCGCTTTACCGCGAAAGACTCAAAGATGTGTCTCCAAATATAATGGGACGACAAAATCTTGGCTTCACACTAGCACGTATAAAGCGAGAAATAATAAATACGACCAAGCGTTGACAGGTCTTTCCTCCTCCTTCACATAATAATGCAACCTGTGGAGGGATACATGCAAAGACATCAAGTGGAGTTTAAAGGCCAAGCTGGAGAGTACTTCGGCATATGGATTGTGAATGTGCTGTTGTCTATTGTGACGCTCGGGATTTACGGTGCGTGGGCCAAAGTCCGTGATAAAAAATACATGTACGCTAACACCTTTATCGCGGATCATAGTTTTGATTATCATGCCACGGGCAAGCAAATATTTATTGGCCGCGTCATTGTCGCTTCAGTTTTATCAGGCCTTGGTGTTTTAAATGCCGTTAATCCGTTGCTTTACCTTCTTGGCGTGTTGATATTATTTTGTCTTATTCCTGTTATCATCATAAGGGCGTTACGATTTAATGCGCGGGTTTCTAGCTACCGTAATGTTAGGTTTGATTTTGTGGGCGAAATCGGAGAGGCGTTTGTCACTTATTTCCTTATCCCTCTAGGTAATGTGTTTACGCTTTATCTCTGTTCGCCCTTTGTGGCGCGCGCGAGCCATAGATTTACAACAAATAATGCGCGTTATGGTGACCGCCCAATGCGTTTTGAGGCTGAGATTGGAAAATATTACACGCCTTTTTTAATTGCGATTGCGATAACCATCGGCGGTATAATTTTTTTATCGATGATTGCTGGCGGCACTCTAATGGAGATGAGTGGGGCTCTCGGTGAGTTGAAGGAGGCCGCAGAAAGTGGATCTGACCCAGACCCAGCACAGATGGGTGGGTTAATGGGCGTTATACTCGCCATTTATCTCGGGATATTTTTAGTGGTTGTGCCTGCCTCACTTTTTTACCGGGCGTGGGTACGTAATGTTCATTTGAACAATACCGTTCTTGATGAGCAACATCATTTGGAATCAACTGTCCATCCCGGCCGCTATATTTGGATTGTTATAAGCAATGCTTTTGTATCTTTATCCACACTCGGCCTTATGATCCCTTGGGGCCGTATTCGCCTTGCGAAATATATGGCGTCTGTCACAGCCGTAAACTCCGAAGGTAGCTTGGACGGTTATATGAGCGACGTTCAAGAAACTGCGGGTGTATTGTCTTCTGAATATATGGACCTTGAAGGCTTTGATATTGATATCGGGATTTAGGTAGTCGTTTGTGACGATTGAAGATGGATATTTTTTGATTGAAGGACGTTTATTTGGGCCTCAATCAAGTGCGTTTGAAGCCGTTCGCCTCGTCGTCAGTGATGCGAGCTATTATGTCGAAATAGATGGAAGCCGAAATGGTTTGCAAGGTGATTTACGTGAGCTTAAAATAGAGCCCGCTGTCGGGTCTTCAACGCGAAAAATTTACCTGCCGGGTGGTCAATTATTTGAAACTGATGAACTCGATAAAGTTGAGCACCTAAAGGGGGGCGGCTTTTGGACGGGTTTGGCTAAGACTGAACGTTTTGGTTGGCACCTCGTACCGCTCGCGATTGCGACGCCGTTTCTGGCCTTTGGATTATACCGCACACTGATTCCGTTATTTATTTCTTTCGCCATGTTCATGACGCCTGATGGTATGATCAAAACGATTGATAAAAACACGATAAAGACCATCGACTTTACGCTGACCAAGCCAAGTAATCTGCCAAGATCTCGCAAAGCTGAAATTCAGACAATATTTAAACGGCTGGCAAAGAACGCGGAAGGTCAATCGGATAAGGCCCGCCGTAAGCCTGAGTATAAACTTCTCTTTCGGAGCGGTGATAAAATAGGTCCTAATGCTTTTGCTCTGCCGGGCGGCACAATTGTTATGACGGATGCCCTTGTTCATATGTTTCCTAAAGAAGACTATGTGCTCTCCGCCGTACTTGCGCATGAAATTGGCCATGTGGAGCATGAGCATAGCTTGCGCCAATTATACCGCGCTCTGGGCATGGCGGCGATGATTGGTTTGATTGCAGGTGATGCTGGCCCTATGCTCGAAGATATTGTCCTTGAAGGTTCGGCGTTACTCGCGCTCTCTTTTTCGCGTAAACATGAAATGCAAGCAGATGATTTTTCTTATGACATTCTATCGGGGACAGGGCAGCGCGCAGACGGACTTATTCGGTTCTTTGAAAAGCTGGGCGAAGACATGCCCATTCCAGAAAGCGGAGAATGGATGATGACACATCCACTCTCTCAAAAACGGATTGAAAATATTCAAGCGCACATCGAAGCGGATAAGGATGCGGATAAATAAAGATTTTGCTGTAATTATTGCTGTCTTATGCGGATAAAAAAGACTAAAGAACCTTATGATCAGACGTATGGTAACACAATTAATAATAGCTCGCCTTATACCGGTGGCTATCAATGCTGGTAAAAAGGCGTTTAGTAAGAAAAAGCGTGCGCCTGAACAAAGCGTAGAGCAAAACGTGAATTTAGGCGACGGGTCTGATACACAGCAGGATTAGTCAAGAAAACTGCTGACTGCCTTTTCCGAAGTAAACTTAACTGAGTAAAACTAACTGCGCCTTTACGGGCGTATTCGTCCTTGGACTTGTGCGCGGGCTATGTTACCCCGCTATCTATGTTGAACATTGCAATAATTATACGAATTATAAGCCCGGTGCGTCCCAGATAATATCTGGCCGTAATCGGGACGACCTGCCTAAGCTTCAACGCCTTCTTCGAGATATATATGACCACCACACAAGACGATGCTAAACGCGATTACCGCGACACGCTTTTCCTACCGAAAACAGATTTCCCGATGCGGGCAGGCCTGCCGAAAAAAGAACCTGAATGGCTGGCCTATTGGAATAAGATCGGGCTTTATGACCGCCTGCGCGAGCAGTCTAAAGACAAGACGCAATATACGCTTCATGACGGCCCGCCCTATGCCAATGGTCATATCCATATGGGTACGGCGCTGAATAAAATCCTCAAAGACATTATCAACCGCTCCCATCAAATGCTGGGCATGAATGCCAATTATGTTCCGGGCTGGGATTGTCATGGCCTGCCGATTGAATGGAAAGTCGAAGAAGAATTTCGCTCTAAAGGCCGCACCAAAGACCAAGTTAGCGGCCCAGAGTTTCGCACACGCTGCCGTGAATATGCGGGTGAGTGGCTGGATGTGCAGCGCGAAGAATTTAAGCGCCTCGGCGTCGTCGGCGATTGGGATAATCCCTATAAGACCATGAATTTTCAGAGCGAGGCCGACATCTGCGGCGAGCTCTTGAAAATCGCCAAAACAGGGCAATTATATCGCGGGTCAAAACCCATCATGTGGAGCCCCGTCGAGCAAACAGCCCTCGCCGAAGCCGAAGTCGAATATAAGGATAAAAAAGCCACACAGATTTATGTGAAGTTTCCTGTTTCTGAAATGCCAATGCGTATTTTAGATGCGAATTTACCACACGGTGAGAGAAATGAATTATCTGAGTTAGATAAGCAAAAAAGTGCTGTTCATG
>JALZWM010000027.1 GCA_023300105.1 Hellea sp.
GTACCTGGAAGCTGACTAATTGAACCAAGATCTGTCCAAAGTGAATCGCCATCAACCTCAAGACGCCAATTATTACCAAAATCATAACCAACACCAACTGAGCCAGCAACATTGCCTTCACTTTGAAGATCATTGTCGTGAACGCTGCTGTCTAGGCCGCCTTCAAGTTCGATATCTGTATGAATTCCGTAACCCGCGTTACCGCGTAAATACCAACCTGAATCATCCTGTGCAGATGCCAAAGTTGGCACGGCGAGTAATACAGCTGACGATACTGCAATAAGAAGCTTTTGCTTCATGTCATTTCCTCCGTAATGGTTAACCCATAATCAATTAAATGTTAAGCAACCGCACAAATTCTTTATCTGCGCGTATTGCACTTAATTTATCTTACATGTTTTGTCTCGCATGAACAGACTATGAATTCCCCGAAATAGACTTTATGATAAATAATTAGATGAAGTTGCTTAAATGCATCACTTTTCGCCACATTTCAGCCCTTATTATTACTGCGCGTCACATTAAGTAAGGCAGAGTTCTATATTTTGCATGTTTTAGAAGAATGGTACGCCCGCACGGACTTGAACCGTGGACATCCTCATTAAAAGTGAGGCGCTCTACCAACTGAGCTACGGGCGCACAAAGGCTACCTTCGAAAAGGTGAGGGCTATCTAGGGGCGAGGCCTTAGACCGTCAACCCTAAAATGTCTAAGAATGCTTAATAAATCACCCTGCCCAATTAGACTTGAAGGTCTTAACAAAGCTCTCGAATTCCCCAGAGCTTATCGCGGCTCGCATCCGCGCCATAAGGTCTTGAAAATACGCAATATTATGCCAGCTTAAAACCATAGCCCCTAAGAGCTCGCCGGATCTGATCAAATGATGGACATAGGCTTTAGAAAAATCACGGCTCGCGGGACAATCAATTGAGCCATCCAAAGAACTCTCATCTTCTGCATATTGAGCTTTCTTTATATTATAAGGCCCTTGGTCTGTCCAAACTTGGCCATGACGGCCCGACCGCGTGGGAATCACGCAATCAAACATATCCACGCCGCGCGCAACGGCCTCGACTAAATCTATAGGCTTTCCAACGCCCATAAGATATCTTGGACGGTCTACCGGCAAGTGAGGAACAGTAACATCTAATGTCGCGCACATCGCCTCATGCCCTTCACCAACAGCTAAGCCGCCTATCGCAAAACCGCCGTAACCGCCAGCCGTATCCTCTTTTACACTTGCTTCAGCGCTCATGCGCCGTAAGTCTTCGAATGTTGAGCCTTGAACAATCGCAAACAACGTCTGATTCTCACGCTCTCCAAAGGCAGCTAAGGAGCGTTTTCCCCACCTTAGAGACAGCTCCATAGATTTAGCCGCAGCATCATAAGGCGACGGAAATTGCGTACATTCATCAAGCTGCATCGAGATATCAGCGCCTAAAAGATCCGCTTGTATTTCTATCGAGCGTTCTGGGGACAGCATGTGCTTCGACCCATCCAGATGGCTTTGAAACTCAACGCCCTCCTCCGTCATCTTACGCAGTTTTGATAGAGACCAGACTTGAAACCCGCCTGAGTCGGTCAATATAGGGCCACTCCAGCCGCCAAATTTATGCAGACCGCCCAGTCTCTTCACTCGCTCTGCCCCTGGCCTGAGCATAAGATGATAGGTGTTTCCCAAAATTATATCAGACCCAGCCTGCGCGACCTGGTCCATATAAAGACCTTTAACAGTTCCCGCCGTCCCGACAGGCATAAATGCTGGCGTACGAATATCGCCGCGACTCGTTTTTAAAACGCCTGTGCGCGCTTTGCCGTCTTGGGCAGAAATTTCAAAAGGGAACTTAGCCATGATACTCTTTATTTTACACGATAGGAATACGGTTTTAGGTCTTGGCCGCCCATAGCAGACTAGAATCGCCATAGCTATAAAAACGATAGTCATTTTTGATAGCGTAGGCATAGGCAGATTGCATCCGCTCCAAACCAGCCAATGCGCTCACTAACATAAAGAGCGTGGATTTAGGCAAATGAAAATTCGTCATCAAGCCGTCAATAATTTGAAACTTTGATCCCGGCGTCAAAAATATCTGCGTATCATCGCTCAATCTCTCAATACGTCCATATTGAGCAGAAGATTCCAATGCTCTTAAAGCCGTCGTGCCGACCGCGATTATGCGCTGACCGTTCTCTTTGGCAGCATTGATTCGGGCTGCAGTCTCTTTGGAAATCAAATACCACTCACTGTGCATGTGGTGATCGTCTGTATTATCTGTCTTCACAGGCAGAAACGTTCCAGCCCCGACATGCAAAGTTAAACGTTCAATCTGCACCCCTTTAGCCTTGAGAGCTTCAAAAACCTTGGGCGTAAAGTGAAGCCCTGCTGTTGGAGCTGCAACTGAGCCTACGTCTTGCGCATAAACCGTCTGGTAATCAGTGACGTCCTGCGCGTCCGTTTCCCGCTTGCGGGCTATATAAGGTGGCAACGGCGGTTGCCCTGTGACTTCAATCGCTTGAGATAAAGCTTCATCGCCCTGGTTAAACCGCAAGCCTATGTCGCCGCCATCTTTCTTATCGAAAACCTGAGCAGATAACTGACCTGAAAAGCGAAGCTCATCACCATCGCGTATACGTTTTGCAGGCCTAACAAAGGCCCGCCATTCATTGCCTGAGATCTGTGTGTGTAGGTTAATATCAAGCGTAACATCCCCGCCACCGCCATGCGCGCGCGCAGGCCGCGTTGCTGTCAAAGCTGCTCTTAAAACTTTTGTGTCATTAAGAACGAGAACATCACCGGCGCCAAGTAACGAAGAGAGATCACTCACAGTGTGGTCAGAGAGCTGACCATCATCAGTAATATGGAGTAATTTCGCAGAGTCCCGCGGCCTTACAGGCCGCAGGGCAATATTTGCTTCTGGAAGATCAAAGTCGAAAGCACTAACTTTCATAACCTATTGCACCTACATTTAAATAAGCCTCTTCAAAGAGAGTTATTTACAAATTTTTCAATGACTTAACATGTAAAGTTAAATGCAAAATTTGAAACTTCCAGATAAAACCAAGTCGGCAAGACTAAGCGATTGTCGCTTTTACGATTTTACCAGGATAACGTGGCGGCTCACCTTTTGGAAGCGCATGAACAAATTCCATTCCGCTCTCAACTTCACCCCAAACAGTGTATTGTCCATCGAGGAAACCTGCATCATCCAAACAGATAAAGAATTGGCTAGAAGCTGAATTTGGATTTGATGAACGCGCCATAGAACACACACCTTCGATATGAGGATGCTTGTTAAATTCGGCTGGGATTTGCGCCTTAGCTCCGCCCATGCCTGTTCCATCAGGACAACCGCCTTGCGCCATAAAGCCGTCAATCACGCGGTGAAATGTGAGACCGTCATAGAATCCTTCTTTGACAAGACGTGTGATTTGTTCAACGTGCTTTGGCGCGAGGTCAGGACGCAAAAGAATTGTAACATCTCCTGCTTTACCATCATTGCCATCTACGCTCAAAATTAGTTTTTCAGACATGTGTTCTTTATCCCTTTCTAGGATTATTTTACGCGAGACGGAATTTGAATATCACAAATATCAGGATAGCTACCGTCCGCTTTCTTTTGTGTTTTAAGGTAATTTTTAAACGCTGGGCTGTCAGTTTTTAGAACCTGTACATTCACACGTTCCCCCGCTGCAACATCAGCTGCCACTTGTACTTTCTTCATCACATCAGGAACGAATTTAGGGTCATCACTTTTGACGCCGACTTTTATTTTTGTCAGATTTTCATGACCAAAAACCGTATTTCCCCATATTGAATATTTCGTATCTAAATGCTCGGATGTATCTCTCATAAGAAAGAATTGGCTATTTCCAGAGTTCGGGTCGCTAGCACGCGCCATGGATGTTATGCCCTTACAATGCAGGGCAAATGCCGCCACCTTGCCGTCTTTAGTCAGTATTCCCTGAGATGTTGGCTGCGTTGCAATAGGAAGCGCCTTATAAAAACCAACGCCGATGTCGCCTTTACCTGAAGGGCGTGCCCCGACAAGAGTTACAGGCATATCATCACCGCGGCGAAAAGAAAATTCAGCCTCTATATCTGGCAAATCAGAATCGCCCGTGCCGTCACCTTTTGGGTCGCCCGTTTGGTTCATAAACCCTTCAATGACGCGGTGAAATGTAATAAAGTCATAAAATCCTTGACGCGCCAAGGTTTTAATTTGCGCGACATGCCGTGGCGCAACTTCGGGATAAAGCTCTAAAATTACGCGGCCATACTCAAGATCAATATAAAGCGTGTTCTCTGGGTCAAGGTCACGCCACGCAACGTCTGGCGCGTTATAGCTGGACTTAGCTGCAATCGTTTTCGCAGTCTCAACTGCGGATGTCGCAAGTAAATCTGTTGTCGGCTGCTCATCAGCAGCACAAGCGGATGTAGAAAACGCGACTGTAGTCAGAAGCGTCAAAGCAAAACGTTTAATCATGAATATCTTTCCTCTAAGCGAAGCTTGACTTCCGGAGTCACAAATTGAGAGACATCCCCGCCAAGGCGGGCAATATCTTTAACTAACCGAGACGCAATTGTTTGAAATTGTGGGTCGGCCATTAAAAATACTGTCTCTATATCCGGGTTTAAGCGGTCATTCATTCCGGCCATCTGAAACTCATATTCAAAGTCTGAAACAGCCCTTAAACCGCGTACTATCATGGAGGCGCCAACGCTTTCAACAAAATGTATCAGTAAACCTTCAAAGGATTGCACTTCCACTTCGATACGGTCACGAAATGGCGCAACAACATGCTCCACCATCTCAACACGTTCATCGAGACTAAAGAGTGGGTTTTTCTCCCGGTTAATCGCAACAGCGATCACAAGCTTATCGCAAAGATTGGAAGCCCGTTTCATAATATCTAAATGCCCCAACGTCATCGGGTCAAAAGTTCCAGGGTAAAGGGCTGTGCGCTTAATCATAAGCGTTATATATAGGTCGAAACGCCAAAATCTAGCGAGAAAAAGTCAAAATTAGCTAGTTTTTATACCAAACAGCGCTTTACGAAACGTTTTGTAGCGGCTAGACACCGCCCATTCCAAAGGCCCTAGAAATATAGAGCTTTTAATTTTGAATTTAGAAATGAGTTAAAACCACATGGTTGAAATCTACGTCCGTCAGAATAATGTCGATCAGGCCCTCCGCGCCTTGAAGAAAAAGCTTCAAAACGAAGGTATCCTTCGCGAAATGAAAGCCCGTAAGCATTTTGAAAAGCCATCAGAGAAACGTGTTCGCGAAAAAGCAGAAGCTGTTCGCCGCGTTCGCAAGCTCGCTCGTAAGCGCGCTCAAATCGAAGGCCTTATCCCAACAAAGAAAAAGCCGCGCCGTCGTTAGACAGCTACGCATCACCGAATAAAGAAAAGCCGTCTCTCTGAGGCGGCTTTTTTATTGGAAAATTAGCGGGTTAATCAACGTGAACTTATTGACTTCGAATGAACCGTTTTGAGGCAAAAGTACATTATTAGCCCAGAGGCTTGAAATCGTAGCCTCAACTAAGCCTCTGAGATGAGAGGCGCCACGCTTTGCAAATTTAAAAAAGGCCGCCTCAAAGAGACGACCTTAAATTAATCATGAGGAAGAAGGCTGAGACTTAAGCCGTCGTCTGCCCTTTAAAACCGCGGTTAATCATCACTTCTGCGATTTGCACGGTGTTTAGCGCCGCGCCTTTGCGTAGATTATCTGACACGCACCACATGTTGAGCGTATTATCTTGCGTGCTGTCTTCACGGATACGGGAGACAAATGTTGCAAACTCGCCCACACATTCTATTGGGGTGATGTAACCGCCCTCTTCTTCTGGCTTATCAAAAACCATAAGACCCGGAGATTCGCGCAGGATTGCCCGCGCTTCATCAGCTGTAAGCTCTTCTTCAAATTCGATGTTCAAGCTCTCGGCATGACCCACAAATGTTGGGACGCGCACACATGTTGCGGAGACTTTAATTTTAGAGTCCATAATTTTCATGGTCTCGGCCTTCATCTTCCACTCCTCTTTGGTGTCGCCGCCGTCCATAAAGACGTCAATTTGCGGGATTACGTTAAAGGCGATTTGCTTTGGAAAGTTATAAGGCTTGAACGTGTCTTGCGGATGGAACACAGATTTTGTTTGCTCCCAAAGCTCATCCATACATTTCTTGCCGCCGCCGGACACTGACTGATAGGTCGAAACAACAACGCGTTTAATTTTTGCGCGGTCATGTAACGGCTTTAGCGCGACAACCATTTGAATGGTTGAACAATTTGGATTAGCGATAATACCTTTTTTTGTATAGCCCTCGACCGCGTCCGCATTGACTTCGGGCACAACGAGCGGAACATCAGGGTCCATACGCCACGCGCTTGAGTTATCAATAACAACAGCGCCCGCGGCCCAAATCTTTGGCGACCATTTCTTAGACACATCACCGCCTGCACTCATCAATGCGATATCGCATTTAGAGAAATCAAAAGTTTCAAGATCAACACATTTGAGTTCTTTGTCGCCAAAGCTCACAACTCGGCCCACAGATTTACGGCTGGCAACCGCAAATACTTCATCAATTTCAATATCTGACTCGGATAAAATTTCGAGCATTTCTGTCCCGACATTCCCTGTCGCGCCGACGATTGCAAAACGATACCCCATAAGAGCCTCCTGAAGGTTAAATATTGCTCAAAAAACAGCGTGTTTCTCTAGGCTAAAGGCCTAACTAGAGCAAGCCCTATTAGCGTTTTCGCATCCGCAAAAATAGTGTTGCTGCAATTATCGCGACAAAGGCAAAGCCTATAACTTCAAGTATCGTAAACGGGCCGAGCCAAGGCGTCGCAAGCCCCGCCATCCCGCTCACATCGACAGAGCCGCCGCCAAGCATTAATGCGCCGACCAAGACGACTAAAAGTGCTAGAACAGACATAAGAGAAAACATCGCTGCATAGAACTTACCATCAGACGCCACTTGTTTTTGACGGCGTTGTTGCGCCTTTTGGTAGCGCGTTGCACGCCGCAAGCGTTTCTCGGGCACTTCATTTGAAGACGTGTTATCCGAAGGCAAGTTATATTGAGACGCATTATTATCTGACATACTGTAAAGCTAGCATAGCCAAAGTCCTATTTCATGCTAAAATATTGTTATGCGTTTAATGCGACTCGTTTTTATTTCTGGAATATTTGGGCATCTTGTCTTTGGCTCCTTTGCTGCCGCGCAAATAGACACGCCTGACATCAGCGAAGACGCACCGCTTTCAGAAACTGAACTAACAAACGTTTTTAAAGGCCAAACCCACCGTGGCTCTTATAGTTTTATCAGGCGAGAAATGACAACTTTCTCCTTTGAGGAAAGCACGCGTTCAGACGGGTCTATCCGCCATAGCCAAGGTAGTCGGGTCGATACAGGTGCGTGGTCGATTAAAGGCACGCAAATTTGTTATCTATACGATGCAGATGATCTTAATCCTGCATGTTTTGAGATTTACCAACGCGGTAATTGTTACTACCATTATCAAAAATCCGTACGCGGCACAGACCGAGAGGGCTTTACCGCGCGTAGCGTGATAAAAGGAGAGGAACCCGATTGTGCACCGCGTATATCTTAGCATCTTAACCACGGCTTGTGTCACTCTTGCTCTCTTCGCAGCGCCCCTAGCTGTGGCGCAAAGTCAAAGCACTGATATTCGCCCGCATGCTAGCCGTATGATGGACATAGACCTTAAAGCTAGTTTTACAGGCCAAACACATTCAGGTGCTTATAATTTCACCACCAAAGGCGAGCCAACGAAATTTTACGAAGAACGTCACAACAAAGACGGAAGCGTAGCCTACTCAGAAGGCGGCGGCAATGAAGTCGGCATATGGCGCGTTATCAAAAACAAACTCTGTTACTTATATGATAGCGATCAGATGTCAGGTGGGTGCTTTCGTGTTTACCGCGTTGCCAATTGCTATTATTTCTATTCAGACCGCTTGATAGAGCGTGAAGATGAGCTGGATAGAGATTACTGGACAGCTCGTAGCACGCTTAAAGGTGAGCCGCCAGAATGTGACGCCGCCCTTTCATAATAAGAGCCACTTGTTCAAAGTGATACACCATTTGAAATAGTTTTTATTAACTAAAGGAACAAAAAATTATCTATTTCAATAAAAATTTACTAGCCAACTCAAATCTTAATCTTTAGCCAAAGCATATGATAAAATCAACAAAGCTCAAAACCACTTCACTCATAGCACTATCAACGGCCCTCTTAATGTCCGTATCGTCAACGGCCTTTGCGCAAAATATTGAGACCGCCACCTCTCGAGACGAAACTATTTATTTTGGGGCGGTCGGCTTACTGTCTTCGGAGTATTTGGGATCGGACCAAGAAGAATTTCGAGTCCTACCGTACCTAAGTGTAAATGACTACAAAGGCTTCGATTTATTCGGAACAAACCTAAGGTACCGCCTGATTGAAGTCGGGACTGGCGAAGGTTTTGGAAAGTGGTCACTGCGTGCTGGTCCTGGAGTATCCTACCAATCGGGCCGAGATTCTGATGATAGCGATACTCTGACAGGACTTGAAGATGTTGACGGCAGTATACTTCTCGGTGGTTACATCAGAAGCACAATTGGTCCAGTCGGGTTAAGACTAGATGCTGGACAAGATGTCATAAGCGGCCATGACGGCTTTACGGCTGATGCCTCCATTGGAACGACGTATCGTACAGGGAAATTCGGCATTCAACCCTCCGCTACACTGAGCTGGGCGGATAGCAATCATAATGAAAGCTTTTTTGGCATTTCAGACGCGCAAAGCGCCGCATCAAATCTCGATGCCTTTGACGCGGATTCAGGGCTGTACGCCTACTCATTTAACGTCGTCGCTTGGTACCAAGTCCAAGAGAATTACTCACTTGGTTTATTTGCAAGTTATAGAGAATTTATTGATGACGCCGAGGACAGCCCAATTCTAAGAGCAGAGGACGGGTCAACAAACGGTATATTTGCAGGCTTAAGTCTGTCAAGAAAGTTTGATCTCTCTAGATTCTAGGCGTCCGCCTTAAGGCTGCGATAAGCGAAAATCGACAGGGCAACCAAAACAACTTCAATCAAAATAGGTTGCATCACGCCGACGCCGTTACCCGTGACTGCAAGACTGA
>JALZWM010000028.1 GCA_023300105.1 Hellea sp.
GGTGACGCATCACATTTAGGGCTAAGTTTTCTCAAACAAGACCTCTGAGCACGTCAATCCAACAAACACGTCAATCCAACAAAAAAGCCCGCCTCAATGAGACGGGCTTTTTCTAAATTTGTTGTTAAAAGCTAGAAACCTGCTTTTACCAATTCCGCTTCAAACTCTGGGAGAGCTTTGAATAAATCAGCGACCAAGCCATAATCCGCGACTTGGAAAATTGGCGCGTCTTCGTCTTTATTGATTGCAACGATGACTTTAGAATCTTTCATACCTGCCAAATGCTGGATTGCGCCAGAGATACCGACAGCGATGTAAAGTGCAGGCGCAACGGCTTTACCCGTCTGGCCGACTTGCCAGTCATTAGGCACGAACCCCGCGTCTACAGCGGCGCGCGAGGCGCCCATAGCCGCGCCGAGTTTATCAGCAATGCCTTCAAGCAGTTTAAAGTTATCGCCAGAGCCCATGCCGCGTCCACCAGACACAACAACTTTAGCCGCTGTGAGTTCTGGACGATCAGACTTGGAAAGTTCTTCACCGACATACTCAGCTTTGAACGGACCTTTAGGGTCAGCGATTGTTTCAACAGAGGCAGAGCCGCCTTCAGCAGCAGCGGCAAAAGCCGTTGTCCGTACGGTGACGCATTTCTTAGCATCAGTTGACTGTACAGTCGCCATAGCGTTACCCGCATAGATAGGGCGTACAAATGTGTCAGCAGACTCAACGCCCGTAACAGACGAGATTTGCTGAACGTCAAGCTTAGCAGCGACACGCGGCATGTAGTTTTTATGCGTTGTCGTATCCGGGGCTAGGACAGCGTCATATCCAGCCATCAGCGGGACAAGAACTTCTTCCATAGACTCAGCGAGTTGACGCGTTAGCGAGACGTGATCACATGTGATAACTTTGCGAACGCCTGCAATTTTAGCCGCTTCGGCCGCGACGTCTTTGACGCCTTTACCTGCAACTAAGACATCGATATCGCCGCCCATAGCCGCCGCAGCGGTAACAGTTTTATGGGTTGCGTCTTTAAGGTTAGTATTATCGTGTTCTGCAACAACAAGAATAGCCATTAGATCACTCCCGCTTCGTTTTTAAGTTTATCGACTAATTGTGCCGCGTCTTCGACTTTGATACCCGCTTTACGCGCGGCAGGTTCAGTAACCTTTAAAGTCTTTAGGCGGGGCGCTGTATCGACGCCGTAATCAGCGGGTGTTTTTGCATCAATCGGCTTTTTCTTCGCCTTCATGATATTTGGCAGAGATGCATAACGCGGCTCGTTCAAACGCAGGTCAGTTGTCACAACCGCAGGCAATTCAGTTTTGACAGTTTGAAGACCACCGTCAACTTCGCGTACGACCTTGAGGCCCGCGCCATCTTTTTCAACTGTGTTTGCAAAGGTGCCTTGTGGCCAGCCCAGAAGCGCTGCGAGCATGGAGCCTGTCGCGCCATAATCATTATCAATCGCTTGCTTACCAAGGATAACCATTTCAGGGTTTTCGGCGTCGACGATGGCTTTGAGAATTTTCGCGACAGCTAGGGGTTCAAGGTCTTCATCTGTTTCAACGTGAATACCGCGGTCCATACCCATAGCGAGACCTGTACGGATTGTTTCTTGTGCTTTAGCTGGCCCAATAGAGACAACGATAGTTTCAGTCGCCGTGCCAGCTTCTTGCATACGCACCGCTTGCTCAATTGAAATCTCATCAAAAGGGTTCATACTCATCTTAACATTGGCGAGATCGATGCCACTTTGGTCAGATTTGACTCGAGCCTTTACATTGTAATCAAGCACACGCTTGACGGGGACAAGGACTTTCATATTTTACTCCGATAAAATTGGATATTTAAATCTATTGTACTAGTTTTCATATGCGCCTTATGAGCGCAGAAAACAAGGGTCGCCCTTTCAGATAATATGCAATTTATTGCATATTAAAAGTAATAGTTTTATAACAATATCTGGCACGGATAAATGCTTTAGAAGAAAGTAAGTTAAACACTTAAATTGCGCTTTTCATGACCTAGAAGCCATTGCTTGTTATCAAGCCCTCCTGCATAGCCGCCCAGAGCGCCACCTTTCGCAATAACGCGGTGACATGGAATAATCAGCGCTAAGCCATTATTAGCATTCGAGCTTGCGACAGCGCGAACAGCCCTCACATTCCCTACCGCTATCGCAAGGTCTGTATAAGAGCAGGTCGTTCCGTACGGGATATCACGCAGGCATTTCCACACTTGGTTTTGAAACTCAGTACCAGTGGGCGCCAAAGGCGTTTCAAAGTTTTTTAACGTACCTTCAAAGTAAGCCTTAATCTCCGTTTCGATTTTATCCGTGATAGACGTGCGACCCGGAATAACGTCACGGCCATAAGCCTTACGCAATTTCACAAACCCGCGATTCATATTTTTGCGAACGGTAAACTCAAGCATATAGAGGTGTGCATCATCGCAAACGGCCAACATCGGACCAAGCGGGGTCGACATCCAGTCGATGAAAAGGGGATTAGCCATAGACTTTGCTGGTGCCGTCCCAAATGTTTTCGCAAAAGCTTTGCGAAAAGCCGAGGCGCTTTCATATCCAGCTGTTAATTGCGCATTTATCACACTATCCCCTTTCATAAGACCTTTGGCCGCAAGACCGAGCCTACGCTGCCTTGCGTATTGTGTGAAGGTCATTCCAAACCGTTTTTGAAATTGGCGGCGAGCCGTCGAAGGATCAAGCCCGAGCTCTTTAATATCCGCCTCACTCCAACGCTTTTGAGGGGCGGCCTCTGTTTCATTAATCAACTGTTTTACAAGCGCAGACGCCTCGCTAAAATGACTCGCGGGATGACAGCGTTTACACGCTCGAAAGCCGTTAGATAGAGCGTCTGCGGCAGTGGCATGGAATTGACAGTTTTCGAACTTAGGCAGGCGGGCAGGACATCCTGGACGGCAGAAAACACCTGTACTCTTGACCCCCACAAAGAAGGCATCCGCATAAGTCTTATCTCGGCGGCTGAGAATTAAGTATCGATCTTCGTCTGTAAGATTATTCATGCCGCCTGCGTAGCATATATATTGAGCCACGCCGCCGAAAATCAGGCATTGTTATTTTTATGACTTAGGCCTAAGTCTTTCGCAAAATTAAGGACTAGAAAATGGCAGTTACATTACACAAAGGCGACCTTCCCGACGGCATAGATTTTGGATCAGCCGTCGCTGTTGATACAGAAACGCAAGGTCTGTCTTTAGTTCGAGATAAATTATGCTTGGTTCAGCTCTCTGCTGGCGACGGCGATGCGCATATTGTGCAAGTTAACCGCCAGACTTTTGACTGCCCTAATCTAAAAGCTTTATTATCAGACCCAAAAGTTGAAAAAATATTTCACTTCGGCCGCTTTGATGTTGCAATGATAGCCCGAGATCTTGAAATTGATATGGCTCCAATTTTCTGCACCAAAATTGCCTCTGGTTTGGTTAGAACCTATACAGACAGACATGGCCTAAAAGATCTTTGCCGTGAATTATTGGGCGTAGACTTATCCAAGCAACAACAAAGCTCTGACTGGGCATCTGATGAGCTCACAAAAGCGCAACTTGATTATGCTGCGTCTGATGTGTTGTACCTGCATCAACTTAGAAACATTTTGTCTGCGCGGTTGTATCGTGAAAACCGTTTTGAGATGGCCAAGGCCTGTTTTGATTTCCTGCCAACACGTGCTGCCCTAGATTTACAAGGCTGGGACGGCGTTGATATATTCAGTCACCGTATGCGCCGCGCCGATTAAATTAAGCGTCGGTGATAAACCTTACGATATTGTCATAACGTGACATTCCCTATCGTATTTCGTATTTCACTCCCTTATAGCTAACGTCATGAATTCAGAGGTTATATCTTCAGGTGAGCATGAGATTAGTGAAGCGTTAGGCCTATGGGAGCCGAAACGCACCCTAACGCTTGAGGCCGCTAGAAAACACAGCAAACGCATTAAGGGCCTGCAATGGCTTTTAATGGCCGTTTCAGGAGGGCTTTTAGCCTACCTTGCCTATGAACTTACAAGTGGCAACAGTTCAAGCGTCTTCGACGCTCCTAGCCCCACAGAATCCGTCAAAATGGTTAGTCCACGCTATAGCGGCAGAACAGAAAGTGGTCAGCCCTATTACTTGACTGCAGAGACTGCGATACGAACACTTGCGAATAGAAGTGAAGTTGCTCTGAAAAATCCCGTGCTAGAGTTTATTCGTGACACCGGCGCAGCACCTTCTTTTATCGTTGCCGAGACTGGGACTTATAATGATATTAGCAAAGTTTTAAATTTAGAGATTGCTGTCGATTTAACCACAGATGATGGAAATAATTGCAAAACTAACCAAGCCCGTATTTTTACGCGTGAACAACGCATTGAAGGCGATGATCGCATTGTATGTAACGGAAATTTTGGGGACGCGAATGGGAATGCTTTTGAAATCAAAGATAAATATAAAACCTTTATTTTTAAGAACGGTATGGATGCTATCATTCAAAAAGAAACGACTGATACCGTAATAACTTCCCCCCGAAAGGGACAAGCTTTTGGCGGTGACACCCCAATCAATGTCACTGCAGATCAAGCAACATATATGGGTGGCCTAACTGTCCTCTCCGGTAATGTTGACGTTAAACAAGGGTTAAATCGTACAAAATCTAATGAAATGGATATTTTCCGTACCGAGGCAGGGGATGACGAAAAAGGCAGCCTAAAACTAGGTAAAATTCGACGGATTGATGCAAAAGGTAATTTTCGATATACGACCCCTGACACGGACGTGACAGGCGACCGAGGCGTTTATCAAAGCCAAAAAGAAATTATGACGATTACAGGGAAAGTGAAAGTCAAACAGTCTTCAGGTAATACAGCAGAAACAAACAAATTAATTTACAATGTGAAAACTGAATCGATTCGGTTTACAGATAATTGTAAGGGTGGAAGCTGTACGGCAGGTCGGCAACGTATTACGATACGTCCGTAACAGAAAGTAGGAAAAGATATGTTCTCTAATTTAAAATCAATATTAGTCATTTCCACTCTCAGCTGCATGTTGCCAATAACAGCACAAGCTCAATTTTCTAAAAATAATGATGCCCCCATTCAGGCTGACGCAGATGATGTTACGAACTCTGCTGGCGTCACTATCCTATCAGGACAGGTCGATGTACGCCAAGGCGAGACACGGATATTATCTGATGTAATGAGAATTCATGGGGGAGCGGCAGGCGTCGGATCGGCCACAAATAACATCAGCAAAATTGAAGCGACAGGTAATTTTTACTATCTAACGCCAGATCAAGAAGTACGCGGGAATAACGGTGTTTACACTAAAGAATCAGACTCGTTCACTGTGACGGGTGATGTCATTCTACTGCAAGGTGAAAATGTTGTCACAGGCGACACATTGATTTACAATTTAACAACGCAAAAAGCACGTGTTGTTGGAACTTGTAAAGGCCGTCGTTGCGGTACTAAAGGTCGTGTTAAAATACTCATTAAAAATACGGGCGGTCAGTCCGCAACCTAGAATATTCACAAACATCACAACCGCCGCAAAATATAAAGAGACAAACATGGCTGAGTCTGACTTGACATCACCACCTAAAAACAAAATTAAAACCATTATTCCACCTGCGAAGGGCTTAGCGGCAAATTGTATTGGAAAAGCTTATCGCGGCCGTGTTGTCGTTAAAGATATAACTCTGACCGTACAACGCGGCGAAGTCGTAGCCCTTATGGGACCGAACGGTGCGGGCAAAACAACAAGCTTTTACATGATTATGGGTTTAATAGAAGCTGACCAAGGTATGATTTCGCTTGATGGTCAAGACATCACAAATCTACCCATGTATCAACGAGCGCGGCTGGGCGTTGGATATCTTCCGCAAGAACAGTCAATTTTTCGCGGACTTACTGTTGAGGAAAACATTCGCGCTGTCGTGCAGTTAACAGAAAAAGATCGCTCCAAGTGGAATGATAATGTGGATGCGCTACTAGATGAACTTAATATTGGGCATATTAAAAAAAGCCCTGCTTTAGCCCTATCGGGTGGTGAACGCCGCCGTGTTGAAATTGCGCGCGCTCTGGCCTCTAGACCAAGTTTTATTTTATTAGACGAGCCCTTTACGGGTATCGACCCTATTGCTATCGCAGATATATCAGAATTGGTGCTGTATTTGAAAAAACGCGGTATCGGCATTTTAATCACAGATCACCGTGTACGCGAAACCCTCGATATTGTTGACCGCGCCTCTATCTTATTCCAAGGCGAGGCTTTGTTTGAAGGAACACCTGATGAGATACGCTCGAACAAAGATGTCCGCCGTGTTTATTTAGGTGATAAATACGCATAACGCAAAACTGTTTGCGAGGCTATCTGCCCGACGTACGGGTAAAATATGACGGTAAGAATATCCAACCGTCAAGCACGGCATCTCTTAATCCAGACTCATGGCCTATCTTCCGCTCCATTAGGACCAATAGACCTTTCCGCACTCATCAAGACAATGGGTTATGTGCAGCTTGATACGATACGTACAGTATCGCGCGCGCATCATCATATTCTTTGGAGCCGCAATCAAAATTACCGAGAACCTATGCTTTGGCAAGCTCTTAAAAATCGCGACGTATTTGAACATTTCACACATGACGCCTCAATTCTACCGATAGAGTTTTATCCCATATGGCAATGGCAATTTGACAGAATTAAAGACCGTTTCAAAAACAACAAACGCTGGAAAATTGACGCTGACTTACTTACAAACATCAAAGCTCGTATTACGGCAGAAGGTGCTTTATCAACACATGCTTTTGATACAAAGATTAAAAACAAAAAAGAAATGTGGGCGCGGCCACCGCATAAAAACGCGCTAGATTACATGTGGTACACGGGGCAATTGACAACAGCTCACCGTGAAAACTTCATTAAGTTTTATGATTTGCCAGAAAGAGTCATTCCAAACAAATTTCAAAATATGTCAACGCCAACAGATAAATTATCATGGCTTTGTGAAGAGGCTCTCAAACGCCTTACGCTTGCAACAGCAAGCGAGCTTCAAGACTTTTGGGGCGCAGCATCGGCCCAACAAATAAAGCATTGGTTCATGAATTCATCTTATCCCATGCAGCATGTAGACATTGAGACTCATGAAAATCAATGGTTATCCGGCGTTGCCGTTGCAGATATAGAAACAAGACTCCAGACTCTTGCCGCGCCGACATCACGACTTAGAATTTTAAGCCCATTCGATCCTTTAGTTAGAAACCGTAAGCGTCTGAATCGTATTTTTGGTTTTGATTATAAAATTGAAATATTTGTCCCCGCCGCAAAAAGACAATGGGGTTATTACGTCTACCCTATTTTAGAAGGCGAGCGTTTCATTGGACGTATAGAGCTTAAAGCTGACCGCAAAGCAGGCACACTTAGTGTTATAAAACTCTGGACGGAACCAAACATAAAATGGTCGCATCGGCGCGATGATAAATTAGACAGTGAATTAAAACGGTTAACACAGCTCGCGAATGTTGAAACGGTTTATCGTTAACGCATAAAAAAACCCACCCTTAGCAATTGCTTAGGGCGGGTTTAATTTGCAATAATTGCGGATTTACTTTTTCAGTAGATCGCGAATTTCAGCCAATAGAACTTCATTTGCTGGTGGAGCTGCTGGAGCTTCTTCTTCTGCTTTTTTAGCAGCGTTCATACCTTTAATCATCATATAAAGGACAAATGCTAAGATCAAAAACGCGATAAGTGCGTTTACAAAAAGACCATATCCGATGGCTGCGCCACCTTCTTCGCCAAGATTAATTTTAAGTGCACTAAAGTCTGCACCGCCAGAAAAGTGACCAACAACTGGCATAATCATATCGTCAATAAGTGACTTAATAACAGTACCAAATGCACCACCCATGATGATGCCAACAGCCATATCAAGCATGTTACCAGCCATGGCGAAGTCTTTAAATTCAGAAATCATTCCCATGATATTCCCCCTAGTTAAACGGCCGCAATCCGGCCCAATATGCGCTCTTTGCCATAAAACTGGCATGTGCGTCAATAAGCCAATCTAAGTGGTTAGCAGCTAATTACAGTGAGTTTTAGACTTTAACGCGTGGAATCAATCCTTGCGCGCAAATCCTTACCTGTCCGAAAGAATGGAACATGCTTTTCTGCGACAAAAACTTCACCACCAGTTCGAGGGTTCCTACCTGAACGAGACTTACGATAACGGACAGAAAAAGCACCAAAACCACGCAATTCGACACGGGCCCCCTTTTCCAAAGTTTGCGTAATAGATTCCAAAACAACAGCCACAACACGTTCAACGTCAAAACGTGTTAAATGCGGGTTTTCTTCATGAAGTGAGTCTATGAGTTCTGAACGGAGCATAGTGCATTAAGCAAATATAACCTCACCTCGTCAACCGCTATGTGACAAGAAGATAAAAAAGGCCTTGAAACCATACTGATTTCAAGGCCTTTCATAGTTCGTTAGTTGTAATTTACGTTTACGTAAATACAGGCGTTAAAACAACTTAGTCATCGCCCTTTAAAGCTGCACCAAGGATATCTCCAAGTGACGCACCTGAATCGGCAGACCCGTATTGCTCAACCGCTTCTTTTTCATCGGCGATTTCAAGCGCTTTAATAGAAAGCTGATATTGCCCTTTAGTTGCGCGTGTGATTTTAGCATCTACCTTATCGCCAACCGCAAAACGTTCTGGGCGTTGCTCAGAGCGTTCACGTGAAAGGTCACCCTTACGGATGAAGGCTGCGATTTCATTTTCGTCGCCGAATGAAACATCAAGACCAGCTTGCTGAACATTAGTAACAGTACATGTAACAGTTTTGCCACGTGACACCCCTTTACCGCTGCCACCAGCAGAAGCGCCAGTGTCTTTGATAAGTTGTTTCACGCCAAGGCTGATACGCTCTTTATCAATGTCGACTTCAAGAATTTTGGCTTCAACAGTGTCGCCTTTTTTGTAGTCCTGAAGAGCCTCTTCGCCTGATTTGTCCCAAGAGAGATCTGACAAATGCGCCATGCCGTCGATATCGCCATCAAGGCCGATAAACAAACCAAACTCTGTAACAGAGCGAACTTCGCCTGAAATCGTTGACCCAACAGGGAAACGATCTGCAAAGCTATCCCAAGGATTGTCTTGGCACTGTTTGATGCCCAGAGAAATGCGGCGTTTTTCTTCGTCCACTTCAAGAACTTCAACTTCAATTTCTTGCGATGTTGAAACGATTTTACCAGGATGAATGTTTTTCTTAGTCCAAGACATTTCAGAAACATGGACAAGACCTTCGACGCCTTCTTCAAGTTCAATAAATGCACCGTAATCAGCAATATTTGTAACTTTACCTGTGTGACGCGTGCCAACTGTGTATTTCGCAGCTGCTGCTGACCATGGATCTTCTTGCAGTTGTTTCATACCAAGGCTGATACGCTGTGTTTCAGGGTTAATACGAACGATTTTAACTTTAACTGTATCGCCCACAGCCAAAACTTGGCTCGGGTGAGAGACGCGGCGCCAGCTCATGTCTGTAACATGAAGAAGTCCGTCAATTCCGCCAAGGTCAACGAATGCACCATAATCAGTGATATTCTTGACAATACCTTCGCGTGTTTCGCCTTCAGCCAATTGACCGACAAGCTCTGCACGCTGTTCTGCGCGGCTTTCTTCGAGGATAGCCCGGCGTGAAACAACAATATTTCCACGAGCGCGGTCCATTTTCAAAATCATGAACGGCTGTTCTTGGTTCATCAACGGGCCTATGTCTCTGATAGGACGAATATCAACTTGTGATCCTGGAAGGAAAGCATTGATACCGCCAAGGTCAACCGTGAAACCGCCTTTAACGCGGCCAACAATTGAACCAGGTACAGGCTGCTCATCTTCATGAAACTTCGCCATTTTAATCCAGCTTTCTTCACGGCGCGCTTTGTCGCGTGAAAGAATAGCATCGCCAAGGGCGTTTTCAATACGTTCAAGATAGATGTCGACAGTGTCGCCGACGTTAATTTCATTATTTCCACCGGGCGTGTAAAACTCGCGAAGCGGGATACGGCCTTCAGTTTTTAGACCTACGTCAACAACAACAGTGTCTTTTTCAACTGCGGTGACAAGGCCTTTAACAACTGTGCCTTCTTCCATGGAATTGGTCTCAAAAGAGGCCTCTAGCATGGATTCAAAATCTAATGTGGTAGGATTGAGGGATTCTTGAGCTGCGCTCATAATAGTTTCCTTTAAAATCGGTTCGTGCCGACAGGTTGTATCCTGCGGTCTGGTTCGGCCAATCCGAACCTCCAAATGTCAAAACGGCGTGAGGAAAGCCACGCCCCGTTAAACACGCGCCCCCTTAAGGGAATATTGCCCATGTTGCAAGCAATCAATACAAGCAGTTAATAGGCTTATTGAAGTGTTAATTGCGCAGACAGAAGTCCGCTTTCGCCCGTGGTAATCGTAGCCCGGCTTAACACAGCACCGTTCTCAGTTATCAAAGCTGTTATAAGTCCGTAAAGTTTAGCCGTCTCAACATCATCAATCCAGACATTGATATCATCACCATTTGGCTGCACGCGGGTAAGCCTAATAGTTTTACTGCGTGCAGAAGCAATGAGAACGGCTCGAGAAAAGGCAGCCTCCGACGCCTTTACATTGGACGCCCCCAGTTGGGGCAAAGCCCGTGATACAATATTATAGTCCCGCAAGGCTTTGCGCGATTGAGACTGCGCTTCAGATTTAGCATTTAAAACGGGA
>JALZWM010000029.1 GCA_023300105.1 Hellea sp.
CGCCAGAACCAGACCCAAGCGAGCTTTACACAGACGTCTTGCTGGACGCTTAGCGCCACGGGTGGTGCCAAATTGGCGCCGCCGACCAAAATAATTTTCCCTAAAGAGGATTCTGCCTAATGGCTATCGACATTCAAATGCCCGCACTCTCTCCAACAATGGAGGAAGGTACACTTTCTAAATGGCTCGTCAAAGAAGGCGACACAGTCGCGTCTGGCGACCTCCTTGCTGAGATTGAAACAGACAAAGCGACTATGGAAGTCGAGAGTATTGACGAAGGCACTGTCGGCAAACTCATGATCGCGGAGGGTACAGATAATGTCAAAGTCGGCACAGTTATCATGCAGCTCCTAGAAGACGGCGAAAGCGCCGCTGATTTGGGCGCGCCAGCCCCCACGCCACAAGCGGCTCCGCAAGCCGCGCCAGCAGCGGCCCCTGCCCCTGCCGCAGCAGCGCCTGTTGCAAAAATAGTTCCGAATGACCCCTCTATTCCAACGAATATCAAGATGGTTGAAACAACTGTGCGTGACGCCTTGCGCGACGCGATGGCCGAAGAAATGCGCCGCGACGAAACAGTCTTCGTCATGGGCGAAGAAGTGGCTGAATATCAAGGCGCGTATAAAGTTACGCGTGAACTTCTCCAAGAATTTGGCGATAAGCGCGTGATTGATACGCCGATTACTGAATATGGTTTCGCGGGCATTGGTTGCGGCGCGGCGATGGGTGGATTGCGCCCTATCGTCGAGTTCATGACCTTTAACTTTGCGATGCAAGCGATTGACCACATCATCAACTCCGCCGCCAAGACGCTTTATATGTCCGGCGGTCAAATGCGCTGCCCTATCGTTTTCCGCGGTCCTAACGGTGCGGCGTCCCGTGTTGGCGCGCAGCATAGTCATGATTACTCCAGTTGGTATGCCAATGTCCCAGGCCTAAAAGTCGTTGCCCCTTATGACGCCGCTGATGCCAAGGGCCTGCTTAAGGCCGCTATTCGCGACCCGAACCCTGTTGTCTTTTTAGAGCACGAACTTATGTACGGCGAGAGCTTCGACGTGCCTGACATGGATGACTTCCTTATCCCTATTGGTAAAGCCAAAGTGCGCCGCGAAGGTACAGATGTAACCCTTGTGGCCCATAGCCGTATGGTTGGGCGCTGCCTAGAAGCCGCAGACATCCTCGCCGCCGAAGGCATTTCAGCCGAAGTGGTTGACCTTCGCACCATCCGTCCTTTGGATAGTGATACAGTGATTGAATCGGTCAAGAAAACAAACCGTCTTGTTTGCGCCGAAGAAGGCTGGGGCCAAAGCGGTATTGGCGCTGAAATCGCCGCCCGCGTTGTCGACCAAGCTTTCGATTACCTCGACGCCGCGCCAGAGCGTGTCTTCCAAGTTGACGTACCGCTCGCTTACGCCGCCAACCTCGAAGCCCTCAGCATACCGGGCACGAAAGACGTTGTCGCAGCAGCTAAAAAAGTTTGTTACAAGGATTAGATCATGCCCATTGAAATCCTAATGCCCGCCCTCTCCCCTACTATGGAAGAAGGCACTTTGTCTAAATGGCTCATTAAAGAGGGCGATACTGTTCGCTCTGGCGATATTATGGCCGAAATTGAAACCGATAAAGCCACGATGGAAATCGAAGCTGTCGAAGAAGGCGTCGTCGCGAAGATTCTCGTCTCTGAAGGCTCTGACGGCGTGAAGGTCAATGCCCCTATCGCGCTCTTATTAGAAGACGGCGAAGATGCGTCTGCGCTAGACGGTTACACGGCTGGCGGAAGCGCCGCGCCTAAAGCGGCCTCTGCGCCACAAGCTGCACCTCAAGCGGCTCCTGCGCCAAGCGCTCCGGCGATGGCCCCCGTTGTGCAACGGGGTGAACGGGAAAATGGCACGCGCATCAAAGCCTCACCTCTCGCCAAGCGCCTCGCCGCTGAAGCGGGCCTTGACCTTAGCGCGATTGCAGGCTCTGGCCCCAATGGCCGCATTATCAAAGCTGATATCGAAGCAGCCAAAGCTGGCGGGACTGCAAAAGCCGCGCCTGCACAGGCTGCCGCGCCGCAAGCCTCATCAGCCCCGACATCAACAGCTGTCGGCATGCCGCTTGGCGGAGGCGCAGAATACCTCACTAAAATGGGCGTCGAAGCCGGTAGTTATGACCTTATCCCGCTGAACAAAATTCAAAAAGTTGTCGCAAGCCGCCTAACGGATTCGCACATCAATGTGCCTGACTTCCCGCTTGCGATTGATTGCGAAATCGACGCGCTTCTTAAGATGCGCAAAGAGCTTAACGGCCAAGCGCCCGAAGGCGTCAAAATCAGCGTCAATGACATGCTCATCCGCGCTTGCGCCCTCGCCCTGAAACATGTGCCAGAGGCCAATGCGAGCTATACGCCCGACGGAATTGCGATGCATAAAAACGCCGATGTCGCCGTGGCGGTTGCCATTGACGGCGGCTTAATTACGCCGATTGTTCGCGGCGCTGAAAATAAAGGCCTATCGACGATTTCCTCAGAGATGAAAGACCTTGCCACGCGCGCGCGTGACCGCAAGCTTAAGCCACAAGAATATCAAGGCGGTACATTTAGTATTTCTAACCTTGGCATGATGGGCATTAAATCTTTTGGCTCTATTATTAACGAACCGCACGGCATGATTTTATCTGTCGGCGCAGGCGGCCCTCGCCCTGTGGTCAAAGACGGCGCGATTGCCGTTGCGACTGTAATGAGCGTGACGCTTACCTGCGATCACCGCGTTGTTGACGGCGCGCTCGGCGCAAAATGGCTCCAGCACTTTAAGCGCTATGTCGAGAGCCCAATTACGATGATGCTATAAGGCGGGTGAACGGGGCGTGGTCGCGACAGACCCCAAACCACAAACCACTCTGCGCTAGCCTTCGATATCTAACGAATAGCCCGCGCTTCGAATAGTTCGGATAATTTCGGACTTAGCGCCTGACTTTAAGGCCTTGCGCAAGCGCCCCACATGAACGTCAACTGTGCGCTCATCAACATAAATATCAGCCCCCCAAACGAGGTCGAGTAATTGGGCGCGGCTAAACACTCTCTGCGGCCGTTTTAGGAACACTTGGAGAAGCTTAAATTCGGTTGGCCCTAGCTTCACCGTATCGTCGCCGCGTTTTACGCGGTGTGTCTCTGTATTGAGTGTGATGTCTGCGTAAGTAAATTCAGTAACAGATTGTCCTGATTTTCGTAAATTAGCTTTTATGCGGGCCACCAGTTCTTTGATAGAATAGGGCTTCACCACGTAGTCATCTGCGCCAACGCCGAGGCCTCTTACTTTATCATCTTCGGCCCCGCGCGCAGTCAGCATAATGACGGAAATTGATTTTGTCTCTGCGTTCGCTTTAATTTGGCGGCAAACTTCTATGCCTGCCATATCAGGCAACATCCAATCTAATAGAATTAAATCAGGGCATTCTTCTTGAACCAGTAAAAGCCCTTCTTCTGCATGTGGCGCGTGCAGGACGCGGAAACCCTCGGCTTCAAGATTATATTGTAGAATCTGGGCTTGGGCGACTTCATCTTCAATAATCAGAATGAGGTGTTTCATCTTAGATTTCCGCGTTAAGCTCATCCATATCTAAGATTATTTTACTTGTCTTGTCATCTTTTTTTCGTTTGCCTTCGGGCCATTGCCCGTTGACGAGATAGATGGTTTCTTTGGCAATATCGGCCACATGATCCCCCATGCGTTCAATATTTTTCGCGATAAAAATCAAATGCATCGCGCCGCCAATATTTCGCGTATCTTCCATCATATAAGTCAGAAGCTCGCGGAACAAAGAATTATTCATATGGTCGACGTGCTTGTCACTCTCTCGCACGGCTTGAGCCGCGTCGGCATCACGCGTGCTATAAGCATTTAAAGCATCTTGCGTCATTTCCTGAACTAACTCGCTCATACGCGCCAAGGTATCTAATGAACCCGTAAAGGCGCCCGCTTTAGCAATCGTATTCGTGCGGCGTGCGGTGTTTTTAATATAGTCGCCCATACGCTCCAAATGCCGCGCGATCTTTAAGCTCATGACGACGGTTCGCAGGTCAACCGCAACGGGTTGGCGCAGGGCGAGAACTTTAATCGCGACATCGTTAAGCTCAGTTTCAAGCGCGTTGATACGGCTATCACCTTTCATAACTTTTTTGGCCAGCACACGGTCTTCTTTTTGGAGCGCAAGCGTTGCGTTTTGAAGTTGCTGCTCAACAAGCCCGCCCATCTCAAGCACAAGGCTATCAATCTGGTTAAGATCATTATTAAAGGATGAAACAATATGTGAATCGCTCATGTTTGGCTCCTATCCTATACGGCCTGAAATATAATTTTGGGTCAGCTCATTATCGGGGCTCGTAAACATCTTATCTGTTTCCCCATATTCAATGACTTTACCCAAATGGAAGAAGGCCGTCTTCTGTGAAATTCTAGCCGCTTGTGCCATGGAATGTGTAACAATCACAATTGTATAGTCACGCTTCATGCTCTCCATTAATTCCTCGATGATGGCTGTCGCAATCGGGTCGAGCGCCGAACAAGGCTCGTCCATAAGGATGATTTGCGGGTCCACAGCAATCGCGCGCGCAATACACAGGCGTTGCTGTTGCCCCCCTGAGAGGCTTGTCCCCGGATCATCAAGACGGTCAGAGACTTCGTCATAGAGGCCTGCACGTTTAAGCGAGGTTATAACGATATGTTCAAGCTCGTCCTTGGAGCTGGAAAGATCATGAATACGCGGCCCGTAAGCAACATTTTCAAAAATGGATTTCGGAAATGGATTGGCTTTTTGAAAGACCATCCCGATGCGCGCCCGCAATGCGACGACATCGACTTTGGGGCTGTAAATATCTTGCCCTGCAAACTCAATTTTGCCTGAGACTTTGCAGCTATCAATCGTATCATTCATACGGTTAAAGCAGCGCAAAAATGTTGACTTCCCACACCCAGACGGGCCGATAAGAGATGTAATTTCGTTCTCAGGAATATCAAGAGACACGTTATCAATAGCTTGTTTCTTACCATAAAAAACATCGACGTTCTTAGCTGTCATTATCGGCTGTTTCACGGCTAACTCAGTTTCATTTTGCATGTCTATAACGCCGGCCATTACCAACGCCTCTCTAGTTTTCGCCGTAAATACACAGCGAGTAAATTCATCAATACGAGGAAGATAAGCAGCACAATAATCGCCGCCGATGTACGCTCTACAAACCCCTTTTCAGGACTATCGGCCCATAAGAATATCTGCACAGGGAGAGACGTCGCCACATCAGTTACGCCTTTGGGGATATCAACGATAAAGGCAACCATGCCTATCATCAGCAGCGGCGCGGTTTCGCCAAGAGCGCGGGCCATACCCAAGATTGTGCCTGTCAGCATACCTGGCAAAGCCAGAGGCACAACGTGATGAAATGTTGTTTGCGTCTTTGACGCGCCAAGCCCTAAGGCGGCGTCCCTGATACTCTTGGGGACAGAGCGCAAGATAGAACGCGACGCAATAATAATCGTCGGCAGCGTCATCAAGGCCAGAACCATGCCGCCGACTAACGGCGTCGAGCGCGGCAAGTGAAAGAAGTTCAAAAATATAGATAGACCTAAAAGGCCAAATACAATCGACGGCACGGCGGCGAGGTTATTGATATTCACTTCGATGAAATCAGTAATGCGGCTCTTCTTGGCATATTCTTCGAGATAAACAGCGGTAAGAATCCCCAATGGGAAGGAGATTAAAAAACAGATTAGGAGACTGAAAAATGACCCCAGAGCCGCGCCTAAAATACCTGCCATTTCGGGTTCTCTGGAATCCCCATTTGTGAAAAGCGCCGTATTGAATTTGCGTTTAATCAGGCCGCTGTCTTTGAGCATTTCTATTCGCGCGATATCACTATCTTTTAACCGTCTTAGCGCCTCATCAATATCTGCGTCGATTTTCCCTTTCATAAAGAGGTCAACTTCAGAGGTCGCCGTCAGCCAAACCCTGCGGCTTGTCCCAATGAGGTTCGGGTTATCCTTGACCATATTCCCAAGTTCAAAAACGCTTCCGCTACTGATGAGTTTATAAACCGCCCTTTTATCAGCGCGGTTAGCCGCTTCTGGAAATACCTGCGCCAAACTTTTAGTTATTAGAGGTTTGAAATTCGCCCCTGCAATGACTTCGGCGTCACGCGTGCCTTGCGGGTCGATAAGTGCTTCCGAGAAATCAATATCAAGTCCAATTTTCGTCTGCTGGAAAGCTCCTGCGCCGCGGTAAAAAATAGCCACGAACATAAACACAAGAAATGAGAGCGAGATCATAATCGCAATACGGCCATACCACTGGAACCGCGCTTCTTTGGCATGGCGCTTTTTAAGCTGGTCCGAGGTTATGAGATTTAAATCAGGCATATTTACGCTTGTAACTGTCAACAATTTTCAGCGCGGCAATGTTGAGGCCTAAGGTGAGGACCAATAAGTAAAGCGCTATCGCAAAGGCGGCTAATGTTTTGGCCGAGTCAAATTCTTGGTCCCCCGTCAGCAAGGTTACAATTTGTACCGTCATCGTCGTCACCGCCTCAAAAGGGTTTAAGCTGAGGTTCGCGGCAAGTCCCGCCGCCATAACAACAATCATGGTCTCGCCAATCGCGCGCGATATCGCCAATAAAAGGCTCCCCATAATGCCGGGCGTTGCCGCTGGGAGGACAACTTTGGTGACTGTCTCCGCTTTGGTTGCCCCCATGCCTAAAGAGGCATCACGCAAGGCCTGAGGGACCGCATTGATGACGTCATCTGACAGTGACGAAATAAAAGGCACTAGCATAATCCCCATCACAAGCCCTGCCGCTAATGCGCTCTCTGAGGAGATATCAAACCCAGCGCCAGACCCTGTGGCGCGAATAATAGGCGCAACCACAAG
>JALZWM010000030.1 GCA_023300105.1 Hellea sp.
AACAATGCCCGTGATATTGGTAAGTATTACGCGGCGCGTTTTGGAACGCCTTACCCGCGCGGGTCTTAGCCCCGTTCAATGAGAAGTTAGCCCTCGTTAGGGATAACTTCACCGAAGCCTGGGCCAGTCGCGCCAATTGTGATGTCTTTTTCGCAAATGTCTAGAACTTCGCGGCCTTCGCTATCAACGTAGAAAACCTGTGCAGGTTTCACAACAATAGTTCGCTTTATACGGGCCGATTCAATGTCAGCGTATTCTCCGTTATCTATACCTGTAGAAACATATTGAATTTTTGTCTCTGCGGGGATTGTGACTTGCTGCAATGATGAGACGGGCGCGCAGGTTAAGACCGGCGCTGGAACCTCAACAATGACAGGCGCGGGAAGTGGCTCCGGAGCTGTGCTACAGGCGGTTAGTCCTGCTAAAAGGGAAATCGTGAGAATAGACGTTAGTTTTGACATGAATGCCTCCATTTATATTAGCTTATCACACACTGAGTCTGAATTGTGTCTGAATATGTGAAAGATTGTGTCATTTGTTCTTAAGTGCTATTTTAAGTGCTATTGTTTTAAGGGTATGGTTAAGACTTTGTTTCTAAGTTGGGTTTCTAAGTTGGGTTTCTAAGTTGGGTTTCAAAGAATGAAACCTTACAACCTCTTAATTAGTACTCATAGGTCGATTGCCCTTAAGTCGAATACAAAATAAGGTAAGTTTCGCCTCAGAGGCGAATCGGCACTTGAAAGAAAAATATGTTTTTAATCGAATTATTTATGCAGGCCTCATCATTGGAGCCCGTAGTCAGCGGTGACTTTTCTTTTTTATCGCTTTTCATGAAAGCCGATTGGGTTGTAAAATCGGTTATGATTATTTTGGTGTTAGCCTCGATTTGGTCATGGGCTGTTGCCGTTGATAAAGGTATCATGATGTTTTTGTTGAAACGACGGGCAAAACTATTCGAAGAAACATTCTGGTCAGGCAAGACGTTAGACGAGCTGTCCAAAGCTATGGCAGGTGATACACGCGATCCTATGGCACGAGTTTTTGCAGCTGCGATGCGCGAATATGATGAAAGCTTGAAATCACCACGTAATGACGCCGTAATATTGTCTACACATGAACGTATAGACCGCGTTATGAATTTGGTCGTAAACCGAGAATTATCCAAAGCTGAACGCGGATTGTCTGTCCTTGCGATCATTGCATCCTCTTCGGTGTTTATTGGTCTTTTTGGAACTGTTTGGGGTATTATGAATGCGTTTCGTGCTATTGCGGCCTCTCAAAATACAAGCCTAACAGTTGTGGCCCCGGGTATTGCGGAAGCATTATTTGCGACGGCTCTTGGGTTGATTGCAGCTATACCAGCAAGTATTTTTTATAATAAATACTCTTCTAACATCGATAAATATGCAGGCCGCCTTGAAGGTTATGCCGACGAGCTTTCTGCGATTTTATCGCGTAAAATTTCTAAAGGGTAATCGCGTGGCTATTGGAACGACATCACGCGGGGGAAGGCAAGGCTCTCGGCGGCGCGGGCGTAACGCACGTTTGAACGCTGAAATTAATGTTACACCACTCGTTGATGTTATGTTGGTTTTATTAATCGTCTTTATGATTGCAGCACCTCTTTTATCAGTTGGGGTTCCCATAGAGTTGCCAAAGACGGATGCAAAGGCCCTGCCGTCTGAGCAAGAGCCAATTACAATAACTGTTGATTTCGATGGTAAAGTTTTCATTCAAGAAGACGAAATTACGCTTGAAGACCTGACGTCGCGTTTAGTGGCTGTTTCAGCCAATGGGTATGAAGAACGAATTTATTTACGGGCCGACCAAGACAGTGATTACGGCGCGGTGATGAAGGTGATGGCACGGGTAAACTCTGCAGGGTTTTCTAATCTAGGTCTCGTTACAGACCCCATTGCAAAGTAAATGAATTTTGGTGTTCTGATATCGCTTTCATTACATGGGTTAGCGCTTGTGGCTGGGCTTTTTGTTTTTAAGGGTGAAATCAAACCTTATGAAGAAACTAAAATAATCCCTATCGAAATAGTGACGGTCGCAGAGCTAACCAATATTAAGGCGGCTATTAACCGCCCAAAGCCTAAACCGATTGAAAAGGTTGAACCTGAGTTAATGGCTCTCGAAACTCCGATGAAAAATGCGGAGGAGGAAGGCGAGCTTCAAGAAAGAGTAGAGGACGTTGAGCCAGAACCAGTTGCTGTGGCTGAGGCCATAATTCCAGAGGTTACGGAAGACATTATCGATGTGCCTGACGTGCCTGTTGAAGCTGAAAAACCTAAAGAGGTTGATTTAGATATGCTTGCGGGGTTGATTAACAAGGTGAGAGAGCAGGCTCCCGAAAAGAACCAGCAACAAACTTTGCAGTCTGAAACAAATTCATATGTTTTTGCCGATACATCGCGCGAAGGCGTTGGCGCTGGAACTGAAATGACTATTTCTGAACTCACCGCCCTGCAATCTGCTATGTATAAATGTTGGTCGATACCTGCTGCTGCGCCTAACCCTTCAGAGCTCATTGTGCCTGTTAAAGTGAGTTTGTTTCCCGACGGATATGTTAATCAAGTTAAGCTTGGTAGTTTTCAAGAGATCAATCATTTTCATAAATTAGCTGCAGACGAAGCCTTACGCGCAGTAAATAAATGTCAGCCTTATGACTTTTTACCTGCGGAAAAATATAGCCAATGGCGTGAGATGACTCTAAACTTTCGCCCAGATGTATAATTTACGTGATATTTTTCGCGTGATACCCGAAAATCAAGGATGTGAACTTTGACAAGATTAATCGCCTCTATTTTACTAGGCCTGTTTGCTGTTTTTCTAACACTCGGTCAGGCACAGGCCCAATTAGAAATTGATATTACTAAGGGTAATATTAATCCAACGCCTATTGCTATACCAGATTTTTTGGCAACAGACTCTCAAACACGTGCGATTGGAGCTGATATTGCGGCCGTTGTACGTGCTGATTTAGAGCGCTCTGGATTGTTCAATGCTTTGGACCCGTCCAGCTTTATCGAAACACAAACTAACATTGATTATCAACCAACTTTTGCTGATTGGCGCGTGATTAAAGCTGATGCCCTTGTCTCAGGTCAAATTATAAGAGAAAGCGCAACTAAAATTCGTGTTGAATTTCGTTTGTGGGATATTTTTGCGGGTAAACAATTAGCGGGTCTTCGGTTTGCAACAACGCCTGATAATTGGCGCCGTACGGCTCATAAAGCTTCTGATGCTATCTATAAATCTTTGACGGGCGAAGAGGGTTATTTTGATAGCCGTATCGTCTTTATCGATGAAAAAGGGTCTAAAACGAACCGTAAGAAACGCCTCACAATTATGGACCAAGATGGTCATGCTCCGCAATATTTATTGGCGGGTTCAGACCTCGTTATTACGCCGCGCTTCTCACCGTCTGCGCAAAAAATTACATTTATGAGCTATGAAAATATTATTCCGCAAGTTTATCTTTTAGACATTGAAACTGGCCGCCGTGAGTTACTCGGGAATTTCCCAGGAATGACTTTCGCCCCACGCTTCTCTCCAGATGGCAAACATTTGATTATGTCGATGATGGATAAGGGCAATAGTGACGTCTATAAAATGGATTTAAGTTCGCGCTCAACAACGCGCTTAACCTCTGAACCGTCAATAGATGTTTCGGGTAGCTTTTCTCCAGATGGGCGGCGCATCGTCTTCAACTCCGACCGCGGAGGTTCCCCTCAGATTTATACCATGAATTCAGATGGCAGCAATGTGAAGCGTATTAGTTTCGGTAAGGGGCGTTACTCGGCTCCCGTATGGTCACCTCGGGGCGATAAAATCGCGTTTGTTAAAAGTAAGGGCGGCAGATATTCTATTGGTATTATGAATGTTGATGGATCTGCGGAGCGGTTGCTAACTGAAAGTTATCTGGATGAAAGTCCAACATGGTCACCTAATGGACGGGTTATCCTATTCTCAAGAGAGACTAAGGGACAATCTGGGTATAACGAAATTTGGTCTGTTGATCTGACAGGAAAAAATATTCGCCGTATCAATACGCCTGGAAAGTCGTCTGATCCAGCGTGGTCACCATTATTACAATAATTCAAAATGGGTAAAAAATAAATCCTATCTAAATAAATATGCCTAAATTTTGTCACAAAGCTCTTTCAGACTTATTTTACCCATAGTCTTAGGCCGTAATGTTATTGTTCTTTGCGTTTATGTCTTGCTTGCGGGTCTTGTTCGCGCTTTATTAAAATTACTGTAGAACGTGGAAAAAGAAAAAGAGAGAAAAATGATAAAAATACAAACTCTATTGATTTCATCAGCTATTGTCGCGCTTTCAGCTTGCGCTAGTCAACCGAAGCCCCAAATAGGTGCTGTAAAAGAAGTAGTGAAAATTATTCCCGCTCCCGCTCAAGAGCCAGTTTCGGTTGCTAAACCGATTTTGGATGCGCCTGTTAACACGGGCCCAGCTGTTACGGCGTTTGACCCTAATGCGCCAACACCTGGTTCGGCGGCAGATTTCGCTTATCAAGCTGGTGGAGAGCCTAGAGTGTTTTTTGATTATAACCGCTATGATCTCAATACGGAATCCCGCAATGCTCTTAACAGCCAAGCTGATTGGCTAAAGACCTATACGAATGT
>JALZWM010000031.1 GCA_023300105.1 Hellea sp.
CGGGACGGCTTTGCTGCATTCCATTATGGTACTCGGGACGCGGCATCAGCTTGCGACATGGACAGTCTTGCTGGGTATAAGCGCATTTTCCATGAGCCTCATCGGGACATTTGTTGTGCGCTCTGGCATCCTCGTCTCCGTGCATTCTTTTGCCGTAGACCCGGCTCGCGGCGTCTTTATCCTGATGCTCTTGATGGCCTCGACAGGCGGAGCGCTCGGCCTTTATGCCCTGCGCGCGAAAACCCTCAAAGGCCCCGGCGGTTTTGCGGTGCTCTCTCGTCAAGGCGGGTTAGTTCTCAACAACCTGCTTTTGATAACGGCGACGGCGACGGTCTTCCTCGGAACATTTTACCCGTTGTTTATGGACGCGATGACGGGCGATAAAATCACAGTCGCAAAGCCTTATTTTGATTTGACCTTTGCGCCAATAATGCTCCTTTTAATTTTATTCATGGGCGCCGCGCCGCTTTTGAAATGGTCTGGCGATAGTTGGAAAACGCTTAAAAAACTTGGTATTATCAGCGCGGTTTTATTTGCCGTTATCATAGGCGTAACAAGCCTGATTGGAAAATCAATCTTAGGCGGCGTTGGCCTTTTCTTTGCCGCCTATCTCGGCGCAGCGACATTGCTTGCTTTGGCAAAACGCACACAAAATTTCAAAAACTGGAAACAACCCGCCGCAACATACGGCTTTGTCCTTGCGCATATGGGCATGGCTATTTTCACAGCGGGCGCGGTCATCATGTCCGTCTGGGCGCAAGAAGATTTACAGCGCCTCAACATCGGCGAGAGCATGACCACAGCGGGTTATGAATTTACCTTAGACAAAGTCACCCCCGGCGCGCGCGCCAATTACCAATTCCTAGCCGCCGATATCGCTGTCACTAAAAATGGCAAAACGGTAAAAACTCTTCACACCGAACAACGCTTTTATCCTATTCGCGAAATGATAACCACCGAGGCAGGCTTTCATTTCACAGCGGGACCCACTGTCTTTGCGGCGATAAGCGAAGGGGACTCGGAACGCGGGTGGAAGATACGCGCGAATTATCATCCCTTTGTGACATGGATATGGTTCGGGGCTTTCCTCATGGCGCTGGCGGGATTTGTCTCGCTCTTGGACCCTAGGCTGCGTAACATCACTAAAGGTACAACATCATGATACGCGCGCTCGCCCCTCTGGCTATATTCCTTCTAATAGGAATAGCTTTTGCCGTCGGCCTGACCAAAGACCCGAACGTGCTCACATCGGAATTAATTGACAAAGCTGTTCCCGCTTTCGCGCTGACTGACCTTTTAGACGAGACAAAAATACTAACCGAGGACATTACCAAAGGCCAAGTCTCGCTGGTCAATGTCTTTGGCTCTTGGTGTGTTGCCTGCAGAGCCGAACACCCCGTTTTGATGAAACTATCCGCGCGTAAACAAATCAATATCATCGGTATTGATTGGCGCGATGAACGCGCCAAAGGCCAAGCGTGGCTTGCTAAGCATGGCAATCCCTACAGCGCCGTTATTTTTGATGATGAAAGCGTACTCGCGATCAAACTCGGTATTACAGGCGCGCCCGAAACTTTCGTCACGGATAAGAACGGCCAGATACGTTATAAACATACGGGCGTAATTACCCCTGATGTGTGGACCCAAACGCTTCGCCCCATCGCGTTGCAATTGGAGGCCGAATGAAACATTTCATAATCTCCCTGTGTGCTGCGCTCGCTTTTGTATTTTCTGCATCCGCGCAAACATCTAATACAGAACTTGAGATGCAGGCCCGCGACATCGGCCAGTCTCTGCGCTGTGTTGTCTGCCAAAATCAAAGCATCAACGAGTCCGATGCCCCGCTAGCCGATGACATGCGAAAGCTGATCCGCAAACAATTAGGCGCAGGCAAATCAAAGGCTGAGATAATTAATTACATGCAGGATAATTACGGCGATTTTGTCCTGCTAAAACCGCCCGTGCAGAGTAATACTTATATCCTCTGGTTTGGGCCGTTTCTGTTGCTCGCGCTTTTACTCATATGGTTTATCCGCGCCGCTGGGGCGTCTAAGGCAGAAGACACCCTTCAAGACAAAGAAAGTTAGAGCTGTCATGATTTGGTTTTTTCTTATTGTCGCCGCTATGATTACAGGGCTTAGCCTTATTGGTCCGTTTCTCACAAAAGGCGACACGCCACCTGCGCGAGGTAAAATCACTGCAGGGCTTATCGGCTTTGTCATCATCGGGCTTGGAGTTTACGCCCTAATTGGACAGCCAGAGTTAACAAAGGTGGGCGCCTTAACTGCCTATGAAGCACCACCTTCTCCAAGTCCGCGAGGCGGCCCAAGTGCAGAAGACGTCAAAGCCGCGCAGGCAATGAGTCCCAAAGACCGCGCCGCCATGATAATCGCGATGGTCGACAGCCTTGCAGAAAAACTCAAAGACAATCCAGAAGACCCCGCAGCTTGGGCCAGACTACTTCGCGCCCGAACCGTATTAGGACAAGATAAACAAAAGGCTATAGACCTCGAAACCGTCAAAACCCTCTTCGCAAATCGGCCCGAGGTTCTGGAGCAAATTTTGGACGCGCAATAACCTGAAGTGCCCATCGTATTTATGGCGCAATCAATTAAAATATTAATTTTGACGCGCGTCGTTTACCCAAAAATTTGGTGTTAAGGCCACTTGCCTTAGGATAACAAAATCAACTAAGCTTGATGTGTTAGATTACATTTATGAAGTTTATGACCCTCAGACATTCCATATCCATAATTAGTCTTGCCCTCGTTTTATGCGCTTGCGCGACATCCCCAAAAAAACCTGAAACTGCAAAGCAGGAAACTAACAGCTTATCAAAACGCGTCCTCAAAGGCGCAACCACGACCACCCTTCGGGCCGCTAAGGGCGCAGCAGGCTTGACAATTGACAGCGCTCAAATGGCGGCCAAAGCCACCGCTATAGGTGTTAAAGCGAGCGGCGACGTCATTGTAGGGACGGGCAAAATTGTCGCTAAAGGCACAGCCAGCACCGCAAAAAGTGTCGGCCAAAGTATGGACTTTATTTTCACAGCCCCTGCTGCAAAAGATGCCTCAAATCCTGTTGGAAATAAAACGCTCATGGATGCCGCTTTATCACCTTTATCTGATTTCAATATTCGAAAGCGCGAGCGTCCCGAAGTCTTGATGCGCTTAAAAGAAGAAAACCTCTATTATGTTAGTGATAGGACAGATTGTGATGTGTTGGTTATTCGTATCGCTGAATTAGATGATGTTTTAGGGGATGATTATGATGTGAAAGAAACCTCATCATCAACTCTAGAGAAAGTCGGAAAAGCGGGAAAAGGCGCAACACTTTCAGGCGTGGCCTCTACAGCCGGAACATATATTCCTGGACGCAGTATTGTTCGCGCAGTTAGCGGCGCAAAAGCCCGCCAAAAAGAGACACGTGAGATTTATCAAAAAGGTATCGCGCGGCGCTCATACATAAAAGGCCTCGCAGCCTCGCAAGGCTGCGAAGGGTTTTAAACTCAGCTTTATAATATCTGCTCAAACCCTAAGAGCACAACAATCAATCCCATCGCATTTATGGCGCAAGCAATTAAAATGGCTTTGCCTATTGTGAACGGAATAATGGTTTGTCCCAGACGGATATCCATTAAGAGAATACCCAAAAACCCTGTCATTGCCGCGGAGTTCACGAGGCCAAAAGGAAGCGCTCCTAACAGATATATCCCAAAGAGACCTGCCACGATAAATACAAGCCAGAAGATCGCCCAATGCCGCGTAATCACCCAAGGCCGAAACCGGTCTTGATTATCAAACAGCATAGCAAAGATATAAGCGCAGGCCGAAAAGGTCAGCAAGTAAAGCGTAAGGATAATGACAAATGGCCAAAGCGGAATGGACCCAAGCACCTCACCAAAGAGTTTGCTCCGCTCGACTTGAACCGCGTGAGCTATGAAATAAAGTGCTGGCAGGGTAAGCAATAGCGCCGCGAATGAGGCCTGCAAACCTTTGCGGGAGAGGTCAAAATGATTCGTCCAATCAGCGCTGCCCGCGAGAGCTTTAAAACTTCCAATTAATGAGCTGAGCGGGTTCATGCTTAAGCTTTAAAATATTGTTCAAGCACAGCTTTATAGATTGCCGTGAGCGTCACAATATCGGCGACATCAACACGTTCATTGACTTGATGCATAGTCGCGCCCACGAGCCCAAATTCGGCGACCGGCGCATAATGGGTGATAAAACGCGCATCCGATGTGCCCCCGGATGTAGAGAGGTCGGGGCGGCGGCCAAGAATTTTTTCGGCTGAGTCTTGCAAAATATCTGTTAATTTACCGGGCGCCGTGAGGAAGCTCTCGCCTGATATACGGATAGCCGCGTCAACCGTCCCGTCAAAGCCTTGACGAGCATTTTCTAAAATACCTTCAAGCCATGCCGTGAGGCTTGCGCCGGAATGCTCTGTATTAAAGCGTACGTTAAATCGCGCGCGCGCGGTTTCGGGCGTCATGTTCTCAGTTGGGTTTCCAACATCAACTGTTGTAATTTCCAAGTTAGAGGGCTGAAAAAACTCTGAGCCGTCATCGAGGTGTCGCGCCTCTAATGCGTTTAAAATGTTTAATAATGTCGGCACAGGATTGAGCGCTAAATGCGGATAGGCGACATGGCCTTGTTTGCCTGTCACAGTAATATCGGCATTAAATGACCCACGCCGACCATTTTTAACCATCTCTCCCATTTGGTTTGGGTTCGTCGGCTCGCCGACAAGGCAATGGTCAATCACTTCGCCCTCAGCGTCTATTGCCGCTAATAATTTTTTAGTCCCGTTAATCGCGGGGCCTTCTTCGTCGCCCGTAATCAGAAAGCTAATTGAGCCGCGGGGTGTCCAGCCGCTCTGTAGGAGACCAGATACAGCCCCGACAAAAGCCGCAATCGCGCCTTTCATATCCGCCGCGCCGCGCCCTAATAATTCACCGTTTTTAATTTCACCCGCAAAAGGGTCTTGGGACCATTTGCTTTCATCCCCTGCGGGCACTACATCCGTATGCCCTGCAAAGCAAAAATTGGGGGCTGTTGTTCCGAGCCGGGCATAGAGATTATCAACGCGGGCCTCCCCCTGCCCAAAAGGATAACGCTTGCAAACAAAGCCCATACTCTCGAGCCCGTGTTGAAGCGTATCTAACGCGCCCGCATCCGCTGGCGTCACAGAAGGCCGCTTAATTAGTGCGCTCGCAAAAGCAACAGAATCTATGGGCATCTTATTTGTATGTGTGTTTTCCATCGTAGTCGGTTAAAGCCGTGTTAGACCTCATTTGCAAGTCCAAGATATTCGCGCCTTAAATATTCCTAAAAAAAGTGAGCTCAATGCCTATAATTGATCCCAAAACCGTCATCGTTACAACTGGAACGACTTACCCTGCTCCGCTCAATGAACCTTGCAAAACTCGAATTACACGCCGCCTCAGCAACGGTGGAGGTTTAACCCAATTTGGCGCGAGCCATGTAACCTTGCCCCCGGGGTGTTGGGCCTCTCAACGACACCATCACAGCGCCGAGGATGAATTTGTATACATAGTCAGCGGGCACCCCACACTTATAGATGATGAGGGTGAAACCTCTCTGAAACCGGGCGATAGTTGCGCCCACCCCGCTGGCGATAACAATGCTCACCACCTCATTAACACAACTGATAAAGAGGTCACATTTCTAATCGTCGGTACCCGAAATCCAGAAAATGATCACTGCCAATATCCTGATGTAGATTTAGACTTGCCTGCAAACGGAACGGCCCTTCGCCAAAGTTACTCTAAAAACGGAACGCTTTACTGAGTTTTGTTTTTTATAATTATAAAATTCACCCAAAGCTTAGCTTTCATTCATCCTACGTACATTGAAGAACATTATTTCGCGACACACTTAACTTTTTCATAGGAAAAAAAATGAAATTTTCAACTGTATTATTGGCGGGAGCCCTTTTGCTTACGCCGTCTATTGCCTCTGCTGGAGTTCTTGATGGTATTCTTGACGGATGGTCTGGCGAGACTGCGCTTACTGGCGCACGCACAACAGGTAACACGGAAACGACTGACGTAGGTTTAAGCCTAAAGGTCCAAAAAGAAACTGATGTTTGGCGTCATAAATTTAAAGCGCTAGGCGATTACGGCGAAGCAAATGACACAGATACCAAACAACGTTATTCTTTCGGATACCAAATTGACCGTGATGTTACAGAGCGTCTGTACGTTTATGGTAATGCCGATTATTTCAGCGATACTTTTGGCGCCTTTAAAAATGGTTACTTTCTAGGGGGTGGTCTCGGTTATAACGTACTTCAAGAACAACCTTTACTCTGGAACGTTGAAGCCGGCGCAGGTTATAGATCACAAAAAAGCCGTCCAGCTCAACCTGTTGAACCTGAGACAGAAAATGAGTTTGCTCTGCGGGGTTTCTCTGATTTAGACTATACCTTCAACGATAATGTCTCCTTATATAATGACACTGAAATTCTTTGGTCATCAAGTGATACATACATATGGAATGAAGCTGGGATTACCGCAAAATTAGCTGGCAATCTTGCCGTACGCGCGTCCTATAGAGTTGATAACCATTCAAATCCGCCTGTGGGCGCTGAATCAACAGACACGACAACGCGTTTTGGTATTGTTTACACACTAAAATAGCCTCGACGAAACAACTCATAATACTCCGAATTTAATGTCGGGGTATTATTCACTTCCCCTTGAAATCTACTGATTTGACTTTATGACAAACATAGATTTCATCTGGGGGGTTCTGTGGATATTACCAGTATATTTAGTGACAATTTACCAAGCATCATCGCCTGGAGCCAAGGCTTTGTCCCCAAGCTGATTTTAGCGTTTCTCATTTTCTTTTTCGGACGTAAAATTGTTCGAAAATTATCTGGGGCAACAGTTAACGCCACGCAAAAAATCCCAAATATCGACTCAACGCTCGCTAAATTTTTTGGCTCCATCGTTTTATTTGCTGGCCTCGCCGCCGTAATGATTGCGGCATTGTCAGCCCTCAGTATTCCGCTTGGCTTCATCGCAACAATTGTCGGCGCCATGGTCTTGGCTTTGGGGTTTGCCCTACAAGAAAGCCTCGGCGATATGGCGGCTGGCGTTATGCTGGCCTTCTTTCGTCCCTACAAGGTTGGAGACGAAGTTGAAATCAATGGTGAGCGCGGCGTCGTGCAAAGCCTTGATATATTCTCCACAACTCTGACAACGGTTGATAATATTGAAATGATTGTCGGAAACGGCGCAGCCTTTAGTAATAAAATTAAAAACTATAACGGCTTTGGCGACCTTCGCCTCGATATGGACTTTGGCGTGGGATATGACGCTGATCTTGATGAGGCGATTGCCGCGATTAAATCTGCGGCTGATGGTGATAAGCGCATCATCACTAAACCACATGGTCCATGGGCGAAAGTTACAGAGCTTGGCGATTCTGCTGTGAACATCCAGTTACGGCTCTGGTGTGATTCAAAAAATTATAAAGCCATAAAAATGGATATGTCCCAACGCGTTAAAGCGGCCCTCGATAAAGCGGGCATCGATATCCCATACGAGCACTGTATGATAATTCCAATGAAGGCTAAATAAGATGGCTCAAGACGCACAAACACCCGAAGCCGCTGCGGAAACAGCTGTTCAGTCTTTCGATATTTCAACTCTAGGCCCGAAAGCCATGGATTGGCTTCTTAATCATGGGCCTGGTTTTGCTTTAAAACTTATCGCTGCCCTCGTCGTCTTCTGGATAGGCTCTACCATCGCAAAGCGGGTGTCAGCCACAATTAATAAGCAGGCCCTTAATAACCCCAAGATTGATACGACTTTAGGCAAGCTCGGCGCAACTACTGTACGCTACGCTATTCTTATCGTCAGCGCCCTGATCGCTGTCTCTATTCTCGGCGCTAAAGTTGCGGCCCTTATGAGTATCTTTGCGGCCATGGCCTTGGCTATCGGCCTCGCGCTTCAAGGCTCTATGAGTAATGTCGCAGCGGGTCTTCTTTTACTTGTTCTACGCCCTTACAATGTCGGCGACTTTGTTGAACTTGCTGGTCAAGAAGGCACCGTTGAAGATTTGAATATTTTCACAACAACACTTCGGACGATGCAAAATGTCCAAGTCATTATTTCAAACGGTGAAGTTCGCGGCAGCACCGTGAAAAATCTAACCTCGCTCGGTAAGCGCCGCGTCGATGTCGATTTCGGAATTGATTACAATGACAATATCGACACAGCCATAGACATCATTAAATCAACGGCGGCCAAAGATAGCCGCGTGCTTAACGACCCAGACGGGCCTTGGGCAAAAGTTGCTAAACTTAATGATAGCTCCGTCGACATCCAAATGCGCGTCTGGTGTAAGCCTGAAGATTATTGGGACGTACGCTTTGACCTCATCAAAGACGTCAAAGAAGCCTTTGATAAAGGCGGTATCTCAATTCCTTATCCGCACTGCGTCGAGATTGAGAAGTAGGTTCTGCTAATTATCTGTCATTACGCGCCCTTTACGCCTCGTCGCAAGTTAGATATTAATGCATAAAATATGTAATTATTGACGCGGGGATATAGTTATGACGGAGGTACGTAATATGTAAAATAAACCTGTCTGTATCAGATAGGGTCGGTTCTTGAGCATAGACCCCGTCACGTTCATGGACAGCGGAGACCCCGGTTACTTTAACCGATATGCCTATACCTTTAATGACCCTATCAACCTTACTGACCCAACGGGAATGTGCGCTTCTGAAAATGGTGAACTTTCTTGTCCAGATGGAGTTTCTTACAATTCATCCGAGAACACTTCTCCTGAGCTAGTGTCAGCAGTTACTGGTTCAATTAATGCGGTTGCAAACGGAATTGCATCAGGAAGTGCAGATAACCCGCTTACTTCGCAATTTCAGAGCGGATTAGAAAATGCAAAAAGCGTTACTGTAAATTTTGTGGATGGAGAGGGCTCATTTGATAATACTGATGATGCCATTACGCTCAACATTTCAAATGACAGTCCTGCTGGAGAGACTGGTATGACTGGAAGAATAGGCCGTGACCAAATCAAGCATGTGACAGGACATGAAATAAACCATAGCTCTTCAACAGACAGGGCGAGAATGGGTGCAGCAATTAAGGGCAGCGCAGGCACATATACCACTGGCAAAACTTCGGCTACTGGAGCTATCGAACGTTTGAACGATGGAGAGACACACCAATTTCTCAGAAGCGAGGGAATTTATGAGGGGCACATACCAAGACATTTTGTGGGGCGTGAAAAATGAAAAACGCAGTCTTACTACTTCTATCTAATCTGTGTTTGGCCGTCTTAACGATCTCATGTCAGAACGGCGTCTCTAAATCCAAACAACATATATTCTACGAAGATATTATTTTAGGTTTGAGCATAAATGTAGACTTGACATCTATGAATTTCTCGCGCGGAATTTTTATAGATGACGTTACATTTTGTGACGCTAACTCCAATTTCAAATGTGTTTTGAAAAATGATGTTGCATGGGTCGCGATTCCTCGGGGCTTAAATCATATGGATACTAAATCATGGGAATTTGGTGGTTTTAAGTTCAGCTCAATGCCTGTGAAACGAATGTTCAAGTGTGAGAATAATGAAAGACAAAAATGGATTAAGGTGAAGCGATTTACCGACGAGTATGTCGACGTTTTCTTTGTAAGTGAAAATGGTGAAATAAAGTCCTTCGGAACAGAAATTCCTCAGAAAGATTTTAAAAAAGAGGTAATTGGGAACGTGGATGAGGGAGATGTTCTCGGGTATGAAAGTTTATTTCTTGCCGTAGATGGTTGTGGAATTAGAATGCCATAAATGAAGAAAAAGGTGTAGAGCAAGATAAAGCGAAGCGTGCCTTGTGGCCCACTTCGACGCTAAAGCTCTGTTTTTACGACTAATTTACTGGGCCAAAGTGCCCCCACTTTTACATCACCTTGGGCCACAAGTGACTCCATCCCAGAACCCTGTAGAATCCTGTATTTTACCCCTCCTTTCCAATCGGGACTCTTGAGCCAAAATCTGCTATGTTGTCCGCATGGCTAATGATGACGAGTTCATTATCGGCGGGCGGAAATCCAAGAAATCCGCATCGTCTCAAGGCACGCCGCGAACAACAAACCCTCGCGGCGGCGGCAATCAATCTGGCATCAAATTAGGTAATCTCTCTGGCGGGAGCATGAGCTTCACGAAGCGTCTGGCCAAAGACATGGCGAT
>JALZWM010000032.1 GCA_023300105.1 Hellea sp.
GCCAATTATGGATGGTATCGAGACAACGCTTGAAATTCGGGGGAGCCAACAATCTTGGGCAAATGTGATAATAATCGCATTGACGGCAGACCCTGATTACCAACAAAAACGTATTTGTAAGCACATTGGTATGGATGACACGATAGCAAAACCCGTCAGGAAGCAAGATATTATGAATGCATTTGATAGAACTCTCGGGGCTATTAACAAAGAGTTCTCTCAAAAAATAAGCTTGTCAGCTTAGCGTTGTTTTAAAACGCGGGTGGTTGATGCTGGGTATTTTTCAAGCCATTTTCCTGTTCGCGTTGGGCGAAGCGTTAGTACGCCTCCACAATTTGGGCACACGTCTTTAAGTTCAGCCTTGTTGCAGTTTTGACAAAAAGTACATTCAAGTGAGCAGGTAACTGCGCCAATATTCTGGGCAGGCAAATCTTTATCACAAATTTCACAATTTGGACGCATCTCTAACATAGTTAGGTTTTTTTAGGTGGTTTTACCGCGCAGTTATCTATCAGCCTTACGCCTTCACAATGTGCGGCTACAAGGAGGCGAGCGCGTTTGTTGAGAACGCCGCCTTCTAAAACAGTCAAGGAGTTTGGGCTTCGAACCTCGATATAATCGACGGCGCTAAACCCTGCGCTTAAAAGGGCTTTCGTCGCAATGTTTCTGGCCACGTCGACATTTTCACCCTTTTCCATTTTAAGGGCACAGAGACGCATTATTTCGTTTAGGCGCCGCGCAACTTTGAGCCCATTTTCATCGAAGTATTTATTCCTAGATGACAAGGCTAAGCCATGCTTGTCTCTGGCGATGGGCGCGCCAACTATTTTTATAGGCATGTCCAAATCCTCGACGAGGCGGCGGATCGTGGCTAATTGCTGGAAATCTTTTTCTCCGAATATCGCAATATCAGGCATCACGCGATTTAAGAGTTTAGTGACAATGAGGGCAACGCCGTCAAAAAAAGTAGGTCGATGTGCCGTTTCAAGGCCAAGCGCAACACCGCCTAATGTGATTTTAGTTGCGTGATGGGCGTTATACATAGAGCCGTCTTTAGGGATATAGACCAGATCCACACCCTCCGCCTTTAACATGGCGACATCTTGCTTCTCGACGCGGGGGTAGGCTTCGAAATCTTCCCCAGGTGCAAATTGTGTGGGATTTACAAATATCGAGACAACAACACGGGAGGCTTTCTTTTTAGCCAAACGCACGAGTGTTAGGTGGCCTTCGTGTAATGCGCCCATAGTCGGGACGAAGGCGATTGTATCGCCATGTCCGCGCCATTCCCAGATGCGTCCGCGTAGGGTCCGCTCTGTCCTGACTATCTTAATGTTTTGATCCATCGCTTCAGCCTTAGTTCGTTGCGACTATCAAGCATCCTGCCGCTAATTTCGCAAGCGCTTTACAGGCTGTTTGAGCTTTTGAAATACTTATATTTTCAAAACGTGCCCTATAGAGAGTCTCGCCATTTCGAACTAAAGGGCGAATAATTCCATTTTCAATACCCCTTACGCCATTGATAGCTTTAATTTGAGCCTTTGCTTCGTCTTCGTTTTGAAAGACTCCAACTTGAATGCCCCATGTTTCATGACTTACATTTTTTGCAAATTTAATGTCGTTATTACCAGAACCCACGGTTATAGTTCTGTTATTGTGCCCGCGTAACCTAACAGCTTGGTTGACCGCCATTTGGGGCACTTTTCGTTTGGAAATATTTTCACGAACAATTGAGACTTTTGGGGATGATTTTACGGGTGCTACGCCCATAACCTTAAAACTACGTTCAACTAGGTCTTGCATGTGCTCATTACGAGATTGTCCGCTAGCCCCGCCAAGCACTACGGCAATGAGGCGGCGGCTCTCGCGCTGGGCTGAGATAATTAAATTATAACCGCTATCATTTGTATAGCCTGTTTTGAAACCATCCACGCCGTCGAGTGAATGTAATAAACCGTTCGTGTTTTTGTAGCGACGTCCCCCATAGGAAAAATGGGTAAGACCAAAATAATGATAATATTTACGGTGGCTTTGAAGAATATTGGAGGCAAGTTTAGCCATGTCACGCGCGCTCGTCTTTTGTTCAGGGTGTGGCAGGCCATTTGCAGTTTTGAACGTTGTTTTCGTCATGCCTAAACTTCTAGCTTTAGCGGTCATTTGGTTTGAAAATGCAGTCTCTGATCCCGCGAGACGTTCCGCAAGTACAACAGCGGCGTCATTAGCGCTTTTGACAGTGAGGGCTTTTATGAGGTTTTCAACTGTAATTGTCTGACCTGTTTTCAGACCCAGTTTAGATGGAGGTGTAAGAGCCGCCTTTCTGGAGACTTGCACGGGTTCTTTCAAATGCAATGTGCCCGCGTTCAATGCATCAAAGGTCAAATAAAGCGTCATGATTTTGGTGAGTGAAGCTGGGTAGCGAAGCTCGTCTATTTGCCGCGCATGAATAACTTCGAGCGTATCTGCATCAACCACGATTGAAGCATAGCGCCGTTCAGCACTCAGTGCAGGCCCGCAAAAAGCCCATAACAGGCATGATATAAGAACGATTCGCCACATGGAACTGGCATAGATACTTAGGCGTTTAGTAAAAGTTAATAGCTATTAAGAACTTCTGCTATTTATACGCTGATGGCTCATTTGCTAACAGAGAATCTGTCTTTCTAGCAATTTGCTAGCAATTTGAATGGCTCTCGCCCTTTTCAAAGCTGCTTATAAGACCTAACTTAAAGTAATGAAGACATCGAGACAGATAATAATGAGCGGTCCTGAAAAGGACGAAAACGATAATACGCCTGAACGCGGCGTTGCGACTAAAGTTCGTCCTAAGACGAAAAAACCATCTATGTACCGCGTTGTTTTGATGAATGATGACTATACGCCGATGGAGTTCGTCACTTCTATTTTGATGGGTATATTTAAGAAATCCAAAGAAGACGCTATGAAGATAATGCTCAATGTTCATCAAAAAGGGGTCGGGACCTGCGGGGTTTATACGTTTGAAATCGCAGAAACTAAAGTTGCTCAAGTTATGGAAGCTGCGAAACGTGCCCAGCACCCTCTACAATGCACGTTAGAAAAGACTTAGATGATGCGAAATTATCAACTTCAACAATTTGTAATGCAAGAGTGTTGCACGCAGGCCTTGATATCGCCGCAAATCTCCCCAAATCTGATAGGCGAAAGGAATAAATAATGGCTTCATTTTCACCGGTCCTCGAAGAGACAATACACCGCGCGCTAACTCTTGCGAGTGATCGCAAGCATGAACTGGCGACGCTTGAGCATTTGCTTTTGGCTTTACTAGACGATAAAGACGCAGCGGCTGTGATTACGGCATGTGATGTTGATATCGTACCGCTCCGCGCAGATGTGACGCGGTATTTGAACGATGACCTCGCGTCACTTATTGTTGATGATTTTGAAGAAGCGCGCCCGACCGCAGGCTTCCACCGTGTTATTCAGCGCGCCGTTATCCATGTGCAGTCTTCTGGCCGCGAAGAAGTAACGGGGGCTAATGCCTTAGTTGCGCTCTTTGCCGAACGCGAAAGCCATGCCGTTTACTTCCTGCAAGAACGGGATATGACGCGCTACGACGCGGTCAATTACATCAGCCATGGTATTTCGAAATCTGGCGAAAGTAACGTGTCTAAACCTATTCAAGGCGCTGGAGACGGGGAGGGCAGCCCAGATGCCCCCGCGCCGAAAGATCCGCTACAAGAGTATACAGTTAACCTGAACCAAAAAGCGAGAGACGGCGATATTGATCCGTTAATCGGACGTGGCGACGAAGTCGAACGTTGTATCATGGTGCTATCACGCCGCCGTAAGAATAATCCGCTTCTCGTCGGCGACCCAGGCGTTGGTAAAACGGCTATTGCAGAAGGTCTTGCTCGCCGCATTGTTAATGATGATGTGCCTGAAGTCTTGCAAGACGCGACGATTTTTTCACTCGACATGGGCGCTCTCTTGGCGGGAACGCGCTACAGAGGTGACTTTGAAGAACGTCTCAAAGCCGTTATGAATAAATTGCAAGAGACCGAGGGCGCCATCCTCTTCATTGATGAAATTCATACGATCATTGGTGCTGGCGCGACATCAGGCGGGGCCATGGACGCCTCTAACTTGCTCAAACCAGCTCTTCAATCTGGCAAACTTCGCTGTATGGGATCGACGACCTATAAGGAATATCGTCAGCATTTTGAGAAAGACCGTGCTTTGTCCCGTCGTTTCTTGAAAATAGATGTCTCTGAGCCAACGCCAGAAGATGCTGTGAAAATCCTCATGGGGCTAAAACCTTATTTTGAAGAATTTCATAAAGTTAAATATACTAATGAAGCCATTCAAGGCGCCGTGGATTTATCGGTTCGTCATATCACAGACCGCTTATTACCAGACAAAGCCATTGATATTATCGATGAAGCTGGTGCGCGCACAAAACTCGTAACTGAAAAGAAACGCAAAAAGAAAATTGGTATCCAAGAGATTGAAGCTGTTGTTGCTAAAATCGCGCGTATCCCGCCGAAATCCATTTCGCGTGATGATGAAAAAGCGCTAAAGTCACTGCCTATTGATCTACGCCGTGTCGTTTTCGGACAGGACAAAGCTATCGACCAAGTCGCCGCCGCTGTGAAACTTGCGCGGGCTGGGCTCCGTGAGCCGAATAAGCCTATTGGGTCATACCTCTTTGCAGGGCCAACAGGCGTTGGTAAAACAGAGGTCGCTAAACAGCTTGCTATGACGCAAGGCTTAGAACTTCTTCGCTTTGATATGAGTGAATATATGGAACGCCACACGGTGTCTCGCCTTATAGGTGCACCTCCGGGCTATGTTGGTTATGATCAAGGCGGTCTATTGACGGATGCTGTTAATCAGAACCCGCACAGTGTTCTCTTGCTTGATGAAATTGAGAAAGCGCATCCTGATATTTATAACATCCTCTTACAGGTCATGGATAATGGCTTTCTGACGGATGCCAATGGCCGTAAAGTTGATTTCCGTAACGTTATCTTGATTATGACGACAAATGCTGGCGCTGCGGATGCTGCGAAAGCTGAAATTGGATTTGGCCGCGGTATGAAGTCAGACGAACAAGATGCTGCGATTAAGCGCCGCTTCACGCCTGAATTCCGAAACCGTCTTGATGCCGTAGTTAGCTTTGCTGCCTTGTCGCCTGATGATATTGGTAAGGTTGTCGATAAGTTTGTTATTCAACTCGAAGCACAACTTGCAGACCGTAAGATTGAATTTGAACTCTCCAAAGGCGCCAACATTTGGCTAGCGAAGAAGGGCTATGATAAGCGTTACGGCGCGCGGCCTCTCTCGCGCACTATTCAAGAATATATCAAAAAGCCGCTCGCGGATGAGATATTATTTGGAAAGCTAAAAACAGGTGGTTTGGTGAAAGTCGGCGTGGATAAGAAGAAGGAAAACCTCACCTTCAAAATTATCCCACCTGCCAAATTAAAGATTGAGGGTAAACGCGGCGGAAAAGGCCTTCCAGCCCCAAAGCCAACCCAAGATGCATAAATCAAGATGTGTAAATAAAGACATATAATAATGATATGTATTCAAAACCCAGCTTTTAGCTGGGTTTATTTTTGTCTT
>JALZWM010000033.1 GCA_023300105.1 Hellea sp.
GTGATAAATTAAACTTTGCAAAATAACTTTTTTGTTTGGTAGAAGGATTAATGGCAAGAGAAATAGGCATAGACCAAACCAGCAAGCATCAATGCGCTTTTTGTGAAGAACCTTACGATAGGTCTGCATTTAGGGGCTACATGCTCAAAAGCCGTTCCCAAAAAATAAAATGCAATAAATGTGACAACACGAGTCATTTCATTAGGCCTGACGAGTTAAATAAAGCGGCTCATTTTCGGGCGGTGCAAGCCCTGTTTTTTATATATTTGTTACCCTTTCCATTAGTTACCTTACTCAGCATTAAACTCGTAGAATTCAAATTTATTGAGAGGGGGCTGGGAGGATTCGTATTATTTTTGTTGTTCGCCGCATTGATAGCCACATACCTTGGCTCACTTTACAAAAAATTTCATAGATGGAAGTTTTTTGAAGTCGAAAAAATTAAACCAAAAGAAGGCGCCGTCAAACGTGGATGTGCCCATTGTCAGGAAACTTTCGATAGTTCTGAATTTTGGAACTTTATACTGCAAACAGGTGCCAATCACGTTAAATGTATTAGATGTGAAAATACAAGTTATTTTACGTCAGCTGATGAATTAACGACGGCGAGCCGAATTGCTTACCATGTCCTGCTTATTCTATGCGTTTCGCCTTTTTTCTTAGCTTTCATGCTTATAAATAAATTTAGGACGTTTGATGGTCCAGTGTTTTGGATGTTTTTAGCAGGCGCCTTCGTGATAACCATATTTGTTGCCGGTTTTTCTATGAAATTTTACACATGGTTTTTTTCTGCAATCAAAAAAAACTAAATCAACATAATTGCAAGTCCAAACGCTTGGCCCGATACTGCTCAAGTAGACTAAACCATTTCTCTATCCATTCACCCCGACGAAGGTCGGGGCCTATCACTTGAACTTATTGCACTTGTTGCAATGGCAGGAGATGGATCCCGTTTTTCAACGGGATGTATGGAGTGGATTGAGACCCTATAAGTTAGAGGGTTGTGACAGAATTAAAGGCCCTAGGGATAAACCCTAGGAAGACGAGGTGAAGATTTTTAAATTCATGTCATCCTAGGGCTGTTGTGTTTCACTTCGTGAAGCCACAACTGTGTCCCTAGGACCTTATTACCTTGTGAATAAGAAGCCGCTCAACTTCACACCCTGTTCTCTGGAACAGGTTAAGGGAAACATCACCTATTTTTTAGGTGCAATATTTGCCGTAGCCGTTACTAAACATCCTTGAAATACCCTATAGCCTTACGCGCCCCTTACGGAGATTATGCGATATGAATACCCCTGAACAAAATCTTGAAAACCTTGGCCTTACGCTCCCTGAGGCAGCGGCGCCTGTGGCGAATTATGTGCCTTATGTGGTGAGCGGTAATCTTGTGTTTATCTCGGGCCAGATTTCTAAAATTGGCGATAATGCTATCGGCGGACGTTTGGGCGAAGACCTCACCGTTGAGCAAGGCCAAGCGGCGGCGAAACTCTCTGCGCTTAATCTTATCGCGCAAATGAAAGCGGCCTGCGGCGGGGATTTATCCCGCGTCAAACGTATCGTCAAACTTGGCGGATTTGTGCAAGCCCTGCCAAGCGCCACACAAGCCGATATTCCAAAAGTCATTAATGGCTGTTCCGATATTATGGTAGCCGTCTTTGGCGACGCGGGGCGTCACGCACGTTTCGCCGTCTCTGCCCCGAGCCTACCGCTTGATGTTGCCGTAGAAATCGACGCCATTGTTGAGATCACGCCCGCTTAGGCAGATATGAGCGCGCCCACATATAGCGCCCGTATCCTTACCCGCATTAGCGAGGTGAGCGAAGCAGAGTGGGATGCCCATTTGCCAGCGGGCAAGCATCCCTTTCTCAGCTGGCGCTTTTTAAACGCCTGTGAAGAGAGCGGCTCTGCCATAATCGAGACAGGCTGGGCACCCCGCCATATATGGCTTGAAGATGAGAGCGGAAAATCCGTCGGCGCGGCTCCATTATACGCGAAAACTAATAGCCAAGGCGAATATGTTTTCGACCACGCTTGGGCCGAGGCCCTGCACCGTGCGGGCGGGAATTATTACCCTAAGCTCCAAGCCTCTATCCCCTTTACGCCCGCCACTGGGCCAAGGTTATTAGCGCGGGATAAAGACGCAAAGACAGCCCTCGTCTCGGCTATGGTTCAAGCCTGTGAGGATTGGGACTATTCAGGGGTTCACCTGACATTCCTACAAAAGAATGATTTAGAAGTCCTCGAAGAGGTCGGCTTCGCCCACCGCGAAGATCGGCAGTTTCACTTTATCAACCGCGGCTATGAAAACTTTGACGGGTTCTTAGGCTCCCTCGCCTCTCGCAAACGTAAGAACATCCGCAAGGAACGCAAAGCCGCGCAAGAAGGCCTCACGATTAAGCGCCTGACGGGGGATGATTTAAAGCCCGAGCATTGGGATTTTTTCTACCGCTGTTATACGGATACGGGCATGCGCAAATGGGGGCGGCCTTATCTAACGCGTCAGTTTTTCGACATACTGCAAGAGACAATGCGCGATGATATTTTGCTCGTCATGGCCTTTGACGGCGAGACGCCGATTGCCAGCGCGCTAAACTTTATTGGCTCGGACGCGCTCTATGGGCGTAACTGGGGATGCGTGGTCCATAAACCGTTCCTGCATTTTGAGCTGTGTTATTATCAAGCGATTGAAGCGGGCATAGAGCTGGGCGTGCCCAAAGTCGAAGCGGGGGCGCAAGGCGAGCATAAGCTCGCGCGCGGCTATGAACCTGTTGCGACACACTCCGCGCATTATTTGTCTCACCCTGGCCTGCGAGGCGCGGTCAGCGATTACTTGACAAGAGAACGCCGCGCCGTTGATGATGAGATAACAATATTGGCGAAACATACGCCGTTTAAGAAAGACATAAGTAACCCATGACCCTCCACGGACAATACGACACTGACAATATCTTCGCTAAAATCATGCGGCGGGAAATGCCCTGTGTGAAAGTTTATGAAGACGCCAATATCCTCGCAATTTTGGACGCCTTCCCGCAATCAGACGGTCATGTTTTGGTCATGCCAAAAGCGCCCTCTCGTAATTTGCTCGAGACCCATGCCAAAGACATTGGACGGCTTTTTGGGACAACCCAACGTATCGCGGCGGCGGTTAAGACCGCGCTTAAACCTGACGGCATTCGCATCATGCAGTTTAACGGCGCGCCGGCAGGACAAACCGTCTTTCACACCCATGTGCATATTGTACCGTGTTATGACGGCAAAGAACCCTCTGAACATGGAAGCGCGCACGCGGGCGGCGAAATGGCAGATGCAACGCATCTTCAATCTATCGCAGATAAGATAAAATCCGCTCTATAAAGTTCACCTATGAAATCACTGGTATCTACCGCCAAAAATGCTCTGCATAAATACCCGCGCCTCTATGAGGGCGTGTATAATTTTGCGACGTTAAACCGTGACTATATACGTCAGAGGCGGGCACGGGCGCAGTTCCAATCCAAGTTTGGCGGTATGTGGACAGACAGAGCTGACTTCGAAGAAAAGCTCGCCGCGAAACCAAATCTAAGCGCCGATCAAACTGCGCAGCTTAAAGCTTGGCGCCAAGACGGCATTGTTATCTTAAACGGCGCCATTTCCGACGAACAAATTACGGCATATCTATCTGAAACGAAAACCCTACAAGCAAAGCAGCCCAGCCCTTTGCGTATGACAAGCGCGGCCCTACCTGCGCCAACGCCCTATGATCCGACTTTGTTTGACGCTACAGCTAGCGTGCGCCTTGTGGATGATTATATGTTCGCGCCCGCCTCTCGGGATATTTTATTTGATCCAAAAATCACAAACTTCTTGGATATGGTATTTGAACGCCCCGCCCTCTTAACCCAATCCTTGCGGTTCAACCAAGGCTCGGAGCAACCTATACATCAAGACACAGCTTTTGTGCGGATGAACGCGCCCATGAAATTGGTCGGAGTTTGGGTCGCCTTGGAAGATATTGCGCCCGATAGCGGGGAACTGCTTTACCTATTGGGAAGTCATAACTGGGAAGGCTATCTCTTTAGCGGACGGTTCAAACATTATGATGCAGAGCGCGACGGACCAGAGCAGCTTGAGGCGTGGCATCAATGGATTTTAGACGAAGCGGCCAAGCGCGGGGTTAAACCACAAAGCTTTCACGCAAAAAAGGGAGACGTATTGTTTTGGCATGCGGCCCTTGCCCATGGCGGCGCGCCCATACGCAAGATAGGACAAACACGTTTAAGCCTCGTGGGGCACTATTGTCCCATAGGTGTGCGCCCGCTTTATCATTATTATAAACCCGCCCAGCGCAGGATTTACGAAGACGCGCAGAACCGTTATACAACATCTTATTATACCAAAGCCGAAGTTAAAATCGGTCACCTTTAAAGGGATACAGCATGAATCATTTTCTACGCACGCGCGCACTAAAAACGTCAGTCGCCGCCTTAGCTTTATCTATAAGCCTTTCTATGAGTCTGACGGCCTGTTCGCCTCAAACCGAAATCAAAGTAGCTGAGACTGCGCCAGTTAAAACAGCGGCAGCCGTAGAGACAGGATATAACATTGACCGCCAATATGCCAAATTTGCCGAAGTCAAAATGGATGTCGACACAAGCTTTCTCTCGCCTAGCGAAAAGCAAGTCGTCAATAAACTGATTGAGGCCAGCGGCTATCTCTCTGAAATATTTCTACGTCAACGCGGCGCTAATTATCCCGAGATGCGCGAAGAGATAAAGTCCAAAGGCACACCCATACAGCTCAAAATGTTTGACCTTCATGCGGGCCCCTGTGACACGCTCGAAGATGACAACAGGTTATTTTATGGCGACACACCCTGCCCCAAAGGCGGAGGCTTTTATCCTGCCGATATGAGCGCCCAAGAATTTGAAGATCATATTGCAGCCAACCCCGCAGACAAAGAGGCCTTTACCTCTGGCTATACGGTTATCCGCCGTGATGCGGATGGGGGCCTGACATCAATCCCTTACCGCAAGGTTTACGCCCAATGGCTGCTGCCTGCCGCGAAGCTTATGCTCGAAGCCGCAGAGATATCTGAAAACGAGTCGATGAAAAACTTCCTGACATTGCGCGCCAAAGCTTTCCTCACCGATGATTATTTCACATCAGAAATGGCGTGGATGGATTTAGACGGCAACATCGAAGTCGCGATTGGCCCCTATGAGGTTTATGACGATGGGTTGTTTGGCTATAAAACCGCTTACGAGTCTTTCGTCACTATCAAAAATCCAGACGAGTCAGCCGCGCTCGCGAAATATAAAGACTTCCTCAAAGACATGGAAAAAAACCTACCTGTTGATGAGACATATAAAAATTACAAACGCGGATTTGAGTCGCCCATCGCGGCGACATATCAAGTCCACGGCGGCGGTGATAATGAAAACGGCGTGCAGACCATCGCCTTTAACTTGCCCAATGATGAGCGTGTGCGCGAAGCCAAAGGCGCGAAGAAAGTTATTCTCAATAATGTTCTCGGCGCGAAATATGACCGTATCCTTGGCCCCATTGGCGAGCGCGTTTTAGTGCCTGAGCAAGCCAAACTCACAACAAAAAAATACATGAGCAATAATACTTTGTTTCATGAGCTCTCTCATTCATTAGGGCCCGGTACGATTACCGTGGACGGAGTTCAGACAACTGTGAACGCACAGTTCAAAGCTCTGGCTTCGGGCATTGAAGAAGGCAAGGCCGACGTTATGGGCGCGTATAATATTCTTTATATGATGGAGCGCGGCGAACTACCCGCCGCAGATAAGCACGCGTTCCTCGCGACATATTTCTCTGGCAAATTCCGCTCTATGCGTTTCGGCACAGGCGCGGCACATGCCAAAGGCGCAGCCTATCAGTATAATTATTACCGCGAAGTCGGGGCCGTAGAATGGCTCCCGCAGCAAGAGCGGTTCAAGATTGATTTCGCCAAGCTAGAGCAAGCTATCTCTGACCTGACAGGCAAAGTCGTTATGCTGCAAGGCGACGGCAATTACGACGCGGCCAAAGCGTTCTTGGATAAATATCTGCCCCTTGATAGCGAAGCCGAAACCGTGCTCGGAAACCTAGATGATATTCCATACGACATTCGCCCGATTTATCCTGAGAAGATTTAGTCGCCTAAACAGGAATACCTTCTTCCATACAAAACTCTCGGACTATTTCCCTTAAAGATGAGAGCCGCGAGTCGACCGTTATATGGGGCGCTATTTTTTTGCGAAGCTTGGCCGCGTCGAGTTTTAGGATGGCCGCTTTAACGGGGCCAATGCCTGTAACGGGCATGGACAGTGATGTGTAGCCCAAGGCCACTAACGTAATGGCTTCAAGCGGACGGCCCGCAATGGAGCCGCAGACAGAAACATCTTTCCCGTTACGGGCGCAACCATCAGCCACGAATTTCATAATCGAAATAGCGGCGGGATGTAGCGGGTCATAACGGTCAGAGACCCGTGCATTATCACGGTCAGCGGCAAAGAAAAACTGCATCAAGTCATTTGCGCCTACACTAATGAAATCAGCATGGTCACAGACGGCGTTAATCTGCCACGCCAATGACGGCGTCTCTAACATCACGCCGATTTCGATTTTCTTGGGAAGCTCGAGGCCTAATTTCTGCGCGCGGGCGATTTCTCGGTCAAATAGCGCGCGTGCTTCGATGAACTCATCCACAATTGTTACCATCGGGAACATGACCCGCAAATGACGCCCTGCCCCTGCTGCGACTAAGGCGCGGAGTTGATAGCGCATCAAGCCCGGCCTATCGAGCGCAATCCTGATAGCCCGCCAGCCTATCGCCGGATTTTCCTCGGGCACAGGGTCAATATAGGGCAGGATTTTATCACCGCCCAAATCGAGCGTACGAAAAGTAACGGGCCGTTGCCCGCCTGCATCGATTGCTTTGCGGTAAAGCTCAGTTTGCTCTTTGAGGCGCGGCATGAACTCACTGACCATGAACTGAAACTCTGTACGGAAAAGACCAATGCCGTCCGCGCCCGCTTGATCAAGTTGCGGCAAATCTACCAAAAGACCCGCATTAAGTTGAAGCGAAACTTGTTGCCCATCGAGCGTCACAGCTGGCGTAAATTTCATAGCGTCATAAGCGCGGTTGATTTCTCCGCGAATATTCATACGCATTTTAAAGCCCGCAACTTGCGTCTCGAGCGGACGGATATGAACTTCCCCCTCTTCGCCGTCCACAAGAACAGGGTCGCCGATTTCGATTTTATCCAAAACACCTTCGGCGCGGCCAATAAGCGGAATACCAATTGCGCGGCAAATAATTGACGTGTGCGAAGAGGACGACCCCTCTTCGAGGACAATACCGCGAATTTTCTCGCGGTCATAATCTAAGAGTTCAGCAGGGCCAATTTCACGCGCAAAAATAATCGCGTCATCTGATATATTTTTATTCCCAAGCCCAAGTGCTTCGCCCGACAAAGCCCGTAATAAACGGTTTGCGAGGTCTTCGAGGTCATGAAGCCGTGCGCGTAAATAAGAGTCGCGGGATTTCATAAGGCGCGCGCGGTGCTCATTGCGTACCCGCTCAACGGCCGCCTCGGCCGTTAGGCCCGAATGTACGGCTTCACGCAAACGTCCAACCCATTTTCGGTCATAGGCGAACATGCGGTAAGTCTCATAAATCTCTTTACTGGCACGGGATAATGCCGCGGTTTCGCCCGCAACCAAGGCGTCCACAGAAGCCCGTAGTTTTGCGACGCCGTCCTCTAAACGTATTTCCTCAGCGGCAATATTATCGGAAAGCAAATTTGACGGCGCGACAGGCGGTACATGCAGATAAGCATGCCCCTCTACAAGGCCGTCGGCATAGGCTTTCCCCGTAATTGTCTCGGGCTTAATCGGCGCAAGGCTAATACCTTTCAGCGCGCCTTTTTTACCGCCAAGACGTTCATCATCAATAATAATTTCCGCTAGCACCATCGCCACGGTCAGTAAGTCTTCAACTTCTTCTTCATTAAAGCTTCTGGCTTTTTCAGACTGCGCAACCAGAACGCCGAGGGTACGGCCACCGCGCAATATGGGAACACCAAGGAATGACTTAAAACGGTCTTCCCCAGTCTCGGGCCGATAAGAAAAGAGAGGGTGAGACGGGGCATCCGCGAGGTTCAACGGACGCGCGGTCAAAGCCACGTGACCCACGAGGCCCTCGCCCGGTTTCATACGGGTTTTATGAACGGCTGACTTCTTCAGGCCTTTCGTGGCCGAAAGCTCTAAACCTTCCCCATCCCTAAGCAGATAAATCGACGCTACCTTGACCTGCATGGCTTTGGATATTGCAGCTACGAAATCATCCAAACGTTCTTGAACAGACTCGGTACCCGCCATCGCCTTGCGAATAGCGCGCATCAACCTTGGGGGTTGGGTCTTCATATTTGGATCTACACTCACTGAGAGCGTATAGCGCAATGGTGCACAGGCCGACTAGGAAAATCTATAAATTGCAACAAGACAAGAATGAATAGGTAATGTTAGCTTTTCTTGTTAAGTCTGAGCCAATCGCGTTTAGGCAATCCATAGAGTTGGTCCATGAATTCAAGCTGTAATCCAATTGGGCGAGAATGCGGGCTATTCCACATCATCGCAATGCCAGAGCGTTTTTCAGGATCAAAAAGAACAAGCGCACGATACCCTTGAACGCCGCCCCTGTGCCCAACAACGCGGTGGCCCGCATAATCATAGGTGCGCCACCCAAGACCATATTGCGCATTTTCAAGTGCCATATATTTACGGCGCATAAAGCGCTGCTCACGCGGTGTGTCCACACGCGGCGTTTGCATCTCGTCAACAATGTTTTGAGATATCTTTGGTAGCGGCGGTTTGTGAGCTTCAAAGTAAGCACGTTCTTGTGTTTTTACAGCTGCCTCAGCTATCAGTCTTATATCATTATCATCTTGGTTTGGATTGAGACCACCAGCCATTTCTATTTCAAAATCAACCTGATTGACGACAATGTCTTGAGTTTGCGTCGGCATTTGAGCCGTCATCCATTTCGCTAAATCTTTAACCGATGAGTTAACCCCCGCAGCAGCAGGTACGCGGTAATAATTTTCTTTTACGCGTTTAATTCTTGCGCCGTGACGTCCGTGCGGGCGCGCCCAGCTTTTAGACCGTTTAAGTCCCTCTAGGGTGACACTCGCTGTATCCATGTCTAACGGACTAAATATACGCTCTTTAACAACGGATTTATATGGCAAGCCCGTGATCGTTTCGACGATTTCAGCAGATGCATCAAAGGCCACGTTTTGATACGTATGGCATGTTCCGGGTTCGCAAAGGTATTTCAAATTCTTGAGCGCGCCGCGTACACGCGCAGCGGTTTGGCCATCTTCTATACGGCGGTCATACGCATTACGTACAATGCCGACACGGTGTGAGAGAATATCTTCTATTGAAACTTCAACCTTATTGGGCGGCAATTCAAGTGAGGCTGCATGAAGTTTAGCAGCTTGCCCGAGATCGAAATGACCATCTTCTTCCAGAGATAAGACTGTTGCAGCCGCCACGCCTTTGGACACAGACGCCCAGCGAAAAACTGTGTCTTCACTCACCATCATATTACTATCGCGCTGCACTTCGCCGTAACCTTTGGCAAAAGTCATTTCGCCCTCTTCAACGATAGCAACAGAGAGGCCAACCATCTCTAACTGCTGCATTAACTGACTCGCGCGCTTATCAAGCTCCTTAAGATTAATGTTCGATTTGGAAAAAGGAGTAATATCATTAGCAAAGCTATTTGCAGATACACACAGACCTAAGCCTGCCCACACAGTCGTCGCTATGCTTTTGCGCGTAAATATAGTGGCAACAGTTTTCATCATGAGCGGCCTCTAAAAGAGACTATAGCTTTCTGTCTAGTAGTCATCGCAGTTAACATTATTAAACTCGGGCAATCATACTCTCACTCGTTTAGTTACTGCTTAGTAACTCTACTGCTTTTGTTATGCCGCGCCCTGAAAGACCCATAGCAGTAACCCTGCACCTAAAAGAAGGCGGTACACCATGAAGGGGAAAAACCCGATTTTACTGACCCACTTCATGAAGATAGCGATACAGGCATAAGCGGCGAAGAACGACAACACGGCCACGATGAGACCGTCGCTTAGGCTCGCCCCTGCTTCTTCGGCCTTAGACAGTTTTAACAAAGCATATAATCCGCCCGCGCCAATAATAGGAAGGCTCATCAACATAGAGAAACGCGCGCTTTCAACACGGGTCATGCCCATGAAGCGCGCGGCCGTCATTGTAATGCCAGAGCGTGACGTCCCCGGTATAAGCGCGATAGCTTGTGCAAAGCCCAATAGTGTTGCGCGTTTCCACGTCAAATCTTCGGTCTTATAAATTTCTTTGCCTTTAATGTCGGAAATCCAAAGCACGATACCGAATATAATTGTGGTCGCCGCAATAATCAGCGGCGAGCGCAACAGCACATCAATTCCGCTGACACTTAAAATAAGCCCAAGCACCATGGCAGGCGGGCTGGCGATAATTAGGTTTAGGGCCAAGGCTGAGTTCTTATTCAGTTTACGGCGCAGCAAATCGAAAAATCCGCCAATAATGCCCGCCACATCTTTGTGGAAATAGGCAATCACCGCGAACAAAGTCCCAAAATGCGCCATGACATCGATTAAAACACCTTGATCTTCAGACCAGCCCAAAAGCTGCGGCGCTAAAATAAGATGCGCGGAGCTAGAAATAGGTAAAAATTCAGCAAGCCCCTGAATAAGAGCTAAAATAACGAGATGAAGCCAAGACATAGAGTGCGGTTATAGCGAAACGGTTACAGCTTTCTTTACATCAGGGATTTGTTTGCTGTTTTATTGTAAAAAGCCTCACTGGAGAAAGCACGGCTAAAGTAAGCCGCTCACTAATACCGCATAATCCCCTTAGCGGTCATTAGCCAGAGGCTTACATGAGGCGATTTTAGGACGCTCATTTATACCCTCAATTAGGCACGAACGGACACTATTTATTTTCGAGTTAGCGAGTTTGAATGCTAGGAGCAGACTTAAAGCTAACTGATACGTACTCGCTTTTTTCATCAGCTGGGCCATCGCGTTCGACAAGTATATCTGCCCCCCATAGTTTGAATTCTGCGCGTCCTTCATCATCCCATTCTTTACGTCGATATGTCACCTGACTGCCACGAAAACGTTCATCCGAAACACTTCCAATTAAATAATTTATAGATATATATTTCTTACTGTTCTGCCCGATTATAATTGCTGCTCTAAGTGGTTTGTCAAACGTAACGTCACTATCTTCGATTATGATCGGAAGGCTACTCTTGTCGCCTACACTTGATCCAGCCCCGTATCCTGTAGCGGGCATTAATGGGCTACCTCTTTCGTTTTCTTGATAAAAGGCTGTATCCTCATCCTGCCAAAACATACAAAGCGCCCCCTTCTTAGAGGGGTGCGGTGTACACCATTCAATGGGGTTCTTGTCAGCGCTTTGGGTATAGCTAGATGTCAGTCGGCCGCCTTGATAAGTAGAAACAGATTGTGACAATTGGACAGCGTACAAAGGTGTACCCTCTGGAATCTCCAAGGCCTTGTTCCTCGACGTAATTCCCGCCCCAGAAGTAAATGTCGTTGGCGCACCAACTCTCGCTGTCCGAGTATGTTTCAATCGATAACTAGCAATGGCTTCTCCAGACTTGTAGCGTCCATCACTGTATTTCACCTGCGTATCTATTGTCTGTATGCCAGCGAGACCCTTCCAACTACTCGGTACCGTTGACATATCGACATCACGAGGTGCCGTATAGGTCGTTCCGCAAGCTGACAAACACAACGTAAATCCCAAAAGCCAACTTATCTGTTTAGTCACAACTAAATCCTCTATGTTTTGAAAGGCATTTTAAGGCCAAATAAACAGCCCTCTCAACATTAGAGAACCATAAAGATAATGTAAAGTTCTTAGAGGCCAATGGCCCCTTTGACGGCATTATCTATAGTCAATGAGTGTCCTACTTTGGGCGACTTAAGCCTCTCGCCTAACGTCTCCTAAGCCCCCATAACGAAATCTCACCCGTCACCTTGAAATCACCAAGCTAAGCCGTTCCTATGACCTGTCTGAGCGGCAGCTCCTCATCACAGAAGATATCTCAGTCAATGGTCATGGAGGGAGGAAATCTATCCACATCTTAACCCGCTTCATCTTTTTTATTTAAATTCTTAAATGTGAATAAATTTACTTTATTGAAAAAATATTTTTAATTTATAATTAAATCAGTTACTTAACTTAAATAAATTCGTTATTATTATTCTAACTTTATCCTTTTTTGACAAAGTGTCGCATCTTGCTATTTGGATTCATATCTGTATAACGCACCCTCCTTAAAGCTCCAACGCGCGCAATAGAGTGAAATGCCATGCCAAATAAAATGTTACAATTTGTCGATACTGAGCGGGACATGCCCGCCAAAAGAGGCGCGGACGTGCGTAAGGATGATTTCCTTGAAATTTATGGCGATTATATAGAGGTCAAAGCCGAAGAGCAGGCCTCGCGCTGTTCACAATGCGGGGTTCCTTTTTGTCAAAACCACTGCCCGCTCGACAATAATATACCTGATTGGCTCAAACTCACCGCAGAAGGCCGCGTTGAAGAAGCTTACCGCGTCTCCGCCGCCACAAACTCTATGCCTGAGATTTGCGGCCGCATTTGCCCGCAAGACCGTCTTTGCGAAGGCTCTTGTGTAATTGAACAATCTGGCCACGGCACTGTCACTATTGGGTCTGTTGAGCGCTACTTAACGGATACAGCTTGGAAAGAAGGTTGGATTGAACCTATTAAACCGCGCAAAGAGCGTCCGCTCTCTGTCGGTATCATCGGCGCTGGCCCTGCGGGATTAGCGGCGGCAGAAGAATTACGTCTCCAAGGGTGGCAGGTTACAGTTTATGACCGTCATGACCGCGCGGGCGGCTTGCTTATCTACGGCATTCCTAATTTTAAGTTAGAGAAATCTATTGTTCAGCGCCGTACAAAGCGCCTCGAAGATGGCGGCGTTAAATTTGTGCTTAATTGCGATGTCGGCGTTGATATCACATTTGAAAAACTACGCGACAAACATCAAGCCGTTCTTATTAGTACAGGCGTTTATAAAGCGCGTGACCTTGCCTGTCCCGGCGCGGGCGCAGAAGGTGTGACCCCTGCCCTGCCATTCTTGATTAATTCTAACAAGCGCGGCCTCGGTGATAAAATCGAAGCCATGACAGCCGAGAATAAAAATGTTGTCGTTATCGGCGGCGGAGACACGGCCATGGATTGCGTCAGAACAGCCGTGCGCCAAGGCGCAAAGTCTGTGACCTGTCTTTACCGCCGTGACCACGCGAATATGCCCGGTTCAGTGCGCGAGACGGCCAATGCGCAAGAAGAAGGCGTGAGCTTTGAATGGCTTGCCGCGCCGAAATCTATCAAAGATGAGGGCGGGTCTGTTGTCGCTGTCAGAGCCGATAAAATGCGCCTTGGTAAAAAAGACGCCAGCGGACGTGAAAGCGTCGAGCCGATTGAAGGCGCAGACTTTGACGTTAAAGCTGACCTTGTCATTAAGGCGCTTGGGTTTTCACCTGAAAAGATGAAAGACCTCTCAGGCGATCTAACTGTCACGCGTTGGGGCACATTACGGGTAAACCCAGTGACCTTTGAAACTAACCTCCCAGGTGTTTACGCCGCAGGCGATATTGTCCGAGGCGCAAGCCTTGTCGTTTGGGCCATCCGCGAAGGCCGCGACGCCGCCGCGCATATGCATAAATATCTCAAAGCACAAATGGCCGCGGACGCCAAAGTCGCAGCGGAATAGGAAAACAACATGTCCAATTGGCTTAAAACATACGAAGACAACCGCGATACATTAATCGAGGCAGGCGCCTATGACCCCGCGCATGAGCATAGTTCTTGCGGCGTCGGTCTGGTAGCCTCCATTGACGGCACCCCCAGACGCGACGTTGTTGAGATGTCTATTCAGGCACTTAAAAATATATGGCACCGCGGCGCCGTAGATGCCGATGGTAAAACAGGTGACGGCGCAGGTATTCGCCTCGACATCCCGCAAGAATTTTTCCGCGCTCAAGTAGAGCGCACAGGCCATAAACCAACGTCCGCGAAAATTGCGGTTGGTATGTTCTTTCTGCCCCGCACAGATTTTAAATCTCAAGAAGCGGCTCGAACCATAGTCGAAACTGAACTTCTAAAAGAAGGTTTTTATATCTATGGCTGGCGTCAGGTTCCCATTGATATTGACGTTATCGGCGAAAAAGCCAAAGCCACCCGCCCCGCGATTGAACAGGTCATGTTCCGCGATCCGCAAGGGCGCAAAGGTAACACGCTAGAGCGCGAACTTTACATTGTCCGTCGCCGTATTGAGAAGCGTGCCATTAAAGCTGCGATTCCAAGCTTTTACGCTTGTTCTTTATCTGTGCAGACGATCATCTATAAAGGCATGTTCCTCGCTGAAGACATTGATAATTTTTTTCCTGACCTCAAAGATGACCGCTTTATTTCTCGCGCCGCGATTTATCATCAGCGCTATTCAACAAATACGTTCCCACAATGGTGGCTCGCGCAACCGTTTCGCATGATTGCGCATAACGGTGAGATTAATACGCTCAAAGCCAATGCCAATCACATGAAAAGCCATGAGATCAAAATGGCGAGTTCCGCCTTTGGTGACCGCGCCCATGACGTTAAACCTGTCATTCAAAAAGGCAGCTCTGATTCAGCCGCGCTCGACTCCGTGTTTGAGCTTCTTGTCCGTGCGGGCCGAAGCGCGCCTATGGCGAAAACACTTTTAGTGCCTGAAGCCTATTCCAAACGCGGCGACTTGATGCCTGATAATTGGCGCGCGCTTTATGAATATTGCAACAGCGTGATGGAACCTTGGGACGGCCCTGCCGCCCTTGCCGCCTATGATGGCCGTTGGTGTATGGCAGGCCTTGATAGAAACGGCTTGCGCCCCTTACGTTATGCGATTTCTAAAGACGGCGTTTTAGCTGTTGGGTCTGAAACTGGCATGTGCCCGATGGAGGAAAAAGACATTGTCCGTAAAGGCGCGATACAGCCGGGCCGTATGATTGCTGTCGATTTAGAAGAAGGTAAATTTTACAACTCCCAAGAAATTCTCGACGAATTATCTGACAAACGACCTTATAAAAAATGGCTCAAAAAAGTCGTTAACCTCGATGAGAAACTCTCAGGCTCTGAACCCAAGCCGACACTGACAGGGGAAGCCCTAGCCAGACGGCAAATGTCATGCGGCCAAACCTTAGAAGACCACGAACTTATTCTCTCGCCTATGGCAGAGCTCGGCAAAGAAACCGTCGGGTCTATGGGCGACGATACGCCTTTGGCTGTGCTCTCAGATATTTACCGTCCGCTCTCCCATTTCTTTAGGCAGAATTTCAGTCAGGTCACAAACCCGCCGATTGACCCTTTGCGCGAAACACGCGTGATGGGGCTGAAAACGCGCTTTAGGAACTTGCGTAATATTCTCGCCGAAGACAGTTCTCAAACTACGGAAATGCTTGTCCTTGAAAGCCCTGTTATGACAACGGGGATGTTGACCCGTTTTATGAAACTCGTAGGCCCGACAAAAACCCGTATTATTGATTGTACATTCCCAGCACCCGCATCAGATGCTATTCCCGGACGCGCCCTAAAAGACACGCTTATCCGCATCAAAGCCGAAGCGGAAGCGGCTGTCATCGCAGGCGTTGAGAACATCGTTCTCACCGATGAATATGTTGATGAAGAAAAAGCCGCCGCGCCTATCATCCTCTGTGTGGCCGCCGTGCAGACCCATCTTGTCTCCAAAGGTCTACGCTCGTCTTGTTCTATACTCGTGCGCTCTGCTGAATGTTTGGATACGCATTATTTCGCAGTTCTCATCGGCGCAGGCGCAACAGCGGTCAACGCCTATATGGCGCAAGACACACTTGTTGAACGTGTCGGACGCGGTCTCCTCGATATGAGCGGTGACGAAGCTGTGGCGCAATATAAGAAAGCCATTGAAGGCGGTCTTTTAAAAATCATATCCAAAATGGGTATCTCTGTAATTTCATCATACCGTGGGGGTAATAATTTCGAAGCCATGGGCCTCTCTCGCGCGCTGGTCGGTGAGAACTTCCCCGGTATGACATCCCGTATTTCTGGCATCGGCCTTGCTGGCCTTGAAGGTAAACTTGTGGACGCCCATGAAACCGCTTACGAGTCTGCTGTTGTCCGCCTGCCGATTGGCGGTCTTTACCGCGTGCGGGCCAAGGGCGAACGTCATGCCTATAAAGCCGAGATGATTCATATGCTCCAAGAAGCCGTCGGCTCCGAGGATTATGAACTTTATAAACGCTACGCAGAGGTCGTGAACACGGCCAAACCTATTCAGATACGCGATTTACTTGATATTAAACCTGCTGGGAAGCCTTTGCCGCTTCGCCGGGTACAATCGGTCAATGAAATCAGGCGGCGCTTCTGCACGCCGGGCATGTCCCTTGGCGCGCTATCGCCTGAAGCGCACGGCACACTTAATATTGCGATGAACCGCATCGGCGCGAAATCCGTCTCAGGTGAAGGCGGCGAAGACCGCGCGCGCTATGTTCCTATGCCCAACGGTGATAACCCCAACTCAGCCGTAAAACAAATTGCCTCTGGTAGGTTCGGTGTTAACGCTGAGTATTTAAACCAGTGCCGCGAGATCGAAATCAAAGTCGCGCAAGGGGCTAAGCCCGGCGAAGGCGGACAGCTCCC
>JALZWM010000034.1 GCA_023300105.1 Hellea sp.
GTGCCCTTCAAGAGGCCGCCGATATTGCCGCAGATATCCGTTCTGGTAAAACCCGCGCGCCTGCGCTTATCCCCGAATCTGCCCGCGCCCCCGAAGCGCCTAAAATTATGCTAAATCGGAGTACCAAGCGTATGCTTGCGCGCGGCCTGCCTATCTCGCGGCAATATGGATGGTTTCGCTATGCCAGTTCGCGCACCCTGAACGGTAATCAGTTCTTCGAATTACTGGGGCGGATTTCCGTGCATGGCCGCGCGAGCCTTTACCGTTTGGAATATAAAACACGTCTGTGTTGCCGCCCAATTGTGAATAGCGTGTTTGGAGCAGGGCCGTCTTTGAGCAAATGTGGGTGTGTGAATTTTGGTCTTTGCGCCGCGCATTTATGGCCGAATTAGCCGCTTAAAATAAGCATATTAAACTAAAATAACGCCTCTCAAAACCCGTGGAGGTGAGCCTATTCCTATGCCTTATTCACAGAACTAAGCGTACCGCCAATATCAATGATAGCTTTCACAAGAATATCTAAATCGCTTTGCTCTGTGCGGTGGTTTGTGATGTTCACCCTGATCGCGAGATCCTCGCCCAGTGTTGTTGTCGAGGGGGCGGCAATTCCGTTTTCTTGCAAACGCAGAACGATTTCATTATTTTTGCTATTCATGCCTGTATCAAATTTATATCGAAAACAGCAAATATTCAGCGGCACAGGCGCAAGCATTTCTAGCTCAGGCGAGGCGTTCACAAGGCTCTCTAAATATTGGGCTTGGGAGATATTGCGCTCTACGACATCAGTAATCGCGTCAATGCCGTGGGCCTTGATATGGGTCCAGACTTTGAGGGCGCGAAAGCCGCGTGAAAGCTCAGGCCCGTAATCCACGGCCCAGAAATCACCGCCCGCGAGGCCGCGTTCTTTCCCGCGTAAATATTCAGGCCGCCTTGCAAAAGCTTGGCGGTGAATAAGCGGATCACGTATAAGCACACAGCCCGCATCATAATTGACCTGCCACCATTTATGAAAATCAAAGGCAAGGCTATCAACACGGGAGAGGGCAGAGAGCCGCTCTTTGGCTTGCTTGGCTAAAATCGCTGTTGCGCCAAAGGCCCCATCAACATGGAACCATAAATCTTGCGCTTCGCAGATGTCGGCAATGGCATTTAGGTTATCAATCGCGCCCGTGTTCACAGTCCCCGCAGAGCCGATAATGGCAAAGGGAATATGACAAAAGGCACGGTCTTTTTCGATCTCGGCTTTAAGGGCCTCGATATCCATTTCGAAGTTTTCATTACAGGGAATTTTCCGCAGATTGTCTTTGCAAATGCCCAGCATATCAAAGGCGCGGCCGATACAGCTATGGGCTTGCTCACTCGCATAACCAACCATGCAGGCATCGGGGTTTGTGTTTTCATGCTTTTTTTGATGAAAATCACGCGCCGCTTTCAGCGCCACAATCGTGGCCATTGATGTACCTGTCACGACGAGGCCCGAGGTCTCTTTGGGCATGCCCATGACTTCGGCCATCCAGCGAATGACTTGTTGTTCAATATGGGGGGCAACATGGTTGCGGCTCCCCGCATTGACGTTCATCGACGCGCCTGCGATTTCGGCGAGTATATTTGACGGCGCGCCCGCCCCGTTCACCCACCCAAAAAAGCGGGGGTGAATATTGCCGGGACCATAAGGCATAAGGCTCTCTAGCGTTTGCGTAATATCGGCATAATCCATCGGACCCGCGGGCAAGGGTTCTCTTATGCTTTTGGCCAAAGTTTCGGTCACAGGTTTCCAAACAGGCCCCTCACGCGAGGCCTCCATCTTATCCAAACTCGCATCCAGCATAGCATGGGCGGATTTGCGAAACGCGTTCCAGTCTTTAGGGTCAAGGCTCATGGGAAACCCCTAAAGTTTTGAGGCATAAGAGGCAATGCGTAAAAATGGGGGTATATGTAATTAAGGAGAAGGAGGCCGAGTAATTAGCGCCGCTTACCCGCATTATCGTCAAACAGCTCTGCCAGCTTTTCTGTCATCGCGCCGCCTAATTGCTCTACGTCCATTATGGTTACGGCGCGTTTATACCAACGCGTCACATCATGGCCGATACCTATAGCGACGAGTTCGACTTCGCTGCGGTTCTCGATTTTATCAATCATCTCGCGTAAGTGGTTTTCGAGATGACCCGTTTTATTCTGGCTTTGGGTGGCATCGTCAACGGGCGCGCCGTCGGAAATGACCATCATGATGCGGCGTTGTTCAGGCCGTGCCATGATGCGGCGGTAAGCCCATTCCAAAGCTTCACCGTCGATGTTTTCTTTCAAGAGGCCTTCGCGCATCATCAAGCCAAGGTTACGTTTGGCGCGGCGCCACGGCATATCGGCGGCTTTATATATGATGTGGCGCAAGTCATTCAGGCGGCCTGGAGTGGGTGGTTTTCCTGCGGCCATCCAATCTTGGAAACTGCGTCCGCCTTTCCAGGCGCGCGTTGTAAAGCCGAGGATTTCGGCTTTGACGCCGCAACGCTCGAGTGTACGGGCCATAATATCGGCGCAAACAGCGGCCACCATAATAGGCCGTCCGCGCATAGAACCAGAGTTATCAATAAGGATAGTCACAACCGTATCGCGGAAGTCTGTTTCTTTTTCTTCTTTGAACGTGAGCGCTGACATAGGGTCGATAATCACGCGGGTCAGGCGCGCGGTATCGAGCTGACCTTCTTCGAGATCAAATGTCCAACTGCGTTGTTGCTGGGCGAGGAGGCGCCGTTGGAGGCGATTGGCAAGGCGCGAAATGACAGAGGACAGCCCCGCCATATGCCCGTCCAAATATCCGCGCAAACGGTCAAGCTCTTCGATCTCGCACAGCTCTTCGGCTTTGATAACTTCGTCATGGGCCGTGGTATAAACCGAATACGGGTCAGGCAGGTTCGAGGGCTGCGGGCGTTGTCCGCTGGGATTAGGTGTTTGATCTGTCTCGTCGCTCTCGCCGTCTATGTTTTCTGCGTCGACCATATCTTGCGGGTCGGCGTTTTCGTCTTCCATGGCGTCCGCGTCTGAAACTTCGGTCTGACCTTGTTGCTCTTCTTGGGGCGCATCAGGCGTTTGATCATCGGGTGTCTCGTCTTCGTTCTCGGAGGACTCGTCCTCAGAGTCGTCATTTTCTTCAGGGTCCGCCAAATCATTGGAGAGATCAAAATCTTGTATGAGGTCGCGTACGCTACGGCCAAATTTTTCTTGATTGGACAGGAGTTCTCTGAGGCCTTCCATACGCGGCGCGGCTTTGGCTTCTATTTCCAGCCGCCATGCTTTCATGATACCGTCACAAGATACAGGCAGGGCGCGGCCCGTTAAAATTTCGCGTGCATAAAGGCCAACAGCTTCGGCAAAGGAATTATCATCCTTAGCGATATCTGCATTTTGAAACCCTTTGCGCGAGGCGCGGGCACTGAGCGCCGCGTCAAGGTTAGCGCCAACGCCTGCGAGGTGCTGACTGCCAAGCGCTTCAACGCGGGCTTGTTCCATGGCCTCAAACACAGCGCGGGCAGGGCCTGTGGTGGGTTGGTTTTTGGTATGAGTAATTTTATCATGGAGGGCAACACGAAGGGCTAGGCCGTCAGCTTCGCCGCGCGCCTTGGCAATTTGCTCAAGTTTGGGCTTGGGGGGCAAACTCGGGAGCATAACTTGATCGCGCACAATTCCTGCAATGTCGCCGCCAAAGGAGACTTCCATCTCAGGCTCACCCGCAATAGCTTTCGTCGCCGCGCCGAGGCTGCGTTTAAATTCATCTATGGGTGTGCTAGCGCTCATACGTTTTAATCTAACGTCTCTCGGGTCTGATGCAACTCGTCCTTTGAGGGATGTCGCTAAGTGGCTGAGATAGTCATGCTCTGTCACGGGTGGTTTATGCGCTCAATCCAGCTGCTGCGCTCTCTGCTAAATCTTTACCGAATGCACGTTGATAGAACTCGCTGATAATCGGGCGTTCTAGCTCGTCGCATTTATTGAGGAATGTTAGGCGGAAGGCCTGCGCGATATCGCCATTAAAAATACGCGCGTTTTCTGCCCAGTTCATAACGGTTCGCGGGCTCATGACGGTTGAGATGTCACCCGCGATAAAGCTGCTGCGCGTCATATCCGCAACGCGTACCATAGAGGCGAGAAGGTCTTTGCCTTCGGCGTTGTCATAGGTTGGCGATTTGGCAAGTACGATGGCTTCTTCTTTGTCATGTGGAAGGTAATTAAGCTGACAGACGATTGACCACCGGTCCATCTGGCCTTGGTTGATTTGCTGTGTTCCGTGATACAGACCTGACGTATCGCCAAGGCCTAC
>JALZWM010000035.1 GCA_023300105.1 Hellea sp.
ATCACCGGCCATGCCCTGTTATAATGGCCGCTATGTCTGTAAACCTTGGGTATTGCGCCGGCCATCTCTGGCCCGATTAACCCATTTAGACTCCGGCTGCCCTCAACACATCAACACCCGCGTTATAATAGCGTAGGTGAGCCTATTCCCCTGCCTTATTATCAATCCGCAAATCTCAACACTTTTTTAAACTAGAATTGACAAAATTAGCATGAAAATAAGCACAGATTGTCGCATGTGCTAAAAATCCTCAATTTTGCTTAGTTTTCAATGACTTAACACTTAGGCTCACCAGTTGACTTCCCTGCGCCTTGTAGTTACGTTCCGCCCGCTTTTAGAGGGTTCTGTGAGAGGATTCTATAAAAGGAAGTTGTTATATGTATGAACAAAATAGAAAGCCAAATTCTTCGGAAAAACTTAATGATTTGAAAGCGTTAGAACAACGCCTGTCCACAGCGAAAGCGAAGCACCACAAATCAGATGAGGAACACACGACGGACGGCTCTACTTTGGGAATGGCGTGGCGACTGAGTACAGAATTAGTGGTGGCTGTTTTAGTTGGTGCAGGTTTAGGCTTCGGTTTAGACAAGCTTTTCAACACACAGCCGTGGATATTGGTTGTCGGTCTTGGATTTGGATTTGCGACGGGAATAAGAAGTGTAATGCGAACTGCAGCCCGTATGGACGCTGCATCAGCTCACATTCCCATCGGTGAAGACATTGAAGAAGAAGATGACGAAAACGAAGATGATTGAAGGAGAGGGCCGTGGCAAACGACCCCATGCAACAATTTAAGATCGAAAAGATCTTTGACCTGCCGACTATCGCGGGACATGATATTTCGTTCACAAACTCATCCCTTTGGATGGCTTTAACAGCTCTTGGAGTTATGATTTTCTTTGCGCTGACCGCTAAAGGCAAACTTATCCCCGGACGTATGCAGTCCCTTGGTGAGATATCTCATGAATTCATCGCCAATATGCTCAAGGACACGACAGGCCCCGAAGCCATCAAGTTCTTCCCTTATATTTTCTCTATCTTCTTCTTTATCTTATTTGCCAACTTGCTTGGCATGAACCCTTACGCCTTTACATCGACATCACATTTGGCTGTGTCGGTTGCCCTCGCCCTTTTCACTATCGGATTAGTGGTTGTGGCGGGTATTGTGAAAAATGGCCTGAGATGGTTTAAAATTTTCGCGCCAGCTGGCCTTCCTCTACCTGTATATTTCCTCATTGTGCCTATCGAGATTATCTCATTCCTATCACGCCCAGTTACGCTTTCAGTGCGTCTCTTTGCGAATATGACAGCGGGACACGTTATGTTGAAAATATTCGCAATTTTCATTGCCTACCTCATGAGTAGTGGCGGCTGGAAAATCTTTGCAGCGATTGTACCGATTGTCGGAACAACCGCGATTGTCGCCCTCGAATTCCTTGTCGCTGGATTACAAGCCTTTGTGTTTGCGATCTTGACCTGTGTTTATCTCAATGACGTTTATCACGTTGATCACTAATCTTATTCCATCATTCTAGGAGAACTATCATGGAAGCAGAAGCAGCAAAATATATCGGTGCAGGTCTTGCAGGCTTGGCGCTAGTCGGTGCCGGTCTTGGTATTGGCAACATTTTCAGTAGCTACCTTTCAGGTGCCCTACGCAACCCATCAGCCGCAGCCTCACAGCGCACAAACCTTCTTCTTGGTTTCGCCCTTTGTGAAGCAACAGGCTTGTTCGGTTTCGTCTTAGCCATGATTATGCTTTTCGCTTAAGTCTAAAATTCGTTTAGACACACGGTTTCAGGAGAGAGCCAAATGGCTGCAGAAAAACCACACGCTGATGCGTCCCACGTTGCAACGGAGGCTGCCTCTGGCGGCATGCCGCAATTTGAGATGTCCACTTGGGTTGGCCAGTTTTTCTGGCTTATCGTGACCTTTGGTGTCATGTATTTTATACTCTCTAAGTTTATCTTGCCCAAAATTGGGCAAGGTCTAACAGATCGCGGCGACCGTATTGCCGATGATTTGGACGAAGCCTCCCGCATGCAGCAACAAGCCACACAGGCTCAAGCTGATTATGAGCGCGCCCTCGCTGATGCGAAAGCCAAAGCTCATAACATCGCAGAAACAACACGTAAGTCTGTGGATGAGGAAATTTCCGCAGAGGCTGATGCCTCTGAAGATGCATTTGCTCGGAAACAAGCTGACGCTGATGCGCGTATTCATAAAATAAAGACAGCTGCGCTTGGCAAAATTGACGATGTCGCCGCAGATACTGTTGGTGAAATTATTGCTAAGATTGCAGGGGTTAAGTCAACAACGGCCAGCGTGAAAGCCGCTATCACAAGTGTGAAAGGATAGGACATGGCTCTTATTCAAGCCTCAGCTGGACACGGCCCCATATATTCAGACCCAACGTTTTGGCTCTCTATATGTGTCCTATCATTCCTCGGATTTGCACTTTACAAAGGCGCGCATAAGTTTTTGATTTCGTCTCTGGATGAACGCTCAAACAAAATCACCGAAGAATTAGCAGAAGCCCGCCGTCTTCGCGAAGAAGCTCAAACGCTCCTCGCCTCTTATAAGCGCAAGCAAAAAGAAGCTGAAGATTTGGCCGAAGATATCGTAAAGCAAGCTCGCCGTGACGCTGAAGTTATGGCTGATAATGCGCGTAAAGACATGGCTGAACGCCTAGAGCGACGCACAGCTATGGCGGAAGCCAAAATCCAATCGGCCGAAGTGCAGGCACTCAATGAGGTTCGTGCGAAAGCAGCTGATCTTTCATTAAGCGCCGCAGAAAAAATATTGCGCAAAGATATGAAATCTGAACAACACGCCAGCTTAATCAAAGACGGTATTGCTCAAATGGGCAAAGTCCTAGGCTAAGCATCTTAAACGCATTTGTTTTGAAAAAAACGAACCTTCATAGTAAGGTTCGTTTTTTTGTGAGCTCATTTTGACAATAGAAACAACATCTCCGGGAAGGTTAGAGCACATCCAGTCCTTACGAGGCTTAGCAGCCTTAATGGTCATGTTCTCACATCTCTACGTAATAGACCAAAAGTATAATACATACCCTCTCCTGCCAGAAGGCTTGTTATTTGGGCTTGCGGGTGTTGATATATTCTTTGTTATTTCTGGCTTCATTATGGTCTACATAACAAATAAATGGACACAACCATCTTGGGCTCGTGTTCCCGAATTTCTCTTTGCACGCATGAGCCGTATTTATCCCCTATATTGGGGTGTGAGCGCAGCCCTTTTAATTGTTTACATTATACGCCCAGACATGGTTTTTAGTAGTTCTCCTGGAAACCCTAATCTTATAAAATCCTTATTACTTTTCCCAGACAAAACCTTCCCACTTTTGGAAGTGGGCTGGACTTTAATTCATGAAATTGGCTTCTATATTATATTTGCAGGATTACTGATTTTGCGAAAATCTCTACGCATATGGGGACTTCTTGTGTGGGCGAGTATTATTATAATCACTGCATTAACAGGCATAACGAATACATCAATTATAACTATTTATATGCTCTCCCCCCTAACGCTAGAGTTCATTGCTGGCGGCATAATAGGATGGTTCTTCATCCAAGTGCCCTCGCGGTTTTTACCTTTGATAACTATTCTTGCATTACTAAGCAGTTTCGCGGCAATATTAGCCTACAACATTATTGACGACCAAGGTCTGATTGCTAGGCATTGGACACGCACATTAACATTCACTGTTCCGGCAAGTATGATTGTCATGCTCTTAGCTTTACGAGACAAAGACGGGAGAGGCTGTCCCAAAGCCTTCGTCAAACTCGGGGACTGGTCCTATTCATTATATCTGACCCACATCCTAACCCTTAGTCTCTTAGGGCGCATATGGGCCAAACTTGGAGTTCAAAGCCCTCTTCTTGGATTTATAGCCATCGTATTTATGTCGATAGCGGCAGTTGCCGTTGCAGGTTTGACATATAAATTATTCGAATATCCCGCATTATCACTCAGCAAAAAGGTTCGGCAAAAAGTATTCTCTTAGTATAAGACTAAGAGAATACACTATTCTGC
>JALZWM010000036.1 GCA_023300105.1 Hellea sp.
ACGAGGTTCCACCCGCCCGCTTCTTTGGCGAGGCGCAGCGTACGCACCGCGTCTTCACCCGTGAAACAGCCTGCCGTATTGGGTAGGTATGTGACTTTCTTAGGGTCGATAAAATCCATTAACATCGGCTCATCAGGTTTGCTAATATTCACACGGCGCACGGCAACCGTGACCATATCCGCGCCAGACGCTTCGAGCGCCGCAGCATTCTGCGCATAGTCTTTATACTTGCCTGTCCCGATAATGAGACGCGAGTCAAATGTTTTACCTGCAACAATAAGCTTGTCAGATGATTGAGCGTCGGACATTAGCCGCCTCCGATAAAATGTATAATTTCGAGCCGATCACCCTCAGAGAGCGCCGCCTGTGCAAATGTTGATTTAGGTACGATTTCGCGGTTGCGTTCAATCGCGATTTTCTTTTCCGGCAAACCCAAATGCGCGATCAATCCCGCCACCGTAAGCGGGTCAGGTAAGTCGTGATGATCTTCGCCATTAATGACCAAATTCATGAGGTTATCCAAATCAAATTCAAAACAATTCTGGACTTGTCGCCCGAGTCCTGTCCCGTTAACATAAGCGAAACAGGACACACAATGGCAAAACCCATCTATATACTCAATGGGCCAAATTTGAATCTTTTGGGCACCCGAGAACCCGAGATTTACGGCTCTGATACGCTGGCGGATATCGAAACTGCCTGCGCAGGTTTCGCCAAAGCGGCAGGCCATAGCACCGTGTTCAAACAATCAAACATTGAAGGCGAATTGGTTGATATGATCCAAGAGGCGCGAAAATCAGCCTCCGCGCTGATTCTCAACCCCGCCGCCTATACGCACACGTCGATTGCGATTTATGACGCGCTCAAGACATTAGACATCCCCGTCATAGAAGTTCACCTGTCTCAACCCGCGAAACGCGAGAGTTTTCGCCGCCGTAGCTATGTTGCCGAGGCTGCCACAGGCACAATCAGCGGATTTGGGGCAAAATCCTATGAATTAGGGGTGCAAGCCGCGATAAATCTGCTAAAAGCATAAGTTACTATTTAGCCCAATTGACCATTTAAAGAGAGATTACATGGCCAGCACACCAAAGAAAACAGCCTCGGCTGACACAAAACTTGTGAGAGAATTGGCGCAAATTCTTAATGAAACAGACCTTACCGAAATAGAACTGGAAAAAGGTACACTTAAAATCCGCGTTGCCAAAGGCGGCGGACAAATCGTTCAAACAATGGCCGCCGCTCCTGTTGCTGCTGCGCCGCTTAATGTTACTGGGGCAAGCCAGCCCGTAGCCGCTCCAGCCGCTGTGACTGAGAAAGCGGATGCGGGTGCACATCCCGGCGCTGTGAAATCACCAATGGTCGGCACGGTCTATACCCGCCCATCCCCTGACGCGGATTCCTTCGTTAAGGTCGGAGATAAAGTCAAAGAAGGCGATACGATTGTTTTGATTGAAGCGATGAAAACATTCAATCCAATCACCGCGCCTAAATCTGGTAAAATCGAAGCCGTCTTAGTCGAAGACGCCCAGCCCGTCGAATTCGGCGAAGCCTTGTTTATCATCGTCTAGATCATGCCAGGCTCAACCACTTTCAAAAAAATCCTTATCGCGAACCGCGGGGAAATCGCGCTGCGCATTCACCGTGCCTGTAAAGAAATGGGCATCAACACGGTGGCTGTTTATTCAGAGGCTGACCGCGAAGCGATGCACGTGCGCCTTGCCGATGAAAGCGTCTGCATTGGCCCCAATAGCGCCACTGACAGCTATCTCAATATTCCCGCGATTATCTCCGCTTGTGAAATCACAGATGCCGACGCGGTTCATCCTGGTTATGGTTTCCTCTCAGAGAACGCCCGCTTTGCCGAAATCGTCGAAGCGCATGGCATGGCCTTTATCGGGCCGACGGCAGAACACATCCGTATTATGGGCGATAAAATTTCAGCCAAAGACACGGTCATGGCGGCAGGTATTCCCGTAGTCCCTGGCTCTGACGGCTCGGTCTCGACTTATGAAGAGGCCAAAGAGGTCGCCAAAAAAGTCGGCTTTCCTTTATTAGTCAAAGCTGCGGCAGGCGGCGGCGGGCGCGGTATGCGCCTCGCGGAAACACCCGATAAACTCGAAGAAGCTCTCTCTGCCGCGCAACAAGAAGCCATCGCTGCCTTTGGCAATGGTGAAGTCTATCTTGAACGCTACCTCACAGGTGGCCGCCATATTGAAATTCAAGTTCTGGCCGACACTCACGGCAATGTCGTGCATTTGGGCGAACGCGATTGCTCGCTACAGCGACGCAATCAAAAAGTTCTCGAAGAAGCCCCCTCCCCAACACTGACCGCAAAAGAACGTGAAAAGATTGGGAAAATCGTTGCCAAAGCCGTTAAGAAAATAGGCTACCGCGGCGCGGGAACAATCGAATTCCTTTACGAGAAAGGCGAGTTCTTCTTCATTGAAATGAACACGCGCCTTCAGGTCGAACATCCCGTAACCGAAGAAATTACAGGCATTGATTTGGTGCGCGAGCAAATCCGCATCGCCTCTGGCTTACCGCTTAACTACACGCAAAAAGATGTGCAATTCAAAGGCCACGCCATTGAATGCCGCATCAATGCCGAGCACCCCAAAACATTCGCGCCAAGCCCCGGCAAGGTCACTGAGTTTCACGCCCCCGGCGGCATGAACACACGCCTCGATTCCGCGCTATACTCGGGCTATTCCATCCCGCCTTATTATGACAGCCTCATCGGCAAGCTCATCGTCTGGGGGAATACCCGCGAAGGCGCAATATTACGCCTACGCCGCGCCCTTGGCGAAATGGTGATTGAAGGCATTCAAACGACGAAGCCACTACACGAAGCCTTGCTCGAGAACGAGGACTTCCTAAAAGGGGATTACAATATCCACTGGCTAGAGAAGTGGCTCGACGAGCAGGAATAGAAACCTTATTAAAGGCCCTAGGGATAAACCCTAGGGTGACATAAATTCAAAACTCTAAAATCCCGTCATCCTAGGGCTTGTCCCTAGGACCTTTCATGGCCAGATTAACTCCATTCAAAAGTTAAGAACTCTCCTGTTTCAGGATGCAGCGGCAACCACTCAGGATTATTTTCTTCTATGAGATTTATTTTCCACTGACGCAAATATCGCTTTAGAGACTTTTCGCGCTGTATGGCGCTATCCATATCACC
>JALZWM010000037.1 GCA_023300105.1 Hellea sp.
TAGGTCTAGAAAAGATCGCAACTGCAAATCCTGGCATTCAAGAGCCTTTTCTTATCCGTTTCTCTCAGACACAACTACTTATCCCAACCCTTATATTATTTACACCCATTACATTTCTGCTTTTTCGTCAACCACTGAAAGTGAAACATAATCAGGAAAATGCACTTCGCATGTTTAAATCTAATTTTTGGGTAGCCATTGTCTTTATGGCTCTACTATTCATTCTAGAGTTTTTATGGATTGGGAATTAATCACCGAACCGTGAACGCAACTTGTTTAGAACTTCATGCGTATCTACCCTATATAGAGCTGACTAAATAGGAGTATCCCATGCTGACCAAAACACTTTCCAGACGTAGTCTTGGATTAAGCGCCGCTGCTCTCGCTTTGACGGCTTGCGCAAAAACGGGCACAGAGGCCCAAGCCCAAGAGGCGGTGACGGAGAAAAAAATGACTGACAATAACAATAATATTGATTGGGCGAATTTGTCTGAGCAAGATTGGAAACAGCGCCTGACAGCGATGGAATTTAATGTCCTACGCAAAGAAGGTACAGAACGTCCTTTTACCAGCCCGCTCAATGATGTTAAAGCCGCTGGCACATTTGTTTGCGGCGGTTGCGCACTACCTTTGTTCAAATCAGAATATAAATATAATTCAGGCACAGGCTGGCCGAGTTTCTTTGACGTGATTGACGGCAATGTCGAAACCAAGGCTGACCGTAAACTTTTCGCCCTCCGCACTGAATACCACTGCGCGCGTTGCGGCGGACATCAAGGCCATGTCTTCGAAGACGGTCCAAGGCCTACAGGCCTGCGCTATTGTAATAATGGCGTGGCGTTAGATTTCATCGAAGACACCTAAACGCCTCACTGTTTTGAACTGATTTTGAATTAAATTTCATCTTGCAAAATTAAAATTCTTAGCGCAGAATTTATATATTGTTAGCCGCTGGATTGTCTGGCCGCATTATGAAAGGAGGTGTCATTTGTCTATCTATTTTGAGGGGTCTGCCCGAAGCTGTTAATTCAGCCCTTTCGTAAATGCGAAATTGGGTAAAGACTTATCTATCTTGAAACCGAGCACGGCGCTCGGCGAGACCCAAACTTCAGAAATGAGCCCCTTGATACTGTCAGGGGGCTTTTTTATTGCGCGAGCGATCAAACCCAATTACTTCGGACGCAAAACAAATAGGACTTATCATGGCTATTGCCCGCCCCGTTGACCGCCGCTTATTCTTTCTCTTTGACCGCGCGCATACGCAAATAGCCAAATCTGCAGATAATTATTTATCAGCACGCTCTGGTGCCAGCACAGCGCAATCCGCCGTTCTGATATATCTAGGATATAATGATAATTGCAGCCTCTCAGAACTCGCCAAAGGAACAGGGCGAAAGAACGCCGCCATTACAGGCCTCGTCTCGCGCATGGAGGGAGAAGAATTAGTCAAGCGCGGAAATCAATTCATGGACAGACGCTCTAAAACAGTTTCGCTCACAGGCAAAGGCTGGGCGCTTAGAGATGATGTCATGAATGATTTTCGGGACTTTAACGACAAACTCATCAAAGGGTTTAACGATAGTGAGGTCGAAACAATCTTGAAATTTCTATCTTTAGGGCCGAAAAACGTCACTTTTTCATAAAGTAGCAATAAGCACAAAATGAAATATAAGAACAGCGTTAGACAGAGTGAATAGGATAAGCTATCTGGCCTTATGGCCAAGACTAAAACATCAAAAAAATCATCTTCCAAAACGCCAATCCAAGTTGATATCGTCTCTGACATCGTATGCCCTTGGTGTTGGGTGGGTATAAAATTATTCCAAAAAGCAGCAAAGCAATCAGGTCAAAATATTACCTTGTCTTGGCGGCCTTACATGCTCGACCCTTCTGTGCCCGAAGGCGGCACGCCCTATACCGATTACATGAAACGAAAATTTGGTGACGGCCCGTCAGATCGTTTTAAGGAGATGCGCGCTCAACTTGAAAAAGTGGGGCCCGCGCTCGGCATTGACTTCAAATTCGGTGAGATACCGATGCGACCTAATACGCTTGACGCCCATCGCCTCTTAAAATGGGCGCAAGGTCAGAATAAAGGAACCGCCGCATCCGAAGCTTTATTTAAAGCCTTTTTTACAGACCTCAAGGATGTTGGAAGCCCGGATGTCTTGGCTGATATCGGGAAAAGCATCGGTATGGACTCAGAGCTCACCACTGACCTTCTGGCCGGGGACGATGATAAAAACGCCGTTCGCGAAGAAATCATGTTCTTTAGAAACCTTGGCGTAAATGCTGTTCCGACCTTTATATATAATGGACAATTTGCTGTCCAAGGCGCACAGTCCCCAGAGGCGCATATAGATGCCATAAAAAAAGCGGCGAATATGCCCGTAAATAGTTAGGACAAGCTCATGACCACATTTCAAATCGTTGCCTTTTATATCGCGCTACACCTGATACTCTTACCTGTTTTAACATTCCGCGTGGGCCAAGTTCGTATTAGAGAAAAAATCAATCTCGGCGACGGTGAAAACCCGCTCTTATTGGCGCGTATGCGAGCGCATGGAAATTATGTTGAGACGACCCCCTTTGCCTTAATCGGACTCATAGTTCTGGCTATGATGGGCGCTAATCCAATTTGGCTGCATATCTTTGGCGCTGTTTTTCTTTTAGGCCGCATCCTACATGCTCATGGCATGGCGCAAAAAAACTCTGGCGGCATTGGCCGCGTCATTGGTATGCTTATGACGTTCTTTACATTTTTCGGAACAGGGCTTTATTTGCTTTTCCTCATTTTCACATTTACTAACGGTTAGGCGCCTCCCTTATGGCACTGCACGACATGGCTCTTCACGACCCTATTTCTTCGAAGGCCCTTAAGCCAACACTCGAAAAACTTCTTCAGCATGCAAAACGCCACGGCGCAGAAACAGCTGACGCGATTTCAACACATGGCCGCTCATTAGGTGTGGTTGTGCGTCAAGGCAATTTGGAAGATGTTGATAATAGCGAAGGCCGAGACATTGGACTGCGCGTCATGGTCGGTAAACGGCAAGCTTGCGTCTCAAGTTCAGACTTATCAGATGCATCCTTAGACCGCCTAGCAGAACGCGCTGTTGCGATGGCCAAACTCGCTCCGGAAGACCCCTATTGCGGCCTCGCCGATAAAAGCCTGCTAAGTACACAGGACCATGAGCTTGATGTATATGACAGCACAGAAATGTCCCCTCAGCGTTTAAAAAAGCGGGCGCTTGAAGTTGAGACCGCTGCTATCGGCGTCAAAGGCGTACAACAGGCTGAAGGCGCAAGTGCGAGCTGGTCATCATCGGCATTATATTTCATGACAAGCCATGGCTTCTCAAAAGGGTGGCGCGCCTCACGTCACGCCCTGTCTGTATCGGCGATTGCAGAACAAGACGGCGCAATGGAACGTGATTACGATTCGCATAGCACGCGCTGGTTAGAGGACTTAAAATCCGCCCAAGAGATTGGAACGCTTGCGGGCGAACGCGCGATTGCGAGGCTCGGTTCACAACAACTCGCCTCTGGCGCAATGCCGGTTATGTTTGATCGCCGCGTCTCTGCTGCTTTGGTCAATTCATTAAAAGGTGCGATTACAGGCCCAGCCATTGCGCGGGGTGTTTCCTTTCTAAAAGACAGCATGAGCGCGCAAATATTTAGTGACAACATTCAAATCACCGATGACCCTCTGCGCAAGCGGGGCCAAGCCTCGCGGCCTTGGGACGGAGAAGGTGTTGCTGTCAAAAAACAAAGTTTAATCAAAAATGGTATCCTCCAAACTTGGATACTCAACACCGCATCTGCGCGGCAACTTAAGCTGACGACGACGGGACATGGCAACCGCGGTCTTGGCGCGCCTCCGGGCGTGGGTACAACCAACACAGTTATGTCTGGCGGGGTCAAAACGCCCGAGCAGTTAATGGCTGATATGAATGACGGACTTTTGATTACAGAAATGTTTGGCCCGTCCCTAAATTCCAATACAGGTGATTACTCAGTCGGCGTGGCAGGATTTAAAATTGAAAATGGCCTAAGAGCTTACCCTGTGAACGAGATTACAATCGCTGGCAATTTAATAGAAATATACAAAACACTCATTGCTGCAAACGATCTTGTTTTTAACAGATCAACCGTCGCGCCAAGCCTGTTATGCGAAGGAATTACCATTGCCGGGAGCTAATAACAAATGCGTGCCCTACGAAGAAGACCTCCTTTTAATTTCAAAGGCTGTTCGCGAGGCTGGCGCTATTGCCAAGCAGGCCTTTGAGGATAACGATTCCAAGGTCTGGGATAAAGCTAACAACTCGCCTGTAACGGACGCGGATATTGCCGTGAATGATTACCTCGCGGAAATTCTACGTGCGGCCCGCCCTGATTATGGGTGGCTGTCGGAGGAAACCAAAGATGACCACTCCCGTCATGCCTGCCCACGAAGTTTTGTTGTCGACCCTATAGACGGCACACGCGCCTTCATTGAACGCAGTCCAAACTTTGCTGTGTCTGTTGCCGTTATTGAAGACGGAAAATCAATTGCAGGCGCGCTATTTAACCCGCTAACGGATGAAATGTTTGAAGCCTTTCGTGGCGGCGGAGCAACATTAAATAAAAAGCCCCTCACCTCTCCTGACTCAGAACAGGTTGAAGGCATACGCATGGTTGGCTATCTGCGAAAATTCCAAAGACTTGGTTGGCCTGATATGACATGCCGTATCGCAAATTCTATGGCCTACCGCATGGCACTTGTTGCCAGTGGTCAAGCCGATGCTACGGTAGCTTTCACCCCTAAATCGGACTGGGACTTGGCCGCTGCAGAACTAATTGCCACAGAGGCAGGCGCCGTCGTTACAAACTTATACGGCACCCCGCCCACGTATGATGGCCCGACAACAAGTGGATTAGGCGTTATTTGTGCTGGCCCGAAGCTCCATGCTTTGTTATTAGCGCGAATAAGCCCTGTCATTGCTCAGTTCGAAAAGAGTCCAGACAAGGTAAAAGATTTTGGATTTATGGGAACAACTATGTCTGACCGCACCGAAGAAATGCAACTCCTTCACCTCGTCATTGGCGGAGAGTTAATTAACCCGAATAAAACTGAGTTTAAAAACTTAAAAGCCGTCGAATTCGTGGGGGCTTACGGGTCTTTTGAAGATGCTCGAAAAGCTTGGAAAGCTGCCGCGCAGCGTACTGTTGATAACGCTCATATGCGTTACTTCGTTCTCCACGCTCATGAGCTCATAGACCCAGATAAAGATGGCTTCATTGGCTAAAACTGCCACACTTAATACGACTGATAGCCAGAGGGTAAAACGCCTTTGGCAGGACTATATATGGCCGCAAAAGGGAAAGCTCTTTGCGGCCCTTTTCTTTATGACCCTGTACGCGGCTGCGACAGCAGGTTTTATTTACGTTATCACCCTCGTCATAGACGCCGCAGGCGCATTGGATTCTGGCACATCAAACACGGGGACATCAGACGCCCTTTTAACAGCAAAAAAATATGCTTGGGTTGTTCTCCCTTTTCTCATCGGAGTCCCATTTATGTCTGGCGTTACAGGATATCTACAACGCATTTTGACGAACTCCATAGCCTTGAATACCGTTGGGGACATGCAAAAGCACATGTTTGTAAGTGCGCACGCACGTGACTTCGCTCAATTTAGCCACGAACCAATCGGAAACTTAATTTCCAAATTCACCAATGATGTCACTGTTATTTCTCATGCCCTCGTTCGCATCCTTGGAAATCTCTTCAAAGATTTGCTGACAGTTATTTTTACGATTGCCATTATGCTTTGGACGAATTGGCAGTTAAGCCTTGCTATGGTTATCTTTGGCTTAGCCTTTTGGCCCATCATTGAAATATCTAAACGTCTGCGCGGCAATGCGCATGATGTTCAAAGTCACGTCGGGCAAATTACATCTGAGCTTAAAGAGAGCTTTAGCGGCGCGCGGATGGTTAAAGTTTACGGCCTCGAAAATCTTGAAACAATACGCCTGAATAAGAGCTTTAACGAACGTATCCGGCTCTATCTTAAGCTCGTCACGCAACAAGCCCGTGTTGACCCTATACTCGAAGTTTTAGGCGGTCTCGTCATTGCTTGCGTCGTGATTTCCGGCGTCTATCTCTTTGCAAAAGGTCAAGCCACGGGCGGACAGATTGCAGGCGTCCTTGGCGGGTTAATGATACTCGCCCCGCGGCTTCGCGCGCTAGGGACCCTCAACAATGTTGTTCAAGAAGGACTGGCCGCTCTTACCCGTATATTTGATGTGATTGATGAAACGCCGGTTGTCACAGAAGCCATAACCCCCATCGATGTAACGCGCGTAAGTGGTCATCTAGACTTCGAAGATGTTCACTTTAGCTATGCTGACGGCACACAAGCTTTAAGCGGTATAAATATTAAAGCACGTCCAGGAGAAACAGTTGCCATCATCGGGGCTTCAGGCGGCGGAAAATCAACGATTATCAATCTCATTCCAAGGCTTTATGACGTTAGCGCCGGCTCAATTAAAATTGACGGGACAAATATAAAAAACTTTTCACTTGAGAGTCTACGTCATCAGCTTGCCCTTGTGTCGCAAAACGTGACTTTATTTAATGATACGATTGCAGCGAATATTGGCTTTGGCAACCAAAATGCGACTAAAGACGATATTATAGCAGCAGGTAAAGCCGCCGATGCGCATGATTTTATCATGAAGCTTGAGATGCAATATGACACGGTCATTGGCGAAGATGGGGACACATTAAGCGGCGGACAAAAACAGCGGCTCTCTATTGCCCGCGCAATTCTGCGCAATGCGCCTATTTTGTTGTTAGATGAAGCAACTTCAGCTCTTGACGCCGCGTCTGAAACAAACGTTCAACTGGCTCTTACAGCTCTATCGAAGGGCCGAACAACTCTGGTGGTCGCGCACAAACTGAGCACAATAGAAACCGCTGATCGTATTTATGTTCTCGAAAATGGCGCTATAGTAGAAACGGGCACGCATAAGTCTCTTCTTAAAAAATCAAATGGCGTTTACGCGAAATTGAGGCGCTTGCAAAACAGGACTTAGAGTTCTTAAAACCGCTTCCATTCAACAGTGTATTCAGAGCTATTCGCCGATAATTCTATGACTTCTTCGGTAAAATGATAAAACCCTTTTGATTGTACGATAAAATCTAGTTTGCCTTCTGAACGACTCCCAATTTCAATCGCATCGACTACTGTTCCTCCGCATGAATAGACTTCAACCAGAGCAGGTCCCGCACATTTTGTAACAACAAGTTTTAACCGCGTTCCCGCAGGTAATACATATGACGTCGAGACCGTCTGCCCGGCCTTCATATAGCCGCGGTTCAGCAATAAATGTTCAAAGAAAGGGGTCAAACCGGGGGTCAAGTCAGACCTCACGACTTCTTCACCACTGGAGGCGGCGCCATTAGGAGACGATATGTTTGCCAGTGCCGGTTTTGAGTTATATGCAGGAATGTAGAACAAAGACGAAAACACAAGGAAGCCACCCAATAATAACGCCAGCACATTAAATACGAAGCGTTTATGATTCACGGATCGTTCTGTGGCCAGCCGGCTAGCTTCATGAATATTGAAACGAGCATCAGTCATCATAACCGTATTATTAGTTAATTTTTTCCCCATGTTAAACTTTAAGGCGATGTGAATTCTCCAGACTTTAGACTTTTATCTCTCATAGGCCCCCCACACACCATGATAGTCGTACGGATAACACAAATTCCTTAAAAAACATTACTCTCTACGTAAAATTAATTCAGTAATTGGGTTTCCAGACCATTGCGCTAAAAATCGTGTTTTAACATCCACAGGGTCATAAATCGTCTCAACCCAATCTATAAAACTCACGTCATTGGCCTTCGCATAGATTAAATAATCGTTGAAAAAGAAATCAAGCATACCCGTTTTACCCTGTTTGACATGTAGGTATTTAAAACTCAGTTGTTCAAGAGCGTCTTCAATCGTGTCTCCCATATGAAAATGGCGGTAAAGCACGCCCATAATGCCCGTACGGTCAGCTCCCGATTTACAATGCATCAATGCTGGGTACTCAATCGTTTCAAAAAGTTCTTTCGCGGCTCTGATTTTTTCAGGCGCATGAACATCTCGGCTATACATGCGGAAATTGACCAAAGTGATATGATGTTTTTTACAAGCTTCTTCTTCCAGCAAATAGAATCCTTTAGGGCTTTCGGCGCGTAAATTCACAATCGTTTTGATGCCCATGTCAGCAAGTTGAGCGATGCGTTTCGGTGAAGGTTGGTTTTCACGATACATTTGTCCGCCCATATCATGATGATTCGAGAAACGCAGACGTAAAAAGCCATGATCTCCCCATGTAAGGTCACGGTAAGCCTGCTTTCTATCAGTTGGGTTATTGAGGTCTAACGCCATATAATCTATGTCCATTCTTTGGCAACGCATAACAGGGAGGCCGCTCGTGTTCAAACGCTTCATGCGGTCTAAGGCCGTACAAATTTCATTGGGCCTATTTGTTGCGGGTTACATGACACTGATTAAATATACAACACGCTGGGATATTGAGCGCGCTGACCAAATTGATCACATTATCAATGATGGGAAAGGTGTCATCGCCCTTGTCTGGCATTCGCGGTTTATGATGTTGACCTCAGCCTGGAAAAAAAAATACCAAATGCCCTATGTCCTGATTTCTCGCTCTCGCGAAGGAAACATTGTCGCGCATGCGAGTCATTTTTTAGGTCTAAAAACAATTCGAGGCTCCTCTAAAAAAATGACTAAAGGAGCGTCAAATGAAACTCAGAAAGGTGGAGCGAAAGCCAGCCTTGATATCGTTACCGCGTTAGAAAACAAGGGATGCGTTGTCGTGACGCCCGATGGCCCCCGCGGCCCAAGACAGCGCGTAAGTCACGGGGCATTACGCTTGGCCCGGTTAACAGGCGCCCCCTTAATGCCTTGTACATTAGCGGTTCAGCACAGGAAGGTTTTCAAGTCTTGGGACAAGTTAGTTCTACCACTTCCTCTTGGAAGAGGAAAAATAATTTGGGGCACGCCCGTAACAATCCCTACAAATACAGATGACCGCAAATTAGAGCAAATCCGAAGCAGCATTGAATTGGAAATGAACATGTTTTTAACGGCTGCCGACACTGCAATGGGACATACCACCATTGAGCCCCATACGATAAAGACCTAATCAAAATGATAGAAAAGACATGAACGAAACTGGATTAATACGCGCCTATTCAGGGCTCACGCAGGTGCTCGCCCCTGTATTGCCGCTGTGGATAAAACAGCGCGCTCTGAAAGGTAAAGAAGACGCTACGCGTCAAGGTGAGCGTTTCGGCGTGCCGTCAATTAAGCGGCCTAAGGGACAACTCTTTTGGATGCATGGGGCAAGTGTCGGTGAAACTATGATGTTGCTACCTCTTATAAACAAACTGCTTGCGGCTTACCCCGCTGCCCATATTTTGGTGACAAGCGGAACTGTAACCTCAGCAAATTTAATGGCAGAGCGCCTCCCGCCGCGCGCTCTACATCAATATGTGCCGCTAGATACCCCCAAAGCCGTGTCGTCCTTTTTGGACTTTTGGACTCCAGACGCCGCTCTTTGGGCAGAGTCAGAAATTTGGCCTAACCTCATTACACAAACACAGTCACGCAATATTCCCATGGCACTTATAAATGCGCGCATGTCTGATAAATCGATACAGAGATGGTTTAAACGCAAAGAAAGTGCCCTCGCTCTTTTTGGCGCTTTCAATATTATCTTGGCTGCAAATGAAGCAACTGCAAATGGCTTATCTTGGCTCCTCGGCCGAGAGGTTGAAAGCACAGGCAACTTAAAAGACGCAGCGCCCATACTCCCTTTTAAGACAGATGAATTAAACGCTTTAAAAATTCAAATTGGGAACCGTCCCATCTGGTGCGCGGCGAGTACACATAAAGGCGAGGAAGCTCTTATTCTTGAAGCGCATAAAGAAATCAAAAAACATCATCCAGAGGCCCTATTGATTTTGGCCTTACGGCACCCGGAACGTCGCGCAGAAGTTACGCCTATGCTCTTGGATGCGGACTATGTCTTACGTTCAAACGGTACGCCTATAACGTCCTCTATATCAGTTCTGCTCTACGATACGATTGGCGAAATGGGGCTTGCTTATGCGCTTTCGGATGTGAGCTTCGTTTGTGGATCTCTTGTCGAAGGCCTGATGGGACATAACCCTCTCGAACCTGCGCGCCTTAACAACGCTGTCCTGACGGGGGCCCATATTGCGAGCTTTGCAGATAGTTACATGCAGATGTTTGCTTTCAAGGCTGCAAAGCGTATTCTAGCTCCAAACATGGTAGGGCAAGCGGTGACTGAATTACTCTCCAATCCAGATAAATTAACTGAGCAGCAACAGTTAGCCTATGACTTTGCGGTAAGCCGTGACGCTGTCTTAGATTATGTTTGGGAGAAGCTTACACCTATCCTACCTACCACCTCGGACCAAACATCTGGCCCCCAATCATGAGGCCTCCCGAATTTTGGAACCACCGCAACGGACGTGACGCGGCCCCAATGATTCGCACATTTCTAGCGCCACTTGGCTGGATATATGGCTGGGCCGCCGCGCGCCGAATGAAAACCACAGAGAGTTATGACGTAGGCTTGCCCGTTATATGCGTCGGTAATGCGACTATGGGCGGAACAGGAAAAACGCCTGTTGCGATATATCTACTTAAAAGCTTTCGCCGCTTGGGTGTTGATGTTGTTGGCCTGACGCGCGGTTACGGCGGTCTTGAAAAAGGCCCTATACCCGTCCAGCCAGATCATACCGCCATAGATGTCGGGGATGAGCCTTTATTACTCGCCCGGCACGCCCCTGTTTGGGTAAGCGCAGGCCGTGATGACGGCGCGAGAGCCGCCCGGAGTAACGGGGCCAAAGTTATTGTCATGGATGATGGGCATCAAAATCCGCAGCTAGAGAAAACTCTATCGTTACTCGTGGTGGACGCGGAGATTGGATTTGGAAATGGCTCTGTGTTTCCCGCAGGGCCGCTACGTGAAAAACTTATCCCATCGCTTAAACGCGCCGATGCGGTCATACTTATGAAGCCCTCTCCAGATTTCGAAATCGACGAACACCTCACAGAGCAACTCAAGGGTCAAGTCGTTATACCCGCCTATCTCGCGCCCCTAACGCCTCCTCCTGAGGGTAAGCTTTATGCTTTTGCAGGTATTGGACGGCCCAATAAATTTTTTGATAGCCTCAGACGTCACGGCGGTAAGGTTGTCGAAGAGATGCCCTATGCAGATCATTATAAGTATAAAGATAAGGATATTGAGAACCTCTTTCTACTCGCCTCCGAATATGAAGCAGCGCTTATCACGACAGAAAAAGATTACGTACGCCTTCCCAAAGGCTACCGTAAAGGCGTTCATCCGTGGCCCATTTCCGTTGTTTTTGAAGATGAGTTGACATTGCGTCGGTTACTACATCCGATTGTGGAGCAGGTTAAACCTAAAAAATGAATATCCGCAAAAAACTTGTCTGGCGGCTGGAGGCCTGTGTTTATGACCTCATCAGCTTAGTTTTAAAATTATTCCCTTTTGCCGCGATTTCAGCCTTCGGGGGCGGATTAGTAAAAACCATAGGGCCTTTAACGAGCAAGCATAAGGTTGCGCGTGTGGGGTTAAAAATAGCGTTCCCTGAAAAATCAGATGCCCAAATCGACGTCCTTCTTAAACAGCAATGGGAAAATATAGGCCGAACCTTTGCTGAGTTTCCCGTCATGCACCGCGTAAAAGCGTTCGCCGATAACGCGCAGGTGACGATAAAAGGCCTTGAAATATTTGAAGCCAACACGCCTGCTATTGTTATTTCTGGGCATTTTGCCAATTGGGAAGTGATGGCAACAGTCTTAACCCAATCGGGCCACCCTGTGCGCGTGACATATCGCAAGATAAACAATCCCCACATAGACAAACGCGTTCGCAGTCAGCGGGAGAAATACGGGACGAAATTCCTCATACAAAAATCCACTCATAAAGGCGGACGTGAACTTTTACAGGCCTTAAAAGATAATGAGAGCATTGCCATTTTAAATGATCAAAAATTTAATACGGGTCTTAGTGTACCTTTTTTTGGCGAACCCGCCATGACAGCGCAAGGGGCTACGCGCTTGGCGCTCAAAACAGGACGCCCTCTTTTGCCCATGGCTGTGACACGGGATAAGTCGAATTTTACCGTAACTTTTTACGAGCCTATTAATTTGGAAAACACAGGCAACCGCGAGCAGGACGTCTTAAGCGGCGTCAAACAAGTTTCAAAATTCATTGAAGACCGCATCCGAGAAAAACCCGCACAGTGGTTTTGGGTACA
>JALZWM010000038.1 GCA_023300105.1 Hellea sp.
CTTAGAAGATGCGGGCGCAACACTTATTCGAAGTCAAGACCCTATCGCCTTACCAAAGGCCACTAAGAACCCTTCCGAAATACAGGGAACCACGCGGGCGCATAAACGTGACGCAGTTCCTTTGATTAAATTTTTACACTGGCTCGACACCGAAGCACAGAGCGGCACTTATGACGAAATCCAATCCGCTATAAAGCTGGAGCAGTTCCGCCATGAAACAGGCGTTCTTAAAGACCTTAGCTTTGAAACCATTTCAGGCGCGGGATCAAATGGCGCGCATGTTCATTACCGTGTCAATAAAACCACCACAAAACACCTTGAAAAAGGTTCGCTCTACCTTGTCGACTCAGGTGCACAATATCAAGACGGCACAACAGATGTCACCCGCACAGTCCCAATTGGTAAGCCATCTCAAGAAATGCGCGAACGCTTTACTCTCGTTTTAAAAGGCCATATCTCTTTGGCTTTGGTTCGCTTCCCGAATGGAACAACGGGCTCAAACTTAGATGTACTCGCGCGTCATGCCTTGTGGCAACAAGGACTGGATTACGATCACGGTACAGGTCACGGCGTCGGAGTTTATCTCGGTGTTCATGAAGGACCACAGCGTATTTCAAAAACGCCGAGTAACGTCGCCTTACGCCCAGGAATGATCGTCTCTAATGAACCGGGTTATTACAAAGAAGATTGTTACGGTATTCGCATTGAGAACCTACAATACGTTACGGCGCCAACTGAAATTAAAGGCGGAGAACGGCTAATGCTCGGCTTTGAAACGCTCACCCTCGCCCCAATTGCTCAGAGCCTGATAGTCACAGACATGCTGACTGAGATAGAACTTAAATATGTAAATGCCTATCATAAACGCGTTTGGGATACGATTGGCCAAGACCTTACAGGTGACGTAAAAGCCTGGCTAAAGAAGGCTTGTGCAAAAATGGTCAAACAGTAACGCGAGTTAAACAAAGTGCAGGACGGTTCATATTTTAAACTGCTAGCAACTGCCACACACCTTTTATGCCGATGAAAGAGGTAAAGATGGAGAACAGTAAAATAGCGGCCAGAATAACATTGGACATTAGATTGCTTTTATAAGCGCCCATCAAATCCTTTCGGTTACTGAGATAGAAAATACAAGCAACCGTCATAGGTAAAATAACAGCATTAAAAACTTGTGAAACAATCATGACTAGCACTGGCCGCGCACCAAACAAGGGAACGATAAGGGCGAGTAGCGAAATCAAGAAAACCATGATGCGGTACTTGGGAAGCGTCATATCCCGCTTGGCGCCAGTATAATCACATATTAACCAAGGAAGCATTAGCACATTAGGAAATTGAGATGACACCCCAGCAGAGATGATACCGATAGCGAATAATGTTGTTGCCAAAGACCCTGCCAATGGTTCTAAAATTTCAATCATTTGCGACGCTTTCGAAAGCCCTACCCCCTCCGCATGAAGCGTGCCAGCGGCAGCGGCCATAATGGATGCGCTGATGATGAACATCAAACTCACCGATAACATAGCGTCATTGCGCTGCGTTTTTTCATCTTTCAATGTCCAACCAGATTCTTTAACCAACGTCGTTCTTATAATGAAAAGGCCTGAAAATACGGTGGTGCCGACCATAGAAGCAATCACCAATAACGGGCCCGCACCTGAACCTGTAGACACTTTTGGTACGTTCGGCACTAAACCTTTTAGAATGTCGATTGGCGGCGGCATCATAATGAAAAAGTTGATCAAAAAACACGCTGACATAATAGCGACGATAACGGCGAGGCAGCGTTCAAAGAATTGCGTTTTACCATTCCAGAATATAAAAAATACAATGGCAGAAAAAAGGGCTGCGAAATAAATGGGCGCAATTCCGCCATCCACCATGGTCTTTGACCATTCATAGCAAATCTCGGCGACAATGCCCATCACGCCCATCACGCTGCCCGCAACACCTAGCGTCAGGGCTGTGATGAAATAAATTCCAACAGCTGGATGAATATGTTTCTTGAAAGCTTCAAGCGCAGTCTCGCCAGTGATTAAGGTGTAGCGGCCATAAAGATTTATCATGAAAAATGTACAGAGGCAGGAAACAACAATCGTCCACAATAAGGTCATGCCGTATTCTGCACCAGCCTTAGCCATAGCTGTGACACTACCTGTCCCTAAGTTGAAGCCAAGTAAGAAAATACCCGGAAGAAATAACGCGAGTGCCTTCGCAAATTTTTGACGGAAGGTAAGTTCCTCTACTTTATCCATTACTAAAGTCCCCATTTTTTTAAAAATCTAGGGCTAACACGAAACATTGTCCATCACGAAACTTGTCATGCCGCATTCATCCATTTTACTCCTAGCCACAAATCAAACGCTAGGCACGCCTATAATTATGGTATAAACTTAGGCGCAATGGACCTTTATTTAATAAGATTTAAGTGAGAAAAAATGCGTGAATCTTGGAGATGGTTTGGCCCTGATGACCCTGTTAGCTTAGATGAAATACGGCAAACAGGCGCGACCGATATTGTCAGCGCGCTACACACTGTACCTGCAGGCGAAGTTTGGACAATAAAAGCGATACAAGATTATAAAGAGCTCATTGAAGCTACACCCGAAGGCATACAATCTCTGAACTGGACTGTGGTTGAAAGCATTCCAGTGCATGAAGACATTAAACTAGGCAAGGTAGGCTGCGAAAAATACATTCACGCGTGGGCACAATCGATGGTGAACCTCGCTAAGTGCGGCGTGAAAACTATTTGCTATAACTTTATGCCAGTCATCGACTGGACGCGGACGGATTTGAAATTTCAACTTCCTAGTGGGGCTTACGCTCTAAAGTTTGACCAGAAGAAGTTTGCTGCATTTGATTTACACATTTTAGAGCGCGAGAACGCCGCACAGGATTACTCAGAACAAGAATTAACTGATGCTAAAGCGACTTTTGAAAGCATGGAGCAAACTGAAAGAACACAGCTGACGAATAACATCATCGCAGGGCTACCGGGCAAGATGACTGACAGCTACAATCTAGAAAGTTTTCGCGAGCAGCTCGCGCAGTATCAAGCTATAGATAGCGCAACGTTACGCGCGAACCTTCTTCGGTTTTTGGAGAAGGTTTTACCTCTAGCGGAGGAGCACGGCGTGAAGCTTGCAATTCATCCTGATGACCCTCCGCGCGACATGTTTGGCTTACCGCGGATTATCTGCACCGCTGATGATTTGAATACATTATTCGAGCTTGCACCCAGCCCCGCCAATGGCATTACCTTATGCGTGGGCACTTATGGAAGCCGTCCCGATAACGACTTACCCCAAATGGCTAAAACATTTGGACCACGCATTCACTTTTCTCACCTACGCGGCGTGAGCCGTGACCCAAGCGAGCAACGTTCATTTTACGAAGCCAATCATTTAGATAGCGATATCGACATGGTCGGCGTGATTAGAAACTTGCTACTTGAAGAACATAAACGGCGTCAGGCTGGCGAGACACAGAATGAAATTTTTATTCGCCCAGACCATGGTCACCAGATGATGGGCGATATACATAAAAGTAACAACCCAGGTTATTCTGGTGTTGGTAGATTGAAAGGCCTTGCTGAAATACGCGGCGTCATTCATGCTTTATCGGCGAGCATTTAAGATTACCGGCTAAGTATGGAATAGAAAAATTTAGACGAGACGATAAAAGAAAAGCGGTAAGATTAGTGTTTTATATATCGCTTCAACGGTCTAGAGAATGAATTCAAGCCACTCATCTTCTGTCATTGTTTTTACGCCTAACTCGGTCGCCTTTTTGAGCTTAGAGCCCGCCCCCGGACCTGCGACTAAAATATCTGTTTTCGCTGAAACGCTACCCGCAACTTTCGCGCCGAGGCTTTGCGCTTTGGCCTTGGCTTCATCACGTGAGAATTTTTCAAGCTTACCCGTAAAGACCACGACCTTTCCGGAAACTGGACTATCCTTAGATGGCGCTTCTGCGTCAATGACTGTGACAGGACCAGAAGGCGCGATGAGGTTCTTTATCATCTGAGCATTATTTGGCGCGTTGAAAAAATCAACCAAACCGCCCGCTGCCGCCTCTCCCATACCATCAACGGAAATTAGGTCTGCCCAATCTTCGCCGATATGTGTTTTCGCGGCTGTTAAAGCGCTTTGCATTTTAACCCATGAGAGATAGTGCTTAGAGATTAACTCTGCATTGCCTTGCCCGATGTGGCGTATACCCAGCGAATAGAGCGCGCGAGCAAATGGGATTTCGCGGCGAGCATTAATAGCGGCTTCAAGATTATTCGCTGAGGTTTGCCCAAAGCCCTCAAGCTTTGCAATCATATCATAGTTCAAATTGAAAATATCGGCAGGCTCTTTAACCCACTTTTTTTCATAAAACAACTCAATCTGTTTTGCGCCTAAACCGTCAATGTCAAATGCACGGCGAGAGACAAAATGTTTAAATCCTTCAATGGCTTGGGCAGGACAGTTAAGACCATTCGTACAGCGGCGCACCACGTCCACACGGCCTGTTTTTTCATCTATATCGCGTACCGCCTCGGCGCTGCAAACAGGGCAGCTTAGCGGCAGTTGAAAGTCTTCAACGCGGCCTGAAACATCCCCAATAACGCGGAGCACTTGCGGGATGACATCCCCTGCGCGCTGTATTTCAACCGTGTCGCCAACGCGGACTTTAAGGCGGTTTATTTCATCCTCATTATGGAGCGTTGCATTAGACACAACAACGCCGCCAACAGTGATTGGCGTGAGACGTGCAACAGGCGTTAACGCCCCAGTACGCCCGACTTGAATATCAATAGCTTCGAGTTTCGTGATAGCTTTTTCCGCAGGAAATTTATGCGCTATAGCCCAGCGCGGCGCGCGGGACACAAACCCAAGGCGTTCCTGTAGAGCCAAGTCATCAACCTTATAAACAACACCGTCAATATCGTAACCAAGACCTGCCCGTCTCTCTTCGATTTCGTGGTAATGCGCAATCATTTGCGCAGGCGAACCATGGCGTTTCATATTTGGATTGGTATCAAACCCCCAGGCTGCAAAGCGCTCTACCGCTTCCAATTGGGTCGGCGCGATGGGGGCGCTTATTTCTCCCCAAGTATAGGCAAAGAACTTCAACGGACGACTGGCGGTGACAGACGGATCGATTTGACGAAGCGACCCTGCCGCCGCATTGCGCGGATTTTTATAAGCCTCTTTACCCGCCTTGAGTTGCGCCTCGTTCATAGATTTAAAATCGATGTGGTCGATATAGACCTCGCCGCGCACTTCGAGAATGTCAGGCCAACCAGACCCCAAAAGTCTCTTAGGGATATTGTCGACAGTTGACAGATTAGCGGTCACATTCTCCCCGACCTTACCATCTCCGCGTGTTGCGCCTGATACCAGCTTACCATTTTCATAACGCAGCGCCGCCGATAACCCATCAATCTTTGGCTCTGCGGTGAAAGATATTTGGGCTGTTTCACCAAGGCTAAGAAAGCGCTTCACCCGCGCACAAAAATCAGACACATCCTCATCCGTAAAGGCATTATCCAAGGACAACATTGATACAGTATGCGTAATTTTACCAAATTTTCCG
>JALZWM010000039.1 GCA_023300105.1 Hellea sp.
GTGATAGACGTAATTATGTCTTTTGGTTCTCATGCTTATATTCCTGATCCTCGCAACGCATCGGTCAATTTTAATATAAACGGCAGGCTTCTGCCGCGCGATAAGGCCGTTGTGAATGTGTTTGATTCTGGTTTTATGCTGGGGGATGGTATTTGGGAGGGGCTTCGGGTTCACCAAGGTAAAATTGCTTTTCTACAAGACCATCTTGATAGGCTCTGGGAGGGCGCGGCGGCGCTTGGTTTTGATATTGGCATTACACAAGAGCAAATGAGCACGCGCCTTTACGAGACGCTCGCGTCAAATGATATGACCGAGGATGTGCATATCCGCTTGATGGTCACGCGCGGCCTTCGCTCTACGCCCTATCAAGACCCGCGTGTTGTTATCTCCGAGGCGACAATTGTGATTGCGCCTGAATTTAAAAAAGCAGACCCGAAGACGGCGGAAAAACCGCTCTCGCTTTATACGGTGTCTGTGCGGCGCGGCCGCTCGGATGTGCAAGACCCAGGGCTTAATTCACATTCAAAAATTAATTGCGTTACGGCCTGTGTCCAAGCGATTGAAGCGGGAGCAGATGAGGGCTTGATGCTTGACCCGCAAGGTTTTGTTGCGACCTGTAATTCAACGCATTTCTTTATTGTCCGCAAAGGCGAGGTCTGGACATCTAGCGGGGATTATTGTCTGGGCGGAATTACGCGCCGTAAAATAATCGACTTATGTAAAGCTAATGATATTCCCGTCTTTGAGAAAAACTTTAGCCTTATGAAATGTTATAGCGCGGACGAGTCCTTTACGACGGGAACCTTCGCAGGCCTTGCGCCTGTCGGTAAAATCGATGGCCGCAAAATCGGTAGCGGTACGCGCGGGCCTATGGTCGAGCGCCTTCAAGGGCTTTATCTAAAACATATTCACGCAGATACCGCTTAATGATTACCCCCTCATGATTATAGCCATGTGGTCGGGGCCGCGTAATCTCTCGACGGCGATGATGCGCAGTTTTGGCTCCCGTGGCGATTGCTCGGTGATAGATGAGCCTTTCTTTGCGCCCTTTCTTAAAGCGACAGGCATAGCCCACCCCGGACGGGAAGAAACGCTTTTGCGGCATGAAACTGATCCTTTCAAGGTTGAACAACTTTGTTTGGCTCCAACCAAGGCCGCTTATAGTTTCCAGAAACATATGCCCCATCATATGGTTGAAGGTTTCCCTCTTGATTGGACGAAGACGGCCAAACATTTTTTCCTTATCAGGGACCCTATTCGCGTTATCGCGTCTTATGCGCGGGGGCGTGAGAGCTTTGAGATTGATGATTTAGGCTACGGCGCGCAACGCCGTCTTTGGGATACACTTGGCCGCCCGCCCGTTATTGATAGTTTGGATATTTTGCAAAACCCAGAGGCGTCTCTTGAAGCGCTTTGCGCCGCTATTGATATAGCTTGGGATAGGTCGATGTTGTCATGGAAGGCGGGCGCGCGGCCCGAGGACGGGGCGTGGGCGCCGTATTGGTATAAGTCGGTCCAAAGCTCTACGGGCTTCGTAAGCGCCCCTGAAACAAAGCCCCGTTTGGATAAAGACTATCATTATTACCTTGAACACGTGCAGCCAGACTTTGATGTTTTGTTTGAAAACCGGCTGCGTCTTTAAGGTGTTTTAAAATGATACGGCTTCATGACAGGCGATACTAACATTTATGTGACTCGCTTTTTAGACGTAAGGCCTAGTGTAGCGCCTCATTTCAGGCATGATGTACGCTGTGAATGGAGTCAAAAAATGAAAAAAATTATCTCTACAGTCGCCGTAACTCTAAGTGTTTGCGGTTTTACTGGCGCCACAGCCCATGCTGGGGACGCTGGTTTTCATGCCAATCAAGAAGCTGGCGTGAAAGTATACCGTGGAAATGCCACGCATTTGAATTATCAAGCTGTCACGGCTTTGCAGTCAGTGAGAATCGCAGAAAAGCGTGTTGATAATCAAAACCGTCAAGCGAATGCGAAATTAAATGCGGAAAAAAACATTGCGCAACAACGTCTTGATTTAGACAGGCGCATTGCTTTCACGGATAATGAAATTTTTAGTCAAAACCGCAGTCGTTTTGGTGGTCAAAGATTTGTTTCTGGCCAATCCAACAGAGGTTTTAACGGGCGGTCTAATAACCGTTTTTACGGTGTTAACGGTATTTCCCACAATTCCCGCTTTTCAGGTGGATTAAAGGGTAAGCGTTTTAAATAAAACGTCTCTTAAGAGGCCCGCCCTGCACAGGCTGTGCAACGCGGGTCTTGAGGTAGCGTGATGGTGCGCGCCTCCGCTTTTAATCCGTCATATAGCCAGAGTCTGCCGTAGAGCGGCTGACCTGCGCCTGTGATGATTTTTACAACTTCCAAAGCCATGACAGAGCCAATTATACCTGCCAATGCGCCGACAATACCGACCTCTGAACAGGTCTCAGCCTCTGGTGGAATATCAGGAACGAGGCAGCGGTAACACGCGCCTGTACCATTTGATGTATGCGCGCTGACTTGGCCTTGAAAACGGCCTAATGCGCCAGAGACAAGCGGCGTTTTTAAAGCAAGCGCGGCGTCATTAATCGCAAAGCGCGAGCTAAAATCATCTACTCCGTCGATAATCACATCATGATCCTTAAGCAATGTCTCTGCGTTTTCAGCGGTCAGGCGAGAGACGATAGCTTTGGCCATGATGTCAGGGTTTAAGTCTTTGAGCGTATCGGCCATGACCACGGCTTTTTCCATGCCGATATTGGTTGTTATAAATTGGACTTGGCGTTGTAGGTTCGAGGCGTCAACAATATCATCATCTATAATGGTGATATGTCCCACGCCTGCGGCGGCAAGATATAAGCCCACAGGTCCGCCAAGACCGCCCGCGCCGACAATGGCCACCCGCGCAGCCAATAAGGCTTGCTGCCCCGGCCCGCCAATTTCCTTGAGAACTAAGTGACGCGCATAACGTTTGATGGAGTCGGGGGTCATTAAATAAAAGCCCTAAACCCCATTAGTCAAAAAGGGGTGTTGAGAGATAACGTTCTGCAAAACTTGGAATGATTGTCACAATGCGTTTGCCGCGCATATTAGGGCGCGCGGCGACAATAAGACTAGCGGCGACAGCCGCGCCAGAGGATATGCCAATGGGAACGCCGTCTTCTGCGGCGACATGTTTAGCCGTTCCAAAGGCGGCGTCATTATCGATTGTCACGACATCATCAATCAAATCTATGTCGAGGATATCAGGCAGGAAGCCCGCGCCGATACCTTGGATTTTATGCGGACCTTTTTCGCCTTTGGAAATCATCGGGGACCCAACGGGTTCAACGGCAATGATTTGGCAATTCGGGTTCTTTTCTTTCAGGAAACGTCCTGCGCCCGTAATGGTTCCGCCTGTGCCGACGCCTGAAATAAAGGCGTCGACTTCGCCGCCGCAATCATTCCAAATCTCAGGGCCTGTTGTTCTGTAATGAACGGCTGGGTTAGCAGGATTAATAAATTGGCCTGCTTGGACCGCGCCGGGCGTATTCGCGCAAATCTCATCAGCTTTGGCTTGGGCCGCAGGAATGCCGCCTGAGGCTTCTGTGAGGACAAGCTCGGCGCCTAAAATTTTCATCATTTTACGGCGTTCAACCGACATTTGTTCTGGCATCACCAGAATGGCCTTATAGCCTTTGGCCGCGGCGGCAAATGCCACGCCAATTCCTGTATTGCCTGATGTCGGCTCGACGATAGTCCCGCCAGGTTTAAGCTTACCTGTGGCTTCAAGGTCTTCAATCATTGAAATCGCAATACGGTCTTTGACAGAGCCGATTGGATTAAAAAATTCTAACTTATAGCAAAGATCAGCAGGCAGGCCTTCTGTGATACGCGGAAAGCGTACGAGCGGTGTATTGCCCATAGTTTGCATAATGTTGTCGTAAATTTTTCCGCGAATTAAATCTGCCATGATGTCCTCCATTTAACACATGAGACACATAGCGGTAGACGAGGGCCTAAGTCGAGATGCTTTTATCTATTGGCTCATCACGCACGCGTGAGGTCATAATGTTTGTGATTTGGATGTCGCTACATCTGCAAAGCTTAAAGGTGTTTTTCCATCCCGATATTTGCGCGTTGATAAACGGGGTGAGGGCCTTCGTGATTTACGCTCCAGCCATTGCGGGCATATAGTCTTAGCGCCGCTTCATTACGCGTATTGGAGAGCAGAAATAAGTAAGTAAGACCCAGCTCGTCTTTGGCATAGGCCTCAACGGCGCTCATGATATGTTGTCCGATACCACGGCCTTGAAATTTTGAATCAACCGCCATTTTGGTCAACTCATAACGTCCATCATCATGTTTCTTAAGGGCGCAGGCACCTGCAACTTCATCGTCTATGTGTACAGAAAAAACATGATTGCCATTTTGTGTGTAAATTTCGGGATGAGCGACCATTAATTTGTCGCTCTCTTCCAGATGGTGCATGTCTTCTATCCATGCAGCATTGAGCGCGGCAAAGCGGGCAAGGGCAGCGGGGTTGTTACGTTTTATGTCCATCGATTGAATCCATAATCGTGACAGGGATGTCATTGATTGTTGGGTTTACGTCGGCGGCGCTCAAGCGGTCAAGTCTGATGAGGCCCATGGCTAGATTTTCATGCGCATGATAAACGTCGCCGATAACGCGTTCACCCGCCATGATTTTGTCGCCTGTCTTGGTTTCACTTTGCAAAATAAGTCCGCGCATACGTTTCTTAACCGTTGTCATGCGTTTCATCCGTGAGACGACTTCTTGGCCAACGAAGCAGCCCTTCTTAAAGTCGACGCCGTTCATGAGGTCCATATTGGCATCTGCCGGGAAGGTCGTGAGCGTTTCGAAGTCTAGCGCGCTATCGGCGACCCCAAGAGAAAGACGGTGGGCGTCATAATCCCCATCTGCGTCCAAGAAGGCAGAACTCATTAGGCGCCGTCCAAGGGAACTGTGACGCGGGTCGGCATGGCCTTCGTCCCCTTCGCCGTCCCATATTGCATAGACATTATGTGTTTCGGTGATGTCTGTAATTTCGATAGGCGCGCGAAGCTTATACATACGCAGGCGCTTAAACAGGTCAGCCGTAAACTTTGTCGGCGTATCAATGAGCAGGTCATCGCCCTCTTTGGTCACAAAGAAGTCCGCAATAATTTTACCTTGCGGCGTTAATAGGGCGGTGAAGGTGAGAGGGGCCTTCAAACTATTGGTGATAAGCCCATCGAGCCATTCAGTAACGCCTTCGCCAGAGAGACGAAAAACAGATCTATCTAATAACGCAATGGGCATTATGTTTTAAGTCCCAAGACATCTTTCATGTCGTAAAGCCCTTTGGGTTTTTCCGCCGCCCACATCGCGGCCGCAACAGCGCCTTTAGCAAAGACGGAGCGGTCAAAGGCGTCATGGGAGAGCGTAATCATTTCAAGCTCGCTCGCAATACGCACTTCATGCGCGCCGATCACGCCGCCGCCGCGTAAGGCCGCAAAGCCAATTTGACCCTCAGTGCGAGGCTCAGTAACCCCTTCGCGCGAGAGGACTTGTGTTTCCTTAAGCGATACGCCGCGTCCTTTGGCGGCCGCTTCGCCGAGCATGAGCGCCGTACCGCTGGGCGCGTCGACTTTGTGTTTGTGATGCATTTCCAGAACTTCAATGTCCCAGCCCGTGCGGAGTTTGCCTGCGGCAAGTTCAATGAGAGCTTCGAGCATATTGACGCCGAAAGAGAAGTTTCCTGATTTTAAGAGCGTGATATTATTAGCCGCCGCGAGCAGCGCTTTTTCCTCTGTTTCGTTATATCCCGTCGTGCCCGTCACGAGCGTATGGCACCGCGTGCCGTGCATTGCGAGGGCGGCGTCAATCGCGGCTTTAGGGGATGAGAAATCAATGAGGACATCGCAGGACTCGAGGCCAGCGCGAATGTCGGAGGTGAGCTTAACACCACAAGTCTTAAAGCCTGCAACGTCGCCTGCATCTTGGCCGATATAAGTAGAGCTTGGCGCTGTCAGGGCGACGGTTAATTTCGCCCGAGGCTCCGCGTCCAAGGCACGTAATATCGCCCCGCCCATACGGCCGTCAGCCCCCAAAATACCAATGTCTATATCTTTTGTCATAGGGGCTAGATGTAACGCCGACTTAATTCAGGCGCAATTTAATAATAGAGGAGATTTATGTTCATGAAGTAGGGGTGGATACCACAATCTAAAGGTCAAATACCTGAATGTCCTAAAACCGCCCAAACTAAGCCTCTGCCGGGGCCGTGAGTGTTGAAGTGAGTTGGAGTAATAGCGCTAGTCTTAACTGGGTCACCGCTTAAAGCGTTAAAGCCATATAACGTGAGCATCCCATAGGGTTGTCGTAATAGCGTTCAATGTCTTTGAATCCTAAATTTTCGTATATCTTATTGGCTTGGGTGAGGCCGCGGTCTGTATCGAGATACATCTGTGTATAGCCTTGGATACGGGCGTAATTAATGGCGGCTTGTGTGAGTTTTGAACCCAATTGATGACCGCGTCCTGCGGGGCGGCAATAGAGGCGCTTTAATTCACAAATTCCGGGTTTGTGGTTTTTGATGCCGCAGGCCGCCACGGGTAAATTACCCAGCTTGGCAAGCCATAAGCTTTCATAGGCTTGGGGAAAAGTGGAGAACTCGACGTCTGTGCCTTGGAAGCCGAGCGACTCGCCAAGAAAGTCTTCAATGAAGCTCATATATTCAAGAAATATCGTTTTAACATACGCGACATCGCTATCTGATTGTGCATTAATGATAGTGATAGATACTGCGCTCATGCGCGCGGTATATCACTCAGATAGGTTTGGGTAAATAATGCTATGCGTTATGCGCCTGCAGCGAGTTCTAAGCGGTCAAGCAAGGCCGTATTTACGCGGCCTGTTTGTGGCAGGCCGTTGGCTTGTTCAAAACTGATAATAGCTGACCGTGTGCGCGGACCCACAGATCCGTCTGCGCCGCCAATGTCATAACCCAATTCATTCAACAATGATTGAACTTCTTTAACTTGCGTTACTTTGTCTGCTAATGACGTATCAGGTTTTGCCCAAGCAACATTTCTAAAAATTCCATTGGCTGTTTCATCAATTTTTACAGGCTTGAATTCAGCAATTTTTACTTGAGCCGCGTTTAGGCTGGCGGGTGTCATTGTATTCGATAAAACCTCAATACGCTTTTTAGCAAATTGATCGCCTTGTGAGGCGGCTATAGAGTACCAAACAAAGGCGTCTGCCATGCTTTTAGGCAAGCCTTGGCCGCTTTCAAACAAAACACCAAGGTTGAATTGTGAATCGACAACGCCGCGTTCAGCTGCCTTTTTGAACCAATTTGCCGCCACTGGAAGTTCTGCAGTAATACCCCCGCGACCTTCAGCATAATAAAGGGCTAAGTCATGCATCGCTATCCGGTTGCCATTGCGCGCAGCGCGTTCGGTGAGCTGTCTTGCCATATTTGCGTCTTGAGGCACACCTTCGCCGACTTCATAAAGTTTTGCGAGACGGTATTGCGCCGCAGGTTGATTCTGATTGGCTGATTTACGAATAAGGTCGACGCCTTCATTCGTTCTACCTTGCTCCAAATATGATAAGCCTAATTGGAATTGCGCGATAGAATCGCCTGCACCAGCCGCCGCATTTAAAGTGTTTGCGTCTTCACCCGTTACAGTTGGAGCTTTGTTATCTGCATAGCTACCGATTGGCTCTATGACGACGTGAGCGCCAGTTTGTGATGTATCCACAGCGGGTGTTGCCGCTCCATTTTGTGTGAATTGAGTGGAGTTATTGCCGTCATTGTTGCCTAATAGGCCTTTGGTTGCGACCAGCCCTAGGACTGCAACGCCTGTTGCAAGAGCTGCAACACGTAGATTACGTCCACTTAATTTGGGTGATTTAAAGCTTTTCTCTGGTGCTCCGCCGATACGAATATTCGCCATTGTATCGTCATTTTCTGCATAGGCAGGGTTTGCATAAGTCTGATGCGCTATATCCATTGACGGCAACGGGTTATTGTTTTGCTCAACACGCATAGTGGGCGCGGGCACAACGGGTGCAGGCATGATATTTTCTAAAACTTGAGGAATTTCAGAGGCCTGATGCGTTTTGTGCACGGCAGGGATAGGTGCAGGCGGTGTAACTGGCAAAGGCTCTGGTGTGAGCTGTGGCTGAATAGTCTTCTGAACCGGCGCGTGCTGAAAATTCTTTGGAATGAATTCTTGCGGGATGTGAACATCTTGTATTGAAGGCGCTTGAGGTTCGATGTTTTGAGCGACTTGCGTATCCGCATATGGGGGTGTTGGTATGGTTTGGGTTTTTTGCGGGATAGGCGTAAAGGCATCTGGTATGGATGACGTTACAGGCTGAGTCGCGACGACGCTGAGAATTGGCGGTGTGGCATCTGCTAGAGGTGCTGGCGCTGGAGGCGGCGGCGGGGCTGAGGCTTTCGAACTCACGGCGTTAAAATTATTTTCAAGTTCTTCCAAACGGCTTGTAAGTCTGAAAATTGTACGCTCTAATTTACGTGTTTCACCACTATCTACTGGCGCGGGGGCTTCTACCGCATTTTCGATTTGAGTTTCAATTTGAGTTTCAAGGCTTGCTTTATAATCTTTGAAATCGGTTTGTGTTTTTAGAGCAATTTCAGAAATTTTTTCCCGTATAGATAGCTCATTGATTTCGCTGCGGCGCTTAATTTCATCGGAAAGTTCAACGATTTTATCGCCAATATTACCAAGGGCGTTTGCCGTGTCTTGCTCAACTGTATCAATTTTCACTGCCGTTTCGGCTTTTAAAGCTTCAATCGCCTGCGTTCGGCTTGTTTCTTCTTGCGCAATACGCGCGTCTATAGCTGTTGCCATAGATGCTAAGTGGCGATTTATTTTAGTAATGGCTTCTGTTTGCACCGCTTCAGCTTGAGAAAGTCTTTGGTCCGCTCTGACGATAGCCGATTTTAGATTTTCTACAGAAGGATTAGATAAGGCGGTCTTTAATTCTGTGTTTACAGCATTCTGTGTTTGCTCAACCATATCGGTTAATCGACTAGACAGCTCATTGACTTTGCGCGTCAGGGCGGCTTTGTCTGTCGAGCTTTTAGACCGCGTGCGCTCGTCTAAAGTTATTATAGCGGTTTCGAGCGCGTTGACGCTTTTACGTGTCAGTGTATCCGCGCGCTTCATGCGCGTTTCAAGACTGGCAATTGAACTGTTTAGTTCTTTAAGCGATGTCGGGGCTGTTTTAGATAAAGTCTTTTTAGGCGCCGTTTTATTAGCTATTGGTTTCTTAGCAGACGTTGCAGACTTTGCGCGTAACGTCGTGATAGGCTTAGCTTTAGCGGTCGTTGTGCGCGCAACTTTCTTGGTTTTTGTATCTTTTACGGCTGTCTTGTCTTTTGGCGTAGAATTAGTCATTTTTCCCCGAAACCTTTTAAAGACAGACCATGCGATTATAGCCGTGGTCGAACAAACTTATGTATGTATTGCTGTATGTACTGGGCAATTGTGGTTAACGGGCCGTTAAAGTGTTAACTTTTTCCGCAGTTCTTGACTTTTTTTTAAATTTTAAAGTGAAAGTTGTTGACGTTGACGTTAACGTTAACTACTAAAAGAGCATGAAACCCCTATCTGGCCACATTACGACTGAAACTCAGTGGGGTATCCGTGATTTTGCCAAAATGTTTGATGTGACTCCTCGAACTATCAGGTTTTATGAAGATAAAGGTCTTTTAACGCCCTCTCGCGATGGCGGGGCTAGAATTTTTGATGGTAAAGATTACCAACGTTTTGAGCAGATTATGAGGGGGAAGCGACTTGGCTTTTCGCTCGATGATATAAAAGAAGTCTTAGAGGTCACGGATGGACATGTCACAGACCGTGTAGAGCTGTTGCGCCGGCAAAAGAATTTTAGGCACGTCATCAGTTCATTAAAGCGGCGCCGTGAAGATATTGCAAATTTAGCGCGCGACATGACTGAAATGTGTGACATCATTGATGAACACATCAAAAAGTCCCCGGACGATTTTGGTGATGCTGGGGGCGTTTTTGATCTCGCGAAGGCTTATGAAGCCAAATTTTCTCAGACGCCGTTTATTGAAGAAACTGCTGATGATTTTCAACCAAAATCCCATAGCCCAACAGCTATGGTCAATAATTAAATAACTAATATTAGATAGCTAAGACTTATATAGCCAAGACTAGAGGACTTTAAAATATGCCAATTTATAACCCGCCACTTCGTGACATGAAATTTGTGATGCAAGAAATGCTCAATGTGGGTCAACTCACAGAATATGAAAAATATGCTGAAGCTGATACTGAAACGCTAGACGCCATTCTCGAAGAGAGCGCAAAATTTGCTTCCGAAGTTCTAACTCCGCTTAATGTGGTTGGTGATCACGAGGGCTGTACGCGTAATGAGGATGGCTCGGTTACAATGCCAACTGGATTTACTGAAGCCTATCATCAAGTTGTTGCGGGTGGAATGATGGGACTCTCGGAGTCGCCAGAGTATGGCGGCATGGGTATGCCAAGTATCTGGAGTACAGCGACAGGGGAAATGCAGTCAGCGGCTAACATGGCCTTTGCGATGTACCCGGGCCTCACAGGCAGTGCGGCCAAAGCCATTGGCATTGGCGGTACGGATGAACAAAAGAAAACCTACTTGCCAAAAATGACGGCGGGCACATGGACAGGCACGATGAACCTCACCGAACCGCATTGTGGTACAGACTTGGGGCTTTTGAAAACAAAAGCCGTGCCTCAAGCGGATGGGTCTTATAAACTTACGGGCCAGAAAATTTTCATCTCTGCTGGTGAACATGATATGGCAGAGAATATCGTTCACTTGGTTTTGGCGCGCATCGAAGGCGCGCCCGCAGGCGTCAAAGGTATCTCTCTCTTTATTGTACCCAAATTCAAACTTGATAAAGATGAAAACCCAGCAGAGCGCAATGCTGTGTCTTGCGGGTCTATCGAAGAGAAAATGGGTATTCATGGTAACTGTACCTGCGTCATGAATTATGATGACGCGGAGGGTTATCTTTTGGGCGAAGAGAATAAAGGCCTGCGAGTTATGTTCGTGATGATGAATGAGGCACGTTTGGGCGTTGGCATGCAAGGCCTCGGACAATCAGAAGTGGCCTATCAAAATGCCGTTTTATATGCGCAAGACCGCTTGCAAGGCCGCAGTCTCACGGGACCTAAAAATGAAGCAGGTCCAGCCGATCCGCTCATAGTTCATCCTGATGTGCGCCGTATGCTCATGGAAACACGCGCCTTTAATGAGGGTGCGCGCGCTTTGATCTATTGGGCGACAATGCTCGAAGATTTAGAAGGTCTGCACCCAGATGAAAAGTTTCGCGAAAAATGCGATGATTATCTCGGTCTCTTAACGCCTGTGATTAAAGGCTACCTGACGGACAAAGCAATGCTCACGACACTCGATTGTCAGCAAATTTTTGGTGGACATGGTTTCATCGAAGAATGGGGCATGAGCCAGTTTGTTAGGGATATGCGTATTGCCTTGATTTATGAAGGCGCAAACGGCGTTCAGGCGCTTGACCTTGTGGGCCGTAAACTTGCCCGTAAAGGCGGCCGTGCTTTGATGAGTTTAAACGGCGAAATTGATACGTTCTTGGGTGAAAATTCTGATAATGAAAACCTCTCTGAATTTATGGACGGTCTTAAAACCTCAAAGCAAAAACTGACCGAAGGCACGATGTGGTTGATGCAAAACGGCATGACTAATCCTGATAATGCGGGCGCTGGGTCAACTGATTATATGCATATGATGGGCCTGACGACCTTGGCTTACATGTGGGCAAAAATGGCGCTTGTTGCGCAAGCCGCAATTGACGCGGGATCTAATGATGAGTTCTACACAAACAAAATCATCACGGGCCGTTATTTCGTATTGCGTATGCTGCCTATGATGGACGCGCATTTGGCGAAAATTAAAACAGGCGCAGAGCCGCTTATGGCGCTCGAAGCTGCGGCATTTTAATATGACAAGTAACTAGATTGTTCGGTAACCTTTAAAGATAAAGAAGAAAAATAATGGCTGCAATAGATTTTAAAAACCCTGATTGGTATGCTGAGGAAGATATCAATATTTTCCGCGAAGCTGTGTACGGCTTTTACGAGCGTGAAATGGCGCCGCATTCTGAAAAGTTTCGCAAGAACAAAGTCGTTGACCGCGAATATTGGAATAAAGCGGGCGCGATGGGGCTTTTGAACTGCGCTATCCCGGAAGAATATGGCGGGGGCGGTGGTGATTACCGCCATGAAATGATTATCATGGAAGAGCTTGTCAAAGCCAATGTGGACGGCTTTGGTCTCTCGCTTCATAACGCAATTGTTGCGCCTTATATCTTGCATTACGGGACAGAAGAGCAGAAGCAAAAATGGCTTCCGCGCATGGCCTCTGGTGAGCTTGTTGGCGCGATTGCAATGTCCGAACCGGGAACGGGTTCAGACCTTCAAAGCGTTAAAACCAATGCCAAAAAAGACGGCAATGGCTGGATTATCAACGGCTCTAAAACCTTCATCACAAATGGCGGCACAGCCAACCTTATTATCATCGTTTGTGATACAGGCGGTGAGGGCAAACATTCTAAATCATTGATGGTTGTTGAAACAGATGATCTGGAAGGTTTCCGCCGCGGCCGTATTCTAGATAAAGTCGGGATGGACGCGCAAGATACGGCTGAGCTTTTCTTTGATGATATGAAGGTCCCTGCTGACGCGCTACTGGGCGAAGATACAGGCCAAGGCTTTATTCAGCTTATGAAAGAGCTCCCCCAAGAGCGTCTCAACATTGCCGTTCAAGGCGTGGCGCAAATGGAAGCCGCGCTTGAGCTAACGATTGACTATGTCAAAGAGCGTAAAGCTTTCGGCAAACCAATTATGGCCTTTCAGAATACACAATTTGAACTCGCGGAATGTAAGACAATAGTACAAGTCGCTAAGACATTTACCTATGACTGCGCTGCGAAACATCTGCGCGGTGAACTGGATACAGTGACGGCGTCAATGGCCAAATATTGGGTCACAGATAAAGAATGCGAAGTCATTGACCGCTGCCTGCAACTTCATGGCGGCTACGGATTTATGAATGAATACCGTATTGGCCGTATGTACCGCGATTCTAGAGTTCAAAAAATCTACGGTGGAACAAATGAAATCATGAAAATGGTCATCGCGCGCAGCCTGTAAAACGAGGCTGTAAAAACAATCACGAGAGTTTGTAAAGACTCTCGTTAAATACGACCATAAACACATACCATACGAATACTAAAGGAGCCTAACATGGCAGATGCATATATTTTTGACGCGGTAAGAACGCCGCGCGGTAAAGGTAAAAAGAGTGGCGCTCTACATGAAATCACAGCGCTCTCTTTGTTAACACAACAGCTCGAAGCCCTTCGTGACCGTAATGACCTTGATACGTCTAAAGTCGATGACATCATCATGGGCTGTGTCTCACCCGTTGCAGGTCAAGGCGCGGATATCGCGCGGACCGCGGCGATTACAGCGAATTATGCTCAAGGCGCGGCTGGCGTTACCATCAACCGGTTTTGCGCCTCAGGCCTAGAAGCCGTAAATATGGCGGCGGCCAAAGTTATGTCTGGCATGGCCGATATGACAATTGGCGGCGGTATTGAGCATATGTCCCGCGTGCCAATGGGCAGCGACGGCGGCGCAATGGGCGTTGACCCAGCGATTGCTTTTGATCACCAAGTTGTGCCGCAGGGTATTTCTGCAGATTTGATTGCCACGAAATATGGTTTCTCTCGCGATGATTGTGACGCCTATGCTGTAGAGTCGCAAAAGCGGGCCAAAAAAGCGTGGGACGAAGGCCGTTTCAAAAAATCCATCGTCCCTGTCAGAGATCAAATGGGCGTTACAATTTTGGCTCATGATGAGCATATGCGTCCTGAAACAAACATGCAGTCACTGGGCTCTTTAAACCCAGCTTTTGAAGCCTTGGGTAAAGTTATGCCGGGTATGGATTATGTGGCGCTGCAAAAATATCCAGAGCTTGAAGCCATTAAGCATGTTCATCATGCGGGTAATAGTTCTGGCATCGTTGACGGCGCGGCGGCTGTCCTTGTCGGGACAAAGGAAATGGGCGAAGCGCTTGGCCTGAAAGCCCGTGCCCGCATCAAGGCCTTTGCTGAAATCGGCAGCGAACCTACTATTATGCTAACAGGCCCAGAATTTGTGGCTGCGAAGGCCCTTAAACGCGCGGGCATGTCAGTTGAAGATATTGATATTTATGAGCTCAATGAAGCTTTTGCCTCTGTGGTTCTTCGTTTCATGCAAGCCCACAATATTGGTCATGATAAAATTAACGTCAATGGCGGCGCGATTGCGATGGGTCATCCGCTCGGCGCAACAGGCGCAATGATCCTTGGGACAATGGTGGATGAGTTAGAGCGCTCTGACAAAGAGACATCGCTTATCACGCTTTGTGTTGGCGGCGGCATGGGCTCAGCGACAATTATTGAACGCGTTTAATTAGATAGATTTGTACAGAGATATAAAATGAAAAATTTTAAATTAGATAAAGATGCTGACGGCATATTGCTTGTCACATTTGATATGCCAGAGCGTTCCATGAACGTTCTAAATAAAAGTTCCATGAGTGAAATTGCTGAACTTACCGATATGATTAAATCGGATGAGAGCATCAAAGGCGCGGTGATTACCTCTGGCAAAAAAGCGTTTTGCGCGGGTGCAGACCTCGAAGAAATGGGCGGCAATTTGGCGGGTGCACGCGCTGAAATGGCGAAAGACCCAGAGGGCGCTAAGAAAGCGCTTTTTGAAAATGTTTATAAGCTGAACATGCTTTTTCGTGACCTTGAGACTTGCGGTAAACCTGTTGCGGCGGCGCTTAATGGCCTCGCGCTTGGCGGTGGTTTTGAATTTGTTATGGCCTGTACGGGCCGTTTTGTAGCCTCTGATAACCCGAGCGCAAAAGTGGGACTTCCTGAAGCGCTTATTGGTCTCTTGCCCGGGGCTGGTGGTACGCAGCGTCTGCCGCGTTTGGTCGGATTGATGAATGCCTCTGGTGTTCTCTTGCAAGGTAAGCAGTTGAAAGCCGCAGAAGCGCAAGCCATGGGTATTTTCCACGGCGCAGTGCCAGCTGCTGACTTAATTGATACCGCAAAACAGTGGTGTAAAGATAATCCCAAAGCCAAGCAGCCTTGGGATATGGACAGGTTTAAATTCCCTGGCGGAGCGCCTTATACGGCGCAAGGTTACCAAATGTTCGCAGGCGCGAATGCAATGGTCAATAAAGAGAGCTTTGGTAACTATCCGTCTCTGCGCAATATCATTGCCTGTGTTTATGAAGGCTCCCTTGTGCCTATGGACGCTGCACTTCGTATCGAGAGCCGTTACTTCTGTGACCTGATGCTTCGGCCTGAGTCTGGGAATATGGTGCGCTCGCTCTTTCTCTCCAAGCAAGCTTTGGAAAAAGGTGAAGCCCGTCCAGCAGGACAAACTAAAGGCGACATTAAAAAGGTTGGCGTTATCGGTGCAGGCTTTATGGGCGCAGGCGTGGCTTATGTCTCGGCTATGTCTGGCATAGATGTTGTCCTCATTGACCGTGACCAAGAAGGCGCGGACAAAGGTAAGCAGTTCACAATCGATGAGCAAACAAAGCGCGTGAAGCGCAAAAAAACAACGCAAGAAAAAGCGGATGCTATTATTGGCCGTATTGAGGCAACATCGGATTATTCAAAACTCAAAGACGTTGACCTTATCGTCGAAGCTGTTTTTGAAAATTCAGAGCTGAAAGCCAAAATCACAAAGATGACCGAAGAGGTTATTGGCGATAAAGCTGTCTTTGGTTCGAATACATCAACTATTCCAATCTCAGATTTGGCACAGGCCTCTGTGCGTCCTGATAACTTCATTGGTATTCACTTCTTTAGCCCCGTGCATAAGATGATGCTCGTCGAAATCATCAAAGGTGAGAAGACATCTGATTATGCGATTTCTCGCGCGATTGATTTCGTCACAAAAATTCGCAAAGTGCCAATCGTTGTCGAAGACACGCGCGGCTTCTATGCCAACCGTTGTGTGATGCGCTATATTCAAGAAGGGTATAACTTACTCTCAGAAGGCGTGAAGCCAGCCTTGATTGAAAATGCGGGTAAAATGGCAGGTATGCCAGTTGGACCACTGTCTCTACAGGACGAAGTTGCAATCGACTTGGCCTATAAGGTTATGACACAAACTAAACAGGATCTTGGCAGTCAATATGTTGTCGGCAAAGGCGATGTGATTATTGATCATATGTATAACGCAGAGCGTTATGGCCGTAAGAATGGTAAAGGCTTTTATGTCTATGAAGGACGTGAAAAGCACCTCTGGCCTGAACTTGGACAATTTGCTGTGAACGGTCTTCAAGACCCGCAACCAAATGTGAAAGATATTAAAGACCGCCTTATGTATGCCCAAGCTATCGAGGCCGCGCGGACAATGGCTGAAGGTATCATTCATGACCCGCGGGAAGCTGATCTTGGGTCTATCTTTGGTTGGGGGTTTGCCCCGTTCACGGGCGGTGCAATTAGCTTCATCGACACCATTGGCGCGAAGCGTTTTGTAAAACGTGCAGACGAGCTTTTAGAAGCTTATGGCCCGCAATTTGAAGTGCCTAAACTTCTTCGCGAAATGGCAAAATCTGGCGAGACATTTTACGGAAAGTTTGGCCGTAAAGCTGACGGCGGAACCTATACGAAATCCGCTTTGACTAAGATGCTTGAAAAAGATGTCGTCGCGCTAGCAAATAAGATGGGTATCGAGGCCTCAGTTGATGACCTAAAAGGCGACACTATCAATAAAATTCTAGCAAAGCAGGCGTAGTCATGAGCAGCAAACTTACAACGACGATAAAAGACGGCGTTGCTATTATTGCGATGGACGATGGTAAAGCCAATGCGCTTGGCGCGCAAACGTGGATGGAGCTGAACACGGCTTTAGACGAAGCCGAAGCGGCTGATGCGATTGTGGTTATCACGGGACGAGACGGCATGATGTCCGGCGGCTTTGATCTCAAGGAAATGGGAAGCGGGCCGCAAGACGCCCTCGAGCTCACCTCCAAGGGGTCTAAATTTGCACGCCGCATAATGGCCTTCCCGCGTCCTGTTATTATGGCAGCGCCGGGTCACACGATTGCTATGGGCGCGTTTCTCGCGCTCGCTTGTGATTACTCCATGATTAAAGAGGGTGATTTTAAAGTCGGCCTCAACGAGACACTGATTGGCATGACCATGCATAATTTTGGGATTGAAATGGGCCGATATCATTTGACGAAAAGTCATTTTAATCGCTGCGTTATCAATGGCGAAATCTTTAGCCCTAAAGGCGCAATGCATGCTGGTTTCTTTGACCGCGTTGTGCCTGCTGAGCAATGGGAGATGGCGATACCTATGGCTGGACAAATGTTTGGCCAAGTTAATCCAAAGGCTTTTCGCGAAACAAAGCTACGCTCCCGCAAAGAGATATTCAAAATCTTGGACCAAGCAATCGAAGACGATTTGGACCCCGCTAAAGTTCACGCCATGTAAAGGGTCGAAGCTATGAATTTCGATACATTATTATTCGAGGTAGACAGTCACGTTGCGACGATAACGCTTAACCGCCCTAAAGCAGCAAATGGACTTAACGCGGCGCTTGCGTCTGATTTGAAATCGGCGGCTAAGCTGTGTGATATGAATTCAGATATTAGAGCTGTACTTCTTACGGCGAGCGGACGGTTTTTCTGTGTCGGGGGCGATATAAAAGAAATGGCATCCCACGGCGATGAGGTTGGGAGCGAAATAAAAAAACTCGCTGATGATCTTCATATGGCGATATCGACTTTTGCACGGATGAAAAAACCTTTGGTGGTTGCGGTTAATGGCATGGCTGCAGGCGCGGGGTTTAGTCTTGCGATAAGCGGAGATATCGTTTTTGCCTCAGATACGGCGGCATTTACGATGGCCTATACCAAGGCTGGACTCAGTCCAGATGGGAGCTCATCTTATTTTTTGCCGCGCTTAGTCGGTTTAAGGCGCGCCCAAGACTTGATGCTAACAAACCGCATGCTTACGGCTGATGAAGCTCTGGGGTGGGGATTAGTGACTAAAGTTGTAGCGGAAAGCGAACTTTTAGAGAGCGCATCTAATATGGCTAAAGAACTGGCAGCTGGGTCACAAGGCGCGAATGCAATGGTCAAAAAACTTTTGATGACAAGTTTTTCGAATAGTCTTGAAACGCAGATGGAAATAGAAGGTCGTGGTATTTCGGCTTGCGCAGCTGCGCTTGATGGCCGCGAGGGTATCTCTGCGTTTGTAGAAAAACGCGCGCCTAATTTTTCATAGTGACTGCTTACCCCGTACCAACACGTAAATTCTATGACCTACGGGACGGCCGTATCTCGGCTGTTCATTTTGGGCTGACCTCTAATCCTGTGAAGCTCATTATGCTCAATGCAAATGGGTTTAATGGCTATAGCTACAAGACGGTACTCGAGCCATTGGGCGTGCATGCAATCGCATTGGACATGCGCGGCCACGGCATGAGTGAACTCCCGACGGATATTGGCGGGTTGAAAAACTGGCATATATTCCGTGATGATGTGACTGAGTTTTTTGAACGCTATATGGCCCGGCCGGTGATTTTAGCGGGCCATAGCTATGGGGCTGTGACGGGTATTTTGTCCATGCCGAAGCTCAAAGATAGAGTGAGTGGTTATGTAGGCTTTGATCCCGTTCTTGTGCCTGGGATTGCCCGGGTTATGAACCGCTTGCCAGGCGGACGGAGTTATATGCGAAAGCGGCTACCGATTGCGCGTAATGCGGGACGGCGCAAATCTAGCTTTGAAAGTTTTGACGCCGCCTTTGCACGCTATAAAGACCGCGGTGCTTTTCGCGGATTTTCGGATGAGGCCCTTCGTGATTATCTCACGGGAGGATTAATCAAAGACGGCAAGCAGATGAAACTTGCGTGTAATCCGCTTTGGGAGCAGGCGATATTTGTCGCGCAGGGGCATAATGTATTTAAGGCCGCAAAAGCGTTGCCGCCTAACAATTCTCATATAACATTTGCGGGAAAATACGGCGCTGTTAGTTTTAAGAGCGCGCGGAATTACATGGCCAATATCATTGGTTCTGAAAATATGGTCTTTGATAATGATCGCGCCCACATGTTTCCTATGCATGACCCAGACTATGCCGTTCAAAGATTGCGCGAAGCCCTCAATAAAGCCTCTTTAAACCGTTAGACCTTTGACCACATTCTTCTGCAAGGCGGCAACTTGGGCATCGCTCGCTTTGATGAGTTTGCGGGCCTTGAGGTCAAAGAGACAGCCATCGCCAATCATGGAAAATAAATTCACGCCCGTGACAACATCGACAACATTATGGATAAGCTTACGCGTGTAGCTATTACCTTCGACAAGACCTGCGTAAAACTTATATCCGTCTCCGGCCTCGGCGCGGCCATTCATGAAAACTTGTGCTTCCAAAAGCGCGCCTGATTTACCGCTCGCATGATAGTCGGGGTCAAGAAATTCAGGATAGCCATCTGTCATATGTGAAATCGTTTCTGTTGTGCGGCCCATCAAAGCTTGGGGTGTTGCGCTCCCGTCTAGTCCCATTTCATGGGGCTGAAATACGCCCGTTCCAATTTGTTTGACGCCTAGTTTTTTAAGCTCAGAATCATTGAGGGCTTGCGGCTTTGTGTCATAAGATAAATTGCGTGGCTTAGACGGTTGTGGCTGCTCAACGTAGTAAGGCTTTGCCGAGTCTCGGAATTTTTTGTTCCAAGGGAAGGGCATCTTACTTCGCAGGGATATATGCTCAAGCGTTTCAACTATGGTGGCTGCCATGCGCCCATCACCGTGGAACATCATATGGCAAAGCCGTATGTCCATGTCTCCTAGTTTGAGCAGCCCAGTTTCTATATAGAGCGGATTGTCAGGCCGCGCTTCACCGAGGTATTTAATATGTAAATCACGAACACGGACAGTCGATAAAGCTTCTGGCTTAAAGGCTTCAATTAATCCGAGTTGTATAAAAAACATCTGCCGAGCTTGGTGCACTTTCGTTATATAATGGCGCATGTTCAGGTGGCCCAGACCGTCACATTCCCATGCACTACATTCGCCGGTCCATGTTTTGATGAAATCGCCCATAATATTAGGCGTTGCAATTCCCACAGGTCCCGTAATGCTCGATTACGGACCGACCAATTTGAAATCCATCAGGTTTGCAATCTGAGTGGTCATGGGCATGTCTTTCTTCAACAGTATCACAATTTTCACAGATAAAAAATTCAGCTAAATGTGAACCATGATCATGGTCGCAAGCGATAAAGGCATTTAGCGCTTCAACGCGGTGGACGAGGCCGTGCTTAGATAGGAAATCAAGCGCACGGTAAACTGTGGGCGGTTTGGGTGACCCAAGTTCGGGTTTAAGTTGGTCAAGTAAATCATAAGCTTTAATGGCGTTTCCATCTTCTATGATGAGTTCAAAAACATGCGCCCTTAAGGGCGTAAAGCGTTCACCCATAGCTTCACAAGCTTTACGGGCGGCTTCGACACGCTCCTGTGTGGAGCGGTGTTGATGGTCATGATCATGTTTATGAGTATGTTCTGTCATGACTTACCCTAACTCGTTTTCAAGATTTCGCCAGTAGAATTCCGCTTTCAATTTCGCTTGCAATTATACAGCAGGAATCACTGCTTGAAAGGTTACTGAAAATTCGTTAAACGCGCCCAGAAATTGAAACACTTACTAATAATAATATTAAGAACTCAAGAGGATCTACCATGGCTGAAGCTAAAGTCCCTGCCGTATCTGGCAATGTTATGTTTTATCAAAATCCACAGCCACTTTCTCAAGAAAAGCATGCAAAATTTGGCGTTAAGCAAGTCGCTAAACCATTTGAATTCATGCAAGATCAACATTTTTTACCGCTAACTGCGCCCGAATTTGGTTCTGCGGCGGCATCTTTTCCGATAATTTTTGCAGGGGAGGAGCGCACAGCTTTAGCTGTTATGGGTATTCGTACGGGCGAAAATTTATTCGTGAAAGAAGGTGTGTATGAACAAGATTTTTATATGCCAGCTTTCGCGCGCCGCTATCCATTTGTTCTCGCTTCTGATCAGCCTAATGATCGTTTCGTTGTCTGTGTTGACGAAGCTGCTGAATGTGTGACTAATAAAGGGCCACAGCAAAAATTCTTCGATGGCACGACGACATCGGCCTTTACACAAGAAGCTTTTCAATTCCTGCAAAATTTTGAACGTGACCGTCAAGCTACTCAGCTCATGATTAAAACCTTCCGTGATTTGGATTTATTCGAACAAAAAGAAATGAACTTCCAAGGGCAAAATGCGGACGGCTCTCCTGCAGAGCGTCAGAAAATTGCTGATTATTTTGCGATTACAGAAGAGCGCCTTAAAGGTTTAGACGCAGCAAAAATTAAAGAATTTTCAGACAACGGATACCTTGCTGTTGCGCATGCCCACATGATTTCATTGGGTAACTGGCAGCGTCTTGTGAACATGACCCTTCGTCGTTCACAAGCAGAGCAGGCATCTGGAAAAACCACGCCTGCTAAGAAAAAAGGCCTCGCAAAAAAGAACAAGTAACGGCTCAACCTATTTTCTAAACGTATTTCAAACCCGAGTGATGTCTTTACCAAACACGTAATTATCTTGCTCGGGTTTTTTTAATCTCTCGAATATACAATTTCTTGTGACATCGTGAATTCCAGATTAGATTTGTTTATCCGCATGGCCTATAGCAGGTTATGATTAGATTTATTCTCTTAATGACTATGTGGCTTGTCGCCCTTCCAGCCTTTGCTAACCAATCTATTCCCGTCGATACCGGGAAGGTTGAAGCCTCTTTGGTAAGCTCACACAATGTAGTCCCGCCAGGCGGAAAATTCCATGTCGCTTTGCGCACGGCTTTGGATGATCATTGGCATACTTATTGGCGCAATTCTGGAGATAGTGGGGAACCCGTTTTTGTTGACTGGAAAGTCCCAGAAGGCATTTTGGTTGGAGACATTTCTTGGCCGCTACCCCGAACACTCGCGACAGGGCCTATTATTAATTACGGTTTTGAAGGCACACCGCTTTTTCCTGTTGAATTTACGCTAGCTGAAACAGCCGAAATAGGTTCGGTCTTTATCGTTGAGGCTGATTTTTATTACCTCGTTTGCAAAGACGTCTGTATTCCCGAACAAGGTAAAGCGAGCCTACCTATTAAAGTTGGCCCCGCCGAAGCTGACACGCGGTGGCAAGCTGAGATAAATGCAGCATTGGCCGCGACACCTAAACAAAGCGGTATTAAGGGGACGATTAAAAAAACGGCTGAGACCGTTATTATGGGATTTACGGGCGCGTCCTCTCTGAGTACGGCCCAAGATGTTCACTTCTTTCCTTATGACCAAGGCGTGCTTGGACATAGCGCTCCTCAGGCCGTGCGTATGGGGGCAAAGGGGCTGGAAATTACAACAGCTGCAGATTACATATGGGATAATCCTATGGCTGAGACATTATCGGGCGTCCTTGCTTTCACCGAAAATGGACAGCGGGTCGGCCATGAAGTGACCCTTGCGATTGGGCAGTCTATTGATCTTGGCTTCGCAGCTGTAAAGCCTCAAGCTGTTGGCGGCATCACGCTTTTGACGGCCATATTTGGCGCGCTTATTGGCGGACTTATTCTTAATCTCATGCCCTGTGTTTTTCCGGTTATTTCTATCAAGGCTTTATCTATTGCTAAATCTGCTCATGGCGAACGGAGCGCAATAAAGCGGGAGGCTTGGCTTTATACAGCTGGCGTTGTCGCAACATTCTTACTTCTGACATTTGCGCTTCTAGCGTTAAAAGCAGGCGGTTCAGAAATTGGTTGGGGCTTTCAATTACAGTCTCCCAAAGTCGTCGGCGTGTTAGCGGTTCTGTTATTTGTTATTGGACTTAACTTGCTGGGTACATTTGAATTTGGGTCGAGCCTGCAAAATACGGGAGCGGAGTTGACGCAAAAATCAGGCGCGGCAGGATCGTTTTTTACTGGCGCTTTGGCTGTTGTCGTTGCGACGCCATGTACGGCCCCGATGATGGCCGGAGCAGTCGGCTATGCGCTCGCAGCGCCCGCAGCGGTGACACTGGCGGTATTTATGGCATTGGCTATCGGGTTTGCCCTGCCGTTTTTATTAATCGCTTACATACCGGGGATGATTTCTAAGTTACCTAAGCCCGGGCCTTGGATGGTTACTTTTAAAGAAGTCCTAGCCTTTCCGATGTTTGCCGCCGCGATTTGGCTGGTGTGGGTTCTAAGTTTACAAGCTGGTGAGGCTGGTGTGTTGTATGTGCTTGCTGCAATGCTAGCGGCTGCTTTTGCGATATGGTGTTTTAAGAGAAAAGCTAGGCCGGTTAAAATTATTGGCGTCATGAGTATGCTTGCAGCCTTGGCTCTTTCGGTCTCGCTCTATCCGAAACAGGTTGCCCTCTCGCATGAAGCTGATGCATGGTCAGCCGCGCGCGTGAGTGAGCTTCAAGCTGAGGGGCGTCCAGTTTTTGTTGATTTCACGGCGGCATGGTGCGTAACGTGTAAAGTCAATGAGAAGGTTGTGCTGGATCAGGCCCGGACACGGAAACTTTTTGGGGATACCAATACGGCCTTTTTAATCGCAGATTGGACCAATAAAAACGACGTGATTGCCGCTGAACTTGCAAAATATGGACGCGCAGGCGTGCCCCTTTATTTAGTTTATAATCAAGATTCCGTGAGCCCTGTAATTTTACCTCAAGTTCTGACCTATGACGTGATAAGGGAGGCTATAGCTGGGAAGTAATTCTTTGAGAAAAGTTTCAGAGAGCGAAATCCAAAAGTCACTCCAGTGCGTACATAAACAAAGAGGTAAAAATGCGTATTATGAAAAAAAGTCTCATCTTATCAGTAATGTCTGCAGTTGCTTTTGCAGTTCCTGCGACGGCAAAAATTTCAACAGGCAGTAATGTTGCCGATATGACTGTAGTGGACTCAAATGGCCAAACCCATAATCTATCTGATTTCGCGGGTAAAAAAGTTGTTCTTGAATGGACAAATGATGGCTGCCCGTTCGTAAAAAAGCATTACAAGACAGGCAATATGCAAAAGACGCAAAAATTAGCAACTGCAGGTGATGACACCGTTTGGCTCTCAATAATTTCAAGCGCGCCTGGTAAACAAGGTTATGTTTCTGGCGAGCAAGCGAATGAATTGACAGTGTCACGTGACGCGTCTCCAACAGCTGTTGTACTTGACCCGTCTGGCACTGCGGCGCGCAGCTTTGATGCCAAAACAACGCCGCATATGTATATTATCGATGAAGCTCAAACTTTGGTTTACCAAGGTGCTATTGATGACAATAGCTCGGCCCGTAGCTCTACGGTAGAAGGCGCTAAAAATTATGTGACGGCCGCCCTTGATGATCTGAATGCAGGTAAGGCTGTCGCTGTTTCTGAGACAGCGCCATATGGCTGTTCGATAAAATACAAGTAAACATAATACGGTTCTTAATTTGCCCCACATTGGATTCTGAACCCTAGGAAACCTCGCTATGAAAATAGCGGGGTTTTTTCTTGCTTAGGTAACATTGTGGCTTAAAACAGCGTGACTAATTAAGAGGGTTTCATGACTGACCGTGCATCACATTACTTAACACTTGAAAACCTAGCGGCAAAGTCTGTGGGCATTGCCGAGCTCTTTAAAGCAGAGCCCAAACGCCTTGATCGTTTTGTTATGCGCGAAGGCCCGCTACGGGCTGATTTTTCGAAGCAAGCTATCTCAGAAAATGCGCTAGAGGCTCTGCTTAGCTTTGCTGCCAAATGTGATCTGGAAGAATGGCGGGCTAAATTATTTGCAGGCGAAAAAGTCAATACATCCGAAGACCGCGCTGTTTTACATATGGCTCTACGCGGCGTTGGCGGGAGCAAAGAGAACCAAAAGCAAGTCGCAGATATGCGCGAAACTTTAGCGAACTTTGCAAATAAAGTTCGTAGTGAAGGTAAGTTCAAAAACATCGTCCATATTGGCATTGGCGGCTCAGATCTTGGCCCGCGTCTTGTTGCAGATGCTTTCGAGGCCAGTGCAGAGCAAAGCCTAACACTTCGCTTTGCTGAAAACGTTGACGGGGCTTCAGTCAATGATGCAGTTAAGGGTTTGAAACCCGAAGAGACGCTCGCGATTGTTGTCTCAAAATCTTTTGGCACACAAGAAACAAAAATGAACGGCGATGCTGTGCGGGCGTGGTTGGGCACAGCGGCCAGCACGAATATGATTGCTGTGACAGCGAACCGAGATGGCGCGCAAGAATTTGGAATAGCGCCTGATAAGATATTTGATTTCTGGGATTGGGTCGGCGGGCGTTATTCCGTTTGGTCGGCTGTTGGTCTCTCGCTACAAATCGCTTATGGCCCGAAAGTATTTGATGCGTTCCTCAAAGGCGCCGCAAGAATGGATACGCATTTTCGTGATCAACCGCTTCAGGAAAACCTGCCCGTCATGATGGCGCTGACGGGTATCTGGAACCGTAATGTGCTTGGCTATAGCTCACAGGCGGTTATTCCTTATGCGCGGCGTATTCGTAAACTCGCAGCCTTCCTCCAACAGCTTGAGATGGAAAGTAACGGCAAACGTATTACGCGCGGCGGCAAAGAGGCAGGCCTGACTTGCCCGATTATCTGGGGCGACGAGGGCACGAACGGCCAACATGCGTTTTTTCAGTGGCTGCATCAGGGCACGAGTGAAGGTAAATATGGGGGCGCGCCTGTTGATTTCGTTGCCGTACTTAAAGATCACGAAGCGCGGCCAGACCATCATAAAGCATTGCTCGCAAATTGTTTCGCGCAATCCGAAGCTTTGATGCTGGGCAAGCCTGAACACGTCGTGCGCGAAGAAATGGAAGACCGCCCAGACATTGATGCTATAGCGCCGCAAAAAACATTCCCCGGGAACCGCCCGTCCACGACCATTACATTGGATGAGTTATCACCCTCCGCCGTGGGACATTTGATTGCCCTCTATGAGCATAAGGTCTTCGTCCAAGGCGTGATCTGGAACGTCAATAGTTTCGACCAATGGGGCGTACAGCTCGGCAAAGTCTTAGCCACAACGATTTTAGATGAAATGGAAAAAGGCGAAGTGGGCGATCATGACCCAAGTACGAGTGCGCTTATGGGGATGGTGTAATTATGGATTATTCTGCGATTATATATGCAGCGTTAGGTGGCGGTATTGGTGGCGGCATTGCCTCATTTATGGTGCGCCTAAGTAAAACAGAAGGTGCCAAGAAAGGCGTAGTTGGCGGCCTTTCAGTGATCTTTGTTATTATCGGGTATACGGTATCTGGCTTGCTCTATAAAAACATGAAACTCCCAAGAATTCTACCTCTTGATACGACGGAAATGGTTCGGGGTCTTCCTGCACTTGAGTTTATCCAAACACAAAATCCAGACGTTTTTAAGCAGCTTATCTACCCCGTTGACAAGGCTATGAGAAATAAAAAAGTCACTCAAGATACGTTAAATGAATTTCGGAAAACATACAGTAATCTTCTTGAAAGCAAAAAGAAGACGGCCTCTATTGAAACTTTAAAAACAGAGCATGAAGTCTCCATCAAGCTGTTTCAAATTTTGAAAGATAAAGCACCCGTCATTTGTACGAAAAAACTTCATGGTCGCCCCTTTAAAGATATTAGTGGCTTGGTGACACAGGAATACATCACTCAAGAGCAGAAAGTCATGGCGAGCTTTTTTACAGCTAAGAACAGAGATGTTAAGTTGGTAGCAGATAAAGAAGCGGGTAAAGTTTTACTCACTGAAATGACGCAAAAAATTATCACTGCATTAGGAATTACCAATCTTGACCCTCCGCCAGAAAGTGAAATTGCAAACAAGAAAGTTTGTGACTTTCATATTATGCTAAACTCTGAAATCAAGGAACTTGACAACAAAGATTTTATTGATGTTTATGGTTTTATGAACTCTCTCAATCCATAAACCTAGGAGACACACCATGCCTAAATTTACCGGAAATTGCCTTTGCGGCGCTGTTAGTTTTGAAGCTGACGGAAAACCGAGCTTTCAAGCGAATTGTCATTGTAAGGATTGCCGTCAGGTGACGGGCGCGGCTTATGCGACTTTGGTCTTTATGAATGAAGCTGACGTGAAAATTACGGGGCAGGTTCAATCTTTCGATCACACGGTCGATAGCGGCAGTGTTCTAACGAAAGAGTTCTGCGGAACCTGCGGTTCACAAATGTTCGGTAAAAATGCAGCCAGACCGGGCTCGATGTCACTGCGCGGCGGCTCTATTAATGAGCAAGACTTGGTGCAGCCCCAGTTAAATGTCTTCGCAGGCAGTAAAATGGATTGCACATTTTTAGACCCGAGCATTCCCGCTCACGATAAAATGCCAGTTTAAATCTAGCAAAAAAAAGGCCCAGACGTTAATCTGGGCCAAGTATACACTTCGGGGAAAGAAGATGTAAGTCTTGTTAACCAACTCCGCAGTGAGCCGGAAGTCTTAACGCCTCTGTGTTTCACAGAGATGCAGACATGATGGATGTTTGAGCCATGTTTAGCTGAAATGCTAAATTAATGTGCGTCTTTCATCAAAACAGTTCCAAGCCATATCAAATTATAGATATCTGTTTTTGCGCGTTTTAAGTGACACCCATCTTAAACGGAGATTGTCATGTCTTTAATATTTCGAACGCGGAAACTTGTTAAACCCGAAGACCTTAATGGCCGCAACACGCTTTTTGGCGGCCGGTTGATGTCTTGGATTGATGAAGAATGCGCAATTTATTGTGCGTGCCAAATGCAAACGCATCAAATCGTCACGAAGTTTATAAGTGAGATGAACTTTATGTCGCCCGCGTATCAAGGAGATATGATTGAGATTGGTGTGGACACAGTGTCCGTTGGGCGGACCTCTTTGACACTCTCATGTGTCGTGCGGAATAAAGAAACAAAAGTTGATTTAATTCGCGTAGAGCGTTTGGTCTTCGTCGCTGTTGATGCGGAAGGCGTGCCAACGCCGCATGCTTTGGCTGATACGGTAGAAGCTAAAGGCGAGGCTAAGCTGTTGGCGGAAGTTGCGTAAAATTAAACCATGAGCTTTGGTAGGACAAATGCGCTAAATGCGCCTATCGCCCATACGCCAAATCCAATATAGAGTACCCAGCCGCCAAGCCTGCGCAGTCTCGCGCAGGATTTTGCTAAGGCAGGGTCTGCGGGACAAGGCATGTTACGGGTCAGATACCTGACAAACCAAGCAAGGCTCAGTAAAATCAATGAGCCGCCAAAGACTAAGGGCTTGCGTTCAGACAGCCAGATAAGCTGCGGGACATTCGATGTTAGCGAAGAGAGCGCTGCGCCCATGCCGAGCGTGATTAAGACGGCGGGCAATGTGCAGCAGACCAAAGTTGAAAGACTTGTAACCAAGGCAATTGTCGGGGCTGCGGTTTCGCGCAGGGCTAACCTCGTTTTGCTCATGGTTATGACTTTCCCGCTCTGACTTCCCGCTATGACTTATTTGGCGCGGTGTAAGCGTTAGTACCGTCTTTGTGTGATATAGAGGTGACGGTATAACCTGCTTTTTTGACAAGCTTGAGGATGTCGTCATTGGCGAGGGTTTCACCCGTCACAAGGGCAACAGAGAGCGTTTTTGTATCAAGGTCCACATGTGTGCCGCGCACTTCATCTTGTTTTTTGAAAGTCTTATTAAGAGCAAGTGAGCAAAAGTCACACACAAGGCCGTTAAGTCCGATAGACACATCTGCAATCTCGATGACTTCGGGGCCGCTCATCTTTTTATCCTTAGCAAACACAGTTGCGGGCGTTGCTGTCATGAGGACGGCAATCATGAGTGATTTTACCAATTTCATTTTAAGCAGTTTCATATCGGGCTCCTTAAAAGCTGTGAACATAATTTAACAGAGGTTCGCCTTGGTCGTCTACACCGACTTCCAGTAGGGATGGACCTTTGAAAAATCGCAATATGGCAGATGTTGCAAGCTTATCACGGCTCTCGGGTCTATTATGTCCTTCGATCATGAACCATGTGTGAAGCGCGCCTGTATTAGCCACATAAGGCGCAATACCGAGCCTAGCATGAAAGCTAGAAAACTCGCCAAAGCGTCCGTTTTCCCAATGTTGCGCTTCGGCAGATATGAAATATCGCCGCGTTTCCCAATCAGCCGAAACACCTAAAAAGAAAGCTTCGTCATCATCACGTTTGAGAGGGCCAGATGTATCGTCAACAACTTTTCCGATTGCAACACGTCCATAAATATTGGCTTGGCTATCAGGTTTATTCCAGCGTTTTACAAGACGGTTAAGCTGCGCGCCAACAAAGGTGAAATCACCCTCACGGTCATAACGCAAGCGGGCGCCAAGCGCATGGTTTGTATCGAGAGTGTAATGCGCTAAAGCGCTATTCTGGTTAACGTCATTGCGTATATTGAGTGTCCAGCCTTCTGGGTAAGAGACAGGGCGTGCCTCAGCAATAGTTGAGATTGAGAGGCCAAAAACTGAAAGATATATTGCTAAATATCGCATACCCCCCTATGGTATAGGAAATTATCTAAAGCAACACACAATTGGTTGTATTATGCAGAAGCAATGTGACACTCCCCAGCGCCGCCTTCGTAGAGATGGCAGCCTCAAGCGCCTGTCGCGCATAGAGGGACAAGTCAGAGGCCTGCAAAAAATGATTGAAGATGATCGTTACTGCATCGATATTCTTGTGCAAGTCAAAGCCGCAACGGCTGCGTTGAAACGTGTTGAGGGTGAGCTGCTAAAAGATCACGTCGATCATTGTATTAAAGAGGCTATCGCGAGCGATGATATTACAGACCGCGAAGCTAAAGTCGCGGAACTCGTAGATTTGCTCGCGAAACGCTAACGTAAATAAATTAACCCACCTGTCCGCGGTGACGGAGTTTATGGTCTGCAAGAACGCAGGCGAGCATCGCTTCTGCGACGGGAACGCCGCGAATACCCACGCAAGGGTCATGACGGCCTTTTGTGCGCACATCAATTTCATTACCGTCTGCGTCAATGGATTTGACTGGCGTTAGCATTGAAGAGGTCGGTTTAATCGCGATACGGGCAATAATTTCATCGCCATTTGATATGCCGCCTAGAATACCGCCAGCATGATTAGAAAGATAATTCGGACTGCCATTTTTGATGCGGATTTCATCTGCGTTATCAGTGCCGCTAAAAGCAGCGGAGGAGAACCCTGCACCGATTTCAACGCCTTTAGCCGCATTAATGCTCATCATGCCCATGGCGATATCACTATCGAGTTTTCCGTAAACGGGCGCGCCCCATCCGGCGGGTACATTGGAGGCGCGGACTTCGATGATGGCCCCAACAGAGTTTCCAGATTTACGCACGCTATCGAGGTAATCTTCCCAGTTCTTTGCGGCGGCCGCGTCAGGGCACCAGAAAGGGTTATTATTGACCTGATCCCAATCCCAGTTCTGCTCATCGATTTTCTTTTCGCCGATTTGAACAACTGCGCCTTTAATTTCGACATCGCCTAATATCTTGCGGGCAATCGCGCCTGCGGCCACGCGGTTAGCGGTTTCACGGGCAGAGCTTCTTCCGCCGCCGCGGTAATCTCTAATACCGTATTTTGCATCATAGGTCAGGTCAGCATGACCTGGGCGGTAGCGTGTTTTAATTTCCGAATAATCTTTGCTGCGTTGATCTTTATTCTCAATCAATAAACTAATCGGCGTACCCGTCGTTTGGCCTTCGAAAACTCCCGATAAGATTTTGACGTGGTCGGGCTCATTGCGCTGCGTCACAAAACGAGATGTTCCGGGACGGCGCTTATCCAAATAGGTTTGTATGTCAGCTTCTTCTAGCTTTATTAGCGGCGGCGTCCCGTCAACAACGCAGCCAATGGCAGGCCCGTGGCTCTCGCCCCATGTTGTAAATCTAAATAAGTGACCGAATGTATTATGAGACATAGCCTGTCTTTAAAGACAAGGTCGCGCTTAGGCTAGCTGAAAGATAGCCAAAATAATGCGCGGCTACGTCTGGCTTTAATCACAAGGCTTGCCCCGCTGTTGTTAGCGAGTTAAAGGGCATTATGTTTGACGTGGAATTATTCCTTTCGGCTTTTGCCATTTTGTTCGTGATTATCGATCCGCCTGGGTGTGCGCCGATATTCGCGACCCTAACGAAAGGGACCTCACGTAAACATCAAACGACCATGGCGTTTAAATCCGTTATCGTTGCAGCCATCATTCTCTTTGGGTTTGCTTATGGCGGTGAATGGATATTTGCGAAGTTAGGCATAAGTCTCGACGCGCTTAGAATTGCGGGCGGCATTATGCTGTTTATCATCGGGCTTAATATGGTCTTTGAAAAACGCACGGAAACTCGAGAAGAACGCGCGGAAGACGCCCTCGAAGATGCGTCCGCTCCTGAAGATATTTCTGTCTTTCCCATGGGCATTCCGATGATTGCAGGGCCTGGGACGATGGCGTCACTTCTTATTTTGATGGGTAAGTCAGACGGTGCGCCGCAAGATTTTGCTGTTTTGGCGGCTTTAGGGGCGGTCCTTATTATCACGCTTCTTTCATTTTTAGTCTCAGGCTTCCTCATCAAGTTGATGGGTAAGAGCGTCACAGATGTTTTAACCCGCGTTTTAGGTGTATTACTCGCGACGTTGGCGGCGCAATTTGTTCTTGATGGTCTTAAAGGCGCGCTTTTCTAAGCTTGCGCTTGCGTTCAAACTCGGCTTTATTCCTATCAATATACTATGATGATGGGATGCCTCAATATGGCTAATTTTTCGATGAAGTTATCACTTATTCTTTTAAGTACAGCGGCTTTTCTGACGGCATGTAATCAAACCGACCCCTCAACTCATTCAACAGACAAAGCGGCCGTTCCAGCCAAAAGCGTAGCATCTGCTCAAAGTAAAGACATTCATAAAATGATAACATACGAAACACTTGGCCAAACTGATGATGACCACCTTTACCTCGAAGAGGTCCTTGGCGAGAAAGCCTTAGGGCAAGTCAAGCAATGGAATGAGCGTTCGCTAGCCCGCTTAACGGCTGACCCGCGCTTTAAAGTGATGGAAGCAGAAGTGTTAGAAATCGTCCAAAGCAAAGATAAAATTCCTTATGTGTCTTACCGCGGCGGTGAAGTTCATAACTTCTGGCAAGATGCAAACAGCGTGCGCGGTATCTGGCGTAAGTCGACATTAGATAGTTACCTTGGAGATGATACGAAATGGGAAACCGTTTTGGATTATGACGCGCTGTCAAAAACCGAAGGTAAAAACTGGGTCTACAAAGGCAATAATTGTCTCGGGCCTGACTATGAGCTTTGCATGCTAAACTTATCAGATGGCGGTAAAGACGCTGTGGTGCGGCGCGAGTTTAACGCCAAGACAAAGAGCTTCGTCGAAGGGGGCTTTGTTACCGAAGAATCCAAAGGCTCTATTGATTGGGTTGACAAAGATATGATGGTTGTCGGCGTTGATTTTGGCGCAGGCACTATGACAGATTCGGGGTATCCGATGGTCTCCAAATTATGGAAACGCGGAACACCGATTTCCGAAGCCGTAGAAATTGGACGAGGCGAGCAAGCTGATGTTGGATATTGGCCAGGAGTATGGGAATTATCCGATGGTCGCCGTGAAATTATTACAACGCGCTCGCTGACCTTTTATAAGAGCGAGAGTTTTTGGTTCCCGCGTAATGACGATGGGTCTGTAGGCAAAGCCATAAAATTCCCAGTACCTGAAAAATCCTCATTGTCTGGTGAATTTAAAGGCCAAGTCCTGCTTAGCCTTGCAGAAGATTGGCGCGGATTTAAATCAGGCGATCTTGTGAGTTTCTCTATGGATGCGTTCATGGAAAGTGGCGAGATCAAAGATATAAACATCGTTTTTTCTCCCGACGAAAAATCGTCGATTAACGGATTTGGCGCAACCAAATCTAAAGTGTTGATGAGTATTTCGCGTGATGTCGCGGGGAGTGCTTACGCCTTTGATTGGACGGGCAGCAAATGGACATCAGATAAACTGGATTTTCCGGCTAATGGGTCTGTGTCTATTGGCGCGACGAATGACAAAGAAGAGGTCGCTTTTATTTCGACCGAGAGTTTCCTGACCCCCGATACGCTCTGGACATATAACACAAACAGCGAAGAGACTGCGAAAGCTAAGTCTTTGCCTGCGTGGTTTGATGCGGAGTCTATGGTGTCAGAGCAATTCTTTGTCGCCTCGCCAGATGGAACACAGGTTCCCTATTTTGTTGTGCGGTCAAAGGACACCAAAATGGATGGCACAAACCCGACATTGCTTTATGGCTATGGCGGTTTTGAAATCTCGCTTAATCCAAGTTATTCTGCAGCGCGCGGGAAGCTGTGGATTGCGCGCGGCGGCGTTTATGTTCTGGCTAATATTCGCGGCGGCGGTGAGTATGGCCCGAAGTGGCATCAAGCTGGACTTAAAACCGAGCGCCAGCGTATCTATGATGATTTCATTTCTGTGGCCGAAGACGTGATAGCTAAGAAGATGACTTCGCCTCAACATTTAGGCATTGAAGGCGGCTCTAATGGCGGGCTTTTGATGGGTGTTATGTTCACGCAAAGACCAGATCTTTTCAATGCAGTTATCTGCGCGGTGCCGCTTTTGGATATGATGCGCTTTCATACATTGTTGGCGGGGGCGTCATGGATGGGCGAGTATGGCAATCCAGAAGACGCGATTGAGGGCAAGTTCCTGCGTTCGATATCGCCCTATCATAATATAGACCCAGATGCTGATTACCCCGAGGTCTTCTTTATCACCTCGACCAAAGATGACCGCGTGCACCCTGCTCATGCGCGTAAAGTGGCGAAGCGGATGGAAGACCAAGGCCATGACTTCCTTTACTATGAAAATATAGACGGCGGTCATTCTGCTGCTGCGAACCTGAAAGAGACAGCTAAACGTCTCGCGCTGCAACATACATATCTGATGCAAAAACTGAAAGACGGTGAATAGCGTCTATCGTCCATCGTACGTTTTTATTGGCTTATGCCAGGCTTCTATGGAACATAGGTTTTAATAATATAAATACTGGGACCAGACATGTCTAAAATTCACGAAATTCCGCTGTTATTACTTGTTGTCATTGCGGCGGCGCTGGCTTTTGGGTGTTGGGCACTTGGCTTATCTGGATTGGCCGAACCTATAAGGATGGGTGATACGTTTCTAACGAAATCAATAGCAGGCCTTGCGAAGGACTCGCTATTTGTTCCGCTTAAACCGCTTATGTATGCTTTGATCATCATGTCCATCGGGAGCTCGCTCGCGATTAGTACTGGTGGATTAGGCGCAAAGTTCATTCGCGTTCTCGCCTTCTTCCTCGGTTTTTCTTGTATAGGCGCTGTTGTTGCGATCGGAGGATTTCTTGTTTTCTCAGGCTTGCCAGTTTTGCCCGACCCTTCAACGATCGAATCTAGCGGGGCGAGTGTTAAAATCATTCCTTTTGCGCTTAAGGTTTATGGTGTGCTGACATCTGCGTTGATGATTTCTATTTATGCTGGTATCATGTTTGGCGGCGCGCTTAAGCGGCTAGATCTGGGGCGGCAAGCAGACCAAGTTTCAGACCTCTTTATTAAAGGGTTTCGTAAATTCCTCCAGTTTACAATTCCGCTGGCAGTTTTTGGCTCTATCACGATTGCGCTGAATAAACCTGGCGGCGTCGAAACACTGGCGGATCTCTTTAAGCTGCTTGGCGTTTATATCATTACCTTCGGCATTGTCTGGCTCATCATGGTGGCGATTACGGCGGCTATTCAAGGACGCGGCTGGCGTTTCATCTTGAACGCCATTTTGCCTCAAGCTCTTGTTGCGCTCTCCACGAGTAGCTCTATCGCAACATTGACCGCGACTCGTGAAGCTTGTGATCAGATGGGCGCGAATGCAGATGAGGCGACGCCGTTTTATACCATCGGAGCGACCATCAATATGGTTGGTACAGTCATGGGGCTGCTGTTGCTTTCGCTTTATGCGATGAAAGCTTACGGCCTTGAAATCGGCGCGTCGGATATGGCCGTCGTCGCGTTTCAGTCGATTATCTACGCGACATCAGCAGCAGGCGTCCCCTCTGCGTCAGTTGTCTTGTTACAAGACATCCTCACGAGCCAAGGCGTATCAGCTGAATATGCGACCTATGTCACGGGCTTAATCATTACCATAGACACGTTGGCGCTGGACCGCCTTCGGACCATGCTCAATACACAGTCTGACTCTATGTCCACCGTTAACGGCTTGAAGCTCTATTACAAAAAACCAAAAACGCTTATTGATTAAGCGTTTTCTTTTACCGCTTCGATTAGGTGCAATGCGAATATATGGTGCATGACACGATATGGCCGCACGATATGTTCAGCGTGCTCAGTTTTGATCATCAATTGGGGCGCCAACTGTACCGCCAGATCTATCATTTGATAACTCTTTATAGGTTAACTCAAAAGAGGTGAATAAACCTCCAAGACTATCATTGCGGCCTTCGCCCATCATGGTCACGAGATAAATTCCATAGTCAGGCACTTGGAATGTATAGGCGTAATTTTTCCAAGACTGTGAATTTGGGTCTGACATCGAAATAATTTTGTGTTTTGCCGCTAAGGTTTCTAAGGGTTCAAGTGTCGTTTGGTCTGCTCTTTGTAAATACATACCGATATCATTTGTATTTAACTGATTGGCCCGGGTGAACTTTGATCGACCGCGGTACCAGATAGAAAACTCATATGTTCCTGGGTGGAGCTCAAGAGGTTTGTTGATAGCTGTATTACAATTGCCATCCAGTTCGATGACTATGCCATCTGATGAGGTGTTTGGTAAATTATGAGTATTGTCTTCAGCATTTCTTGGAATGAAATATCCGCATTTGGAAGGGTTGCTCCAGTCTTGAACTTCAAGGCCACAATTTTTCGTTGACGCGCTGGATGTCAACGTTGACGTAAAGTTCCATCCGATTTTTTCAGCGTCAATTCGACCCCAGCATTGATTTCCGGCCTGGAATGTATAGGGCGTTTCATCTGTTATGCTCAGGCCGAAATTGCCCTCATAGACAACTTCATCGACACGAGGGTACGGCGGAATACCTGCACAGTCGACGCTGGTTTTGATGTTGCCAGTTGATAGGCTGGACATATTTAAAAGCGTGTTAATCGTGGCTGTAACTGTAACTTCTGCAACATATTCTTTGAGATCAATGTCGTATGAGACGTTTTTTATATTTTTGCGATCAACATAAGCGGCCTCAAGCGTCACTTCACCCGCCTTCTCTTTGGCTTCAAGAGTTGGGTAGTTTGTAATCGAAGACTTTACGACGCGGTTACACGCGGTTTGAGCGACGGTTCGCGCGAATTCTGTTTCGGTTGTTTTCACATTTAAATCATGAGCAAATAGAAGTCCTCCCATCGCAAATGGCATAAGAAAAGCAAAAATGATTGCTATGTTACCCTGCGTGTCGTGCATGTAGCTTTTAGCTGGGTAGCAGTTTATTTTATGTGATTTTAGGTGGTTCTGCATATCAATACTCGTAAGTTGTGATGTCGTATAGATCATCATTTGTGTATAAAACTGAATTGGCTATACGGGGGGGGGCGGCATTAAAAAATATGAACGTGTCATTTTCAGGCCCAAAAATATATTTTGCATTAGCAAGTGATTTGGCCACATATGCAGTTTTGACAACAATTATACTCTCGCCCTGCCGTAAATCTAATGCTGAAAATTCCGAATTTAAATTCGCTTCCGTCACTGGAATATGACCAGAAGGTGAACCGCAGGGGAGGTGAGTCCAATCTATAACGTAACTATTTAAGTCTAACGTTGCAGACATTATTTCAATGTAGATTTGGTCGGTAGCGTTCGTGTGTATGCTGCATAAGGTTTGTAACGATGCGCGCATTCTTACATCATATTCTGGCACATGAGAGACTGCGCGCAGAGCTGAACTTCCAATTTCATCTGTTGTCTTTTTAATCGAAATTATTTTCGTATAATCGAGAGCGCCTAGGAAAATGGGAATGAATACGATCATGCAAATGGCGAATTCAATTGCGACAGCTCCTGAGTCTTCTTTTTGAAAACGAACTGAAATACGGTGCAAATGACGACTTAAATTGCGCTGTGTTTTTCTGAGTGTCATGTGGCTGCCTCGCTCCCAAACCGTATTTTAGACGGTGTCACCGTAAACGTAGAACTTATGATGTAGTTGTCCTGTTGAGAGTGCATAAGGTTTGCAAAGAAGGGAATAATATTGGGTATTTTATAATCGACCCGTACAAAGCTAACATAATAATCATCAAGCTCAGTCCAAGTGTTTTCTACCAAGGGCTTCGTGATGTCGGCTAAGTTATTGGAGCTATATGAATGTAGCTGAATAAATATATTTTCGTGACAGTTACTTAACAACACCATTTTACTGCAGATTATATCTTTGATTTCAATATTGCTTAGAGAGTCTTGGTTTTTGATAAACATCGTTTCATAGGTGCTAACGACGTCACCAACACCTCTTTTGAGCGTGGAAAGGCTCAACATAGTGAAGATCACTTGTATAGTTGCGAAAAAAAGAAAAATTACAATAGGCAGCGTTACAACGGTTTCTATTGAGGCCACACCGCTTTCGTTTCTGCGAAAGGCGCATATCCTTAGTTTTGTGCGTTTAAACAAAATATATCCTATATATCTATACGCCGCCCACATGGCTAATATCTGTAATGTCGCACATTAGTTATAATAACTGGACAAGGGATAAGGTTTATTAAAACTTAATTTAATAACGGCTGATGGGTTTCTTAAACACACCCGCTAACCCTCTCTTAAGCAAACCCCGCTAAGCCCAATTTATGTTTCAGGGCGTTTTAAAATTATCAATTCGGCGTATCGCTATTATAGGCACCGCTTTTGCCGGTTTGGGGCTTGTCTCTTGTGGGACGACCCCATTACCTCCAGAGGGGGCTCCCTCTGACTATCCTGCCTCCATTATCCCTTCGGCTCCGAATATGACGCCTATTCCCCGTGGAGTTTTGCGCGAGGCGTTGGAATTACCTGACCGTTCGGCCTATTATCAAAAGGATCCGCGCTGGGGCGAGGAGAGCTTGGGCGGCACATCTGATACGATGGCCTCTGATGGATGCCTTGTAACAGCGGCCTCTATGGCGCTGGCGAATTTAGGATTTCAGACGAACCCTGCTGACCTCAATACGCGGCTGACGCAAACCGATAGCTTCACGCCTAAGGGGTGGCTGATTTGGGACGGCATTCGTAAAGTCACGGGCGGGCGTGCGAAAGCACATTTTTACGACGACGTCTCCGAGGACATTATTAATAGCTGTATTTTGCGAGGTGATTATCCCTTGGTGCAGTTTTACCTCAAGAGCGGGCGCTCGCATTGGGCGATGATTATTAAACGTGACGCGCGTGGTTATCATATGCGCGATCCGCTGCGGCCGTCTTCGGTCCCGCTTATTTTCCCGCGAAGCAGTTCGGCCTTTAAGGCTGTGCGCTGTGTAGGGCTTTCAAACTCGTCACAATAAAAGTTCTTGATTTGTTCTTTTTAAGGCGTTAGGTGTAATGCCTATGGTTGCCCGCATATATACAGTTGCCTTTGAAGGGGCGGAGGCGCGCCGCGTCGATGTCCAAGTACAGGTCACATCTGCGGGGCGGCAGTTCTTCAACATCGTCGGCTTGGCAGACAAAGCGGTTGCGGAATCGCGAGAGCGCGTAAGATCGGCTTTTGCTGCGCTCGGTATGAGTTTGCCGGGTAAACGTATAACCGTGAATTTAGCGCCTGCAGATTTACCCAAAGAGGGCGCGCATTATGATTTGCCAATTGCGTTGGGCTTGCTCGCCGCGATTGGCGCTGTGCCTGCCGACGCAATAGAGGGCTTTGCCGCGATAGGCGAGCTCTCGCTGGACGGGACAATAACGCGCGTACCGGGGGCGTTGCCTGCCGCGATGCTCGCCAATGCCGAAGGACTAGGTTTGATATGCCCAGAGCCAAATGGCGCAGAGGCGGCTTGGGCGGGGGATTTGCCATTACTTGCTCCGCACAATCTCATTCAATTGATTAATCACTTTAAGGGTACCCAGATATTGGCGCGACCACAGCCAGGCGAAATGCTGGACGCGCCAAGTTCCTTGGACTTACGCGATGTACGCGGGCAGGAAACGGCCAAACGCGCGCTCGAAGTTGCGGCGGCGGGGGGACATAATATGCTCATGGTTGGACCGCCTGGTTCCGGTAAGTCTATGCTCGCGGCGCGGATGCCGGGGCTATTGCCGCCTTTAACGGCGAAAGAATTGCTTGATGTATCGATGGTACATTCCGTTGCGGGCTTATTGGAGCGCGGGCAGTTGTCACGCTCACGGCCTTTTAGATCGCCCCATCACTCTGCGTCTATGGCGGCGATGGTCGGCGGCGGGGTGAAAGCCAAGCCCGGGGAGGCGTCTATTGCGCATCGCGGGGTATTGTTCCTTGATGAGCTACCAGAATTTACACCACAAGTGCTGGATAGTCTAAGACAGCCTTTGGAGACGGGCGAAATATCTGTCGCCCGCGTTAATGCCCACGTCACTTATCCGGCAAGGTTCCAGCTTATCGCTGCCATGAACCCGTGCCGCTGTGGTAGTGGAGGGGCTGACGGCATCGCGTGCAGACGGGGCGAACGCTGCGCCGCTGATTACCAAGCTCGCGTCTCTGGGCCGTTTATGGACAGGATTGATATTCAAATAGATGTGCCCGCCGTCACGCCTGCGGATTTGGCTTTGCCGCCCTCAAAGGAAGGCACTGAAGATGTCGCGCGCCGCGTATTGCGCGCACGAGAAATACAGCTCGCGCGAAACGGCGGATTAACGAACGCAGAACTGCCGCAAGACCGTCTCGATCATGTCGCGCAAGCAGATAAGGAAGGGCAAAAACTCCTGATACAGGCGGCTGAGACTCTTGGGCTTACGGCGCGGGGCTATCACCGTGTGTTGAAATTGGCGCGTACGCTCGCTGATTTATCTGAATCAGAGAATATTCACAGACTTCATATTGCAGAGAGCCTATCGCACCGCCGCGCGCGAAAAGGGTTGGTTGCTCAAATCGCGCCCAGCCGTCAATTTTCGTCTTATAAAGTACGAAAATGACTAAAATCGCTTATTTTTTGCGTTAATTTTTTTTGCATAAAGGTAAAAAAACCTCATTTTGGTAAGACTATTTTTAGATTAAGGGTGCAAAACAGTCCTGAAATGACCCGTAGTGGGGCTATGAAGGGATCACCATGTCACCGGACGATATTTTTGCATCACAAATATGGCCTTGGCCTGATCCTGCGATTAAACGCGATTCTATGGGCCGCGTCCTTTTCGTAAACGCTGCTTTTTTGAAAATGTATGGTGGGACCATTGATGATTGGCGTGGTAATGTCGTAACAGGCTGGTCAGCACCTCAAGGGCCAGGCGTGCCTTATCGCTTTGAAACACGTTTACCGTCTGAAGAGCGTGAGCAAGTTTATGATTGGATGGAATTCACTCTAGCCGACGGATCAGCTTTTGCTATGGCGCGAAACGTGACTTATCTTTTCCAAGAACCAGACCCGCAGCCTGGCTATCAAGCTCAACCCCCAGTGCAAGCGGCACAAACTGTCGAAGCCACTCACGCCGCGCAAGCTCCAGTAGCTGCGCCTGACTTGCCTATACAACCCGTTATTGCGCAAGCTGAGCCTGAATATGTTGAAGCTGCTCCAGTTTATCAAGAGCCAGTCTATCAAGAACCAGTTTATCAAGAGCCAGTTGTTCAAAGTCCTGTCTATCAGGAACCCGTTTTGAATGCAGACCCTATTTCAGAAGCCACAGAGAATATTCAAGTCCCAGACTTACCTCCTGTCATGGACGTCGAAGGGCCTAAATTTGAAACGGCTATAGAAGATACTACGCAGCAGGCAGAGATTGCACCAGCAGCGGTACATCAAGAACCCGTAATTCAAGAACCTGCACACCAAGACCAGAGAGAATATGATCGCCGCCCGCTTCCGATTGAAAATGATGAAGCGGTTCTCGGGAATAACTGGCGCGATGCCGTTATTGCTAAGGCTGTTGGAGCTAACCCTGCTGCGGCCGCAACGGCTGCTGCTGGAGCTGCAGGTGTTGCCGCTGTTGCTGGTGCTCAAGAATCAGACACATCTTCTTCTAAAGGAGCCGAAGAAATTCGCATCCTCTTGGCTGAAGATAACGCGATTAATGCTCTGCTGACGCGGACTTTGTTAGAGGCTGATGGTCATTTCGTAGACACAGTCGAAGACGGCGTTCTAGCTGTCGAAGCGATGAAGACGGCTAATTATGACTTGATCTTCATGGACATGCGCATGCCAAATATGGATGGTCTTGAAGCCACCCGTAAAATTCGCGCTATGGGTAATGTTCCGCGCGAGCTTCCGATTATCGCCTTAACAGCGAATGCTTTTGATGATGACCGCAATGCCTGTTTTGATAGCGGTATGAATGACTTTATGACCAAGCCCGTTTCAGCTGAAGAACTGACTGAAATGGTCAAGACTTGGACGAAAGATATTAGAGAGCGTAACGCTGCATAAGGTTTAATTACAGCCTTGTAAAAAACATAAAATATATGCACCGTGTTCAGAAATGAGCACGGTGTTTTAGTATGAGCAACTCTCCTTCTTTGAAGGCATTCAAACAGCCTTGGACTGATGTTCTAAGAGCTTATACTCAGCCAAAAATGTTAGGCATGATGTCATTGGGTTTTGCCTCTGGTTTGCCTTATATGCTGATTTATTCAGAATTGAGTTTTTGGATGAAAAAGGAAGGCGTTGATCTTCATGTCATTGGTTTTTTCGCATGGATAGGGCTAGCCTATACGCTTAAAGTATTATGGGCGCCGTTAGTTGACCGATTAAAGATACCTTTATTGACAAAATCAATGGGCCAAAGACGCTCGTGGATGCTTCTTGCGATATTGGGCGCTGTGATTGGAATGTTGACGATTGCGTCTTCTAACCCGAGTGAATCTGTCATGCGCCTAGCTGTGGGAGCCGTTATCCTCGCAACTGCTGGCGCAACGCTAGATATATCAATTGATGCATGGCGAATCGAAGCAGCCCCGACAGACGAGCAGACCAATATGGCGGCTGTTTATGTTTTAGGGTACCGACTTGCGATTATTGGCGCTGGTTTTTCCTATATTGTTGCAGAATATACAAATTGGAACATAGCTTATTTATTTATGGCATGTGTAATGGCTTTGAATGGGTGCATCGTTTTTTTCATCAAAGAGCCCTACAGAGATATAAGAAAGAAAGCGCTAACACTCAAAGATTCCATTGCTGAAAATGTGGTTATGCCCTTCTTCTCATTTGTTACGCGACTTGGAAAATGGACACCGTTCGTCTTTCTTTTGGTTGCTACATATTTGATTAGTGACAAGACAATGGGGCCAATGGCAAAACCGATGTATCAATCTATAGGCTACACCGAAATACAGGTTGGATTAGTGTCTAGCTTTTTTGGTCCGTGGCCTGTTATTTTTGGCGGCTTTGTCGCGGGGGCTATATCTATTCGTTTTGGATTGATGCGGTGTCTTATAATAGGATCCATCTTGATGGTTGTTACGAATGGTGCTTTTGCATGGTTGTCTACAGTCACTGACCCTAAAACGGCCTATTTATTTGTAACAGTTGGTGCTGATAATTTGGCGGCCGGCTTTGCTGCCACAATATTTATCGCTTACCTATCATCTCTTTGTGATTTAAAATTTGCTGCCACGCAATACGCATTTCTAAGCGCTATGTTTAACTTAGTTGGTAAAAGTTTATCTGGCTTTACGGGTATAATGGCCGATAAAATGGGGTTTGAAACATTTTTCTTATTCTCCGCAGCTCTTGGAATGCCTGCAATTATATTAGCAGTTATCTTGCAGCTCTTTGGGCCAGATGCGGCTAAGGGCATTCGAAAGGTAGATAAAGTCGATACGCCGTCTATCTAAGGCTTGCGCTTTGATAACAATTTCGCCAATTTCCCCTCGCAATGAACGCTCCATCTAACATACCCGCGCCTGCAACTAAAGTGACGCCGATGATGGCGCAGTTTTTGGGCATTAAAAAAGAATGCGGGCCAGAGGTTCTTTTATTTTACCGCATGGGCGATTTTTATGAATTGTTCTTTGATGATGCTATCAAGGCGAGTGAGGCTTTGGATATTTCCCTGACAAAAAGGGGAAAACATAACGGCAAAGATATCGCCATGTGCGGCGTTCCAGTTCACGCCAGTGAAACCTATCTTCAGCGCCTTATCAAAAAAGGCTTCCGTGTTGCTGTATGTGAGCAAATGGAAAGTCCCGTTGAGGCCAAGAAACGCGGCTATAAATCAGTTGTACGGCGCGAGGTTGTCCGTGTTGTGACGCCTGGGACGCTCACTGAGGATACGTTGCTTGATGCGCGTGGGCGTAATTTTATTCTGGCCATATCGCAAACTCTGGCAGGTGATTTTGCGCTCGCTTGGGCGGATATTTCGGACGGTATGTTTTATGTCTGTGATGTAAGCGCCTCGCGGCTACCAAGTGAGTTATCTGCTTTGTCGCCGCGCGAGATTGTTTTGCCGGAAACACTCTATCAAAATCCAGAATTTATGGCGAGCCTGCCCTTGGAAGGTACAGCGCTAACGCCGCAACCCTCAACTAAATTTGATGTAAAATCTGGCGAGCGCCGCCTAACCGAACGCTTTGATGTAAAAAGTCTTGATGGGTTTGGCGCGTTTTCCAAGGCTGAAATTTCTGCTGCTGGCGCATTACTTGATTATCTGGAATTAACGCAGGCAGGAAATCCTGTTCAACTCTCTCCGCCGCAGCGCCGCGTGGCGAGCGGATATATGGCAATTGACCCCGCAACGCGGGCCAGCCTTGAGATAGACCGTACGCAGCGCGGTCAAAAAACGGGGTCGCTTTTATCTATTATTGATAAGACGGTGACGGGGCCGGGCGCGCGGCTTTTGGGTGACCGCCTTGCAAGGCCGCTTGTTGATGTAGCCGCGATTAACAGCCGTCTTGACGCAGTTAAATTTTTTACAGAGCAAGATATATTGCGCGGGAACTTGCGTGCGCATTTAAAAGAGACAGGTGATATGGCCCGCGCCATAAGCCGTATTGCGCTTGGTCGCGGCGGACCGCGTGATATGCTCACTCTCGGAGGGGGACTTAAGCAAGGCGAAAAACTTGGCGCGCTTTTTGCGAAATCTCCAGGCCTTGACGTTTCTTATAATACGTTGAACGCGCTGTCTCGGCTGAGCCTCGCTGATAAAGGTGAGCTAGCTAAATTTACCTCTGATATAAGCAAGGCTTTTTTGCCAGATGTTCCTATGATGACGCGGGACGGCGGTTTTGTTGCGCCAGGGTGGGCGGTAGAGCTGGACGAGCTTAAAAAACTACGAGATGATAGCCGTAAAATCGTGGCGGGCTTGCAGGCCAATTATGCGGCGATTGCCGAAATCCCGACACTTAAAATAAAACACAATAATGTGCTTGGATATTTTATCGAAGTCACACCCAAGCACGCGGACGCCATGCTTTCTAAAGGCGCGGATAGTCAATTCATTCATCGCCAGACGTTGGTCAGTGGTGTGCGGTTCACTACAACAGAGCTTGCGGAGTTAGATGCTAAAATATCGGGTGCTGGCGATAAGGCGCTTGCGCTTGAAGTTGAAATTTTTGGTCAATTTGTATTGCGTGCGGCCGCCTTCGCGGAGCCTATTCGGGACGCGGCTAATGCTTTGGCAGAACTCGATGTTCAGGCGGGTCTTGCGCAATGGGCGAATGATCAGCGCGCGGTTCGACCCTTGGTCGATGATAGTTTACAGCTAGATATAAAAGGCGGGCGTCACCCCGTTGTCGAAGCCGCTCTTAAAAAAGCAGGGGAGGCTGGTTTCACGGCCAATGCGTGTACTTTAGATGCGAGCATAAAATCAGCGCCGCGCTTGACCCTTATCACGGGGCCAAATATGGCAGGTAAATCGACCTTTCTGCGTCAGAATGCTTTGATGTTTATCCTTGCGCAAGCGGGGAGTTTTGTTCCGGCGAGTTCAGCCCATATCGGCGTTGCAGATAGTTTGTTTTCTCGCGTCGGCGCGTCGGATGATTTATCCAAAGGCCGGTCAACATTTATGATTGAAATGATTGAAACGGCTGCGATTTTGAATCAGGCAACAGAGCGTACTTTTGTTATCCTTGATGAGATTGGGCGCGGGACCGCGACTTTTGATGGTTTGTCTATCGCGTGGGCAGCAGCGGAACATTTGCACACGGTCAATAAATCGCGAGCCTTATTTGCAACGCATTATCATGAGTTAACGGACTTAATTGAAACCCTAGACGGGGCGAGCAACTCGAGCTTGCGCGCGAAAGAATGGGATGGAGACTTAGTGTTCTTACATGATGTACGGCCCGGCGCTGCGGATAAATCCTACGGCGTTCAAGTGGCGAAGCTTGCGGGACTTCCGCCTGCGGCTGTGGCTCGGGCGCGCGAAGTTCTAAATAAGCTCGAAGCTGATCATGACGGCCAGAAAGATAGCCTTGGGGCCTTGCCGTTATTTACCGCGGCGCCTACACCGATAAAACAAAAACCATCCGAGATAGAATTGGCGCTCAAAAGTCTAAACGTGGATGAGCTATCTCCGCGCGCAGCCCTTGATTTGATTTATGATTTGAAAACGAAATTAAAGTAATGGTAAAAATTCTTGAAATTCCTGCGCGGATTAACGCCCCCGATAGCGGTATTGATGCCGCTGCGTTTCGTGCGGAGTTAACCCATATCGCTCACACATCTAAAGATGTTCGCACGGTAGCGCTGGAGGCTTTTAAGACAACGCTTGAACGCGCCAAAGCCTCTGCGAAAGAACGTTTCGAAGCAGGGCGTTTGGACGGGCTAGAAACAGCGCGTCTCTTGGCGTCCATTCATGATGATATTGTGATTACGTTGTTTGATTTTACTGTAACCTATATTCACCCCGTCTCTAGTGCGGCTAAATCAGAGCTTATGTCTATTTGCGCGGTTGGGGGATTCGGGCGGGGCGAAATGGCGCCTCAGTCCGATCTTGATATTTTGTTCTTAATCACTGACAAAAAAAGCACGGAGCATACGGCGCAGGTCACAGAATATATTCTCTATATGCTCTGGGATTTGGGATTAAAAGTTGGTCATTCGGTTCGCACGATTGACCAGTCTATAAAGCTGGCCAAAGAAGACCAGACCATTCTGACGTCTTTACTTGATTTGCGGTATCTGGCGGGTGATGAAACACTGGCCAAAACGCTTTATGCCCGTTTTCGTAAAAATGTCACCAAAGGCAAAGGCCGCGCTTATATTGCTGCCAAGCTGAGCGAACGTGATGTGCGCCATGACCGCGAGGGTAATTCGCGTTATGTTATTGAGCCTGACGTGAAAGAAGGCAAAGGCGGGCTGCGTGATTTGCACGTTCTATATTGGATCGGACGTTTCCTTGATAAAGAAGGAAACCTGACTGACCCGCAACAGGCCGAAAGCTATGTCGAGATGGGGCTCTTTGATACTGGCGCGGCGACGCGCTTTGTTAGGGCTGCTGATTTCCTCTGGCGGGCACGTATCTGGCTACATTTCATTGCGGGGCGGGCGACAGAGACTTTGAGTTTTGATAAACAAATTTTATTAGCCCGTAAAATGGGATATGCCTCTGGCCCCGTCGAAGTTGCCGTTGAGAAATTCATGCGCGAGTATTTCACCAATGCCAAAGAGGTGGGCGCTCTCACGCGGATTGCTTGCGCTAAACTTGAGGCTGAAAAAGCTATTCTTTTGCCTAAAGGGCTGGATGCTTTGCTGCCAAATTCACGGCGGAATTTAAAGAACAAAGATTTTATCTTAGATCATAGCCGCTTGATGTTTGCAGACCCTCTAGCGATTAAACTAAAGCCGTCGGTTATTATGCAAATATTTGAAACCGCAGGGCGGCGTAATCTTGATATTCATCCTGATGCGTTTACCGCTATCGATTTTCGTAAAAACCTGATTGATAATGATTTTCGCCGCGATCCTGAAATTGCTAAAATATTTGAGAAAACATTACTCGGAGCAAAGGCTCCTTATGCAACGTTGAAAGTCATGAATGAGGCGGGCGTGCTGGGGCGCTACTTGCTCGAGTTTGGCGGGATTGTAGCACGCACGCAATTTAATATGCACCATGCCTATACGGTTGATGAACATAGCTTGCGCCTCGTCTTTAACTTTCATGATATCCTATCGGGTGAAATGGAGGCAGAGCACCCTGTTTCAACCGAGATTGTCAAAAGCTTTACAGAACGGCAAAAGCTCATACTTTATCTGACTTGCCTTTTGCATGACACAGGTAAGGGGCAGGGCGACCAATGTATTGAAGGTGCGCAATTGGCGCGCCGCGCGTGCCGCCGTCTTGGTTATGATCAGGATATTACAGATACTTGCGCGTGGTTGGTACGCCGTCATTTGGACATGTCCGAAACGGCGCAGCGCCGCGATATCTCTGATCCTGAGACAATTGCTGAATTTGCAGCACTTGTAGGATCTAAGGAACGGCTTGATTTGCTAACGGTTTTGACGGTTGTTGATATTAAAGCGGTCGGTCCCGGCATCTGGAATGATTGGAAAGCGGTTCTTCTTCGCAACCTTTATTATAGCACAGCGGCTTATCTCGAAGGCCGCGCAGAGCTTGCGCCCCTTGCGCGGGCCAAGGCAGCAAAAGAACAGCTTAAAGAAAAACTTCCCGGTGATATGGCCGCGCGCATTACGCCGCTGACGTCAAAGCTTGGGACAACCTATTGGCTTAACTTTGATATGACGTCGTTAATGCGCCATGCACGATTTTTTGACCAACTCATAGAGGCAGGGCACCGCACAGCGGTTCAAACACGGCGCAACCGTTCTCATGACATCACTGAACTTTGGGTGGTCACGCAAGATCGTTCCCATCTCTTTGCGGATGTAACACGGGCGATTTCATCTTGCGGCGCATCGATTACGGGTGCGCGTTTGCATACGGGGGAGGACGGACAGGTGATGAATGTGTTCTATCTTCAAAATCCAGATGGTCATGCCTTTGGCCGTAAAAGCGACCACGCACTTGAAACCCTACGTCTGCGCGCACACAAAGCCGCCGAGGGTGACACAGAACATATGAAAATTCCAACGGTCATCAAGTCGCGCCGCGCTGGCGCTATTCCGATAAAACCTAAAGTCAAATTTTTAGATAACGCGTCAGGCGACTCCATTATTATTGAGATGGAAGCTCGGGACCGTCCGGGCTTACTGTGTCACTTGGCTGAGGCGCTTAGAGATGCTGAAATAGATGTCCTCTCCGCGCATATTGAGGTTGTCGGGGCTAAGGCCGTTGATGTCTTCTATGTACGAAAGCGCGGCGAAGGCGGGGTCATTTCAGAGAGCCAACGTAAGACGCTTAAAGCCAAACTTTTGGATGTCTTAGAGATTAAGATATCAAAGAAGGCAGCCTGATGCGTCTTTTGAAGTCAACGGCCATTATCGGGTCATGGACTCTGGTCAGTCGTTTTTTGGGGCTGGCGCGTGATATTTTAATGGCGAAATATCTTGGGGCAGGCGTTGTAAATGACGCCTTGGTGACGGCTGTTAAATTGCCAAATCTCTTCCGCCGTATGTTTGCTGAAGGTGCGTTTAATGCGGCCTTTGTTCCGCTTTATGCACGGCGCCTTGAAGAAGAAGGTGATGAATCCGCGGCAAATTTTGCCGGCGAAGCTATGGCGATGCTCTGCCTTGTAGTTTGCGCTATTGTCATTCTTTTTCAAATCACGATGCCTTGGTCTCTTAATCTCATTGGTTTTGGCCTAGACCGCGTGGGCGAAGCAGGCGGCGTTGCGCCTTATGATCTCGCGGTTCTCTATGCGCGCATTACCATGCCGTATTTGCTGCTCATGTCATTGGCGGCTTTGTTCTCGGGTGTTTTGAATACGCGTGGATATTTTGCGGCGGCAGCTTTTGTTCCTATATTGCTAAATCTCGTTCTAATTGGTATTTTAGCGGTTGCCTCTAAAACGACGGGAAACCTCGAAGATTTAGCACTTTATATTTCAGTGGGCTATGTTGTCTCTGGCGTTTTTCAAGCAGGGTTACTTGTTTGGGCTATTCGAAAAGCGGGTGTGAAAATTCCTATTTTCAGACCGCGCATGACACCTGGTGTGAGGCGGCTTGTGACCTTAGGTATTCCTGGCTTTATTTCAGCGGGCATAACTCATATTAATCTGATGGTCAGTCATACAATCGCGACGACCATGGATAGCGCCGCAAGCTGGCTTTATTATTCAGACCGTCTTTATCAACTGCCGCTCGGCATGATTGGTATTGCCATGGGCGTGGCCTTACTACCAAGTCTCTCGCGAAGCTTGCGGGCAGGAGATGATAGGGGCGCTATGGTTACAATGAACCGCGCCGCTGAGATATCTGCATTCCTAACACTGCCGGCCGCCTTTGCTTTGGCTGTGATGCCAGAGTTCTTAATTGGTGGTCTTTTTGAACGGGGGTTGTTTAAAGCCGAAGATACAGTGCAAGCGGCTAAAGCCTTACGTATGTTTGCCTTAGGGCTCCCCGCTTTTGTTTTGCTTAAAGTTTTGACCCCAGCGTTTTTTGCGCGGGAGAACACGCGAACGCCAATGATTTTTGCAGGTCTGTCTGCAGTTATTAATCTTCTTGTAGGCGGGGCATTGTTTTTTACCATCGGATTTTATGGTCTTGCTTTGGGGACGACCATTGCCGCTTGGGTAAATGTGATATGCTTGGCTAGCGTTTTGATGCGCGACAAATTATTTGTTTTAGATATGCGCTTGCTGACGCGTTTGCCGCGTATAGCCTTGGCCTCTGCGTTTATGGCGCTTGCGCTGTTTTACATCGCGCCAAAAGCACGTCTCTTGTTTGAGCACCGTATTATAATTGATTATCCTATCTTGATTGTGGTGAGCGTAATAGGTTTGGGTATTTATACGGTATCCGCTGGCCTCTTGCGGGCTATTGATATGAGTGATATTCGCGATGCGTTTAAGAAGAAAGCTAGTTAATGCCAACTGACAAACCCAAACCTAAAGTCGAAACATATGCAGGCCCGAAACGGGTCTTTTCGGGTGTGCAGCCTTCGGGCGATTTACATCTTGGGAACTACCTCGGCGCGCTAAAAAAATTCGTCACTCTCCAAGACGAAATGGAATGCGTTTATTGCATTGTTGATTTGCATGCCATCACGGTTTGGCAAGATCCAAAAGCCCTTGCGGATCAAACACGCCAAATTGCGGCGGCTTATCTTGCCTCTGGCGTCGATCCGTCCAAGGCGATTGTTTATAATCAATCGGCTGTTCGCGCGCATACTGAGCTTGCATGGTATTTTAACTGCGTGGCCCGCATTGGATGGCTTAACCGTATGACCCAGTTTAAAGATAAAGCGGGTAAAAATTCAGAAAAAATGTCTGTTGGGCTTTATGATTATCCTGTATTGCAAGCGGCTGATATTCTGGCGTTTAAAGCGACGCATGTGCCTGTCGGTGAAGATCAAAAACAGCATTTAGAACTCACGCGGGATATCGCGGCTAAGTTTAATCACGATTTTGACGCGCCGAATTTTTTCCCACTGTGCGAGCCTTTAATTAAAGGCCCCGGGGCGAAGGTCATGAGTTTGCGCGATGGAACATCGAAAATGTCAAAGTCTGATCCCTCAGATAACTCTCGTATCAACCTGACGGATGACGCGGATACAATTGCCAAGAAAATCCGTAAGGCCAAAACTGATGCGGGCGAAATTCCTGGTACAAAGGCAGGTCTTGAAGGTCGCCCTGAAGTGGCTAACCTCGTCAGCATATATGCAGCATTGTCTGAGATATCAGATGACGCGGTCTTAGCTAAATATGAGGGGCAAGGCTTTGGTGTATTTAAACCTGCGCTTGCGGATTTGGCTGTTGAAAAAATGGCTCCAATTACGGACTTGATGACGCGTTATCTCTCTGACCCTGAAGAGTTAAACCGTATTTTGGCAAAGGCTGCAGATAAAGCATCTGAAATAGCAGACCCCATTGTTGCTGATGTTAGAAAGACTATTGGATTTTGTGGAGCTTAACATGAAAAAAATATCAGTGCTTTTAATAACGCTTATGCTTGTTGCCTGTTCAGGCCAAAGTGCTGAGCAGGGATCAGAGCTGAGTTCAAATCAAGCAGCGCAGAAAAGCAGAGCTCATAATTCAGCAGATGGGTTAGTCATTTCCGCCGCGCGTGTTTTGCCGCCATTCCCTGGCCGTGATACGGCCGCTGGCTACTTTGAAATCACAAATCATGGCAACAGTGTGGATACGTTATTATCTGCAACAAGCCCGATAAGCGGGGCTGTTGAAATTCATAACCACATCGAAGAAGACGGTGTGATGAAGATGCGCCAAGTTAAGGGTGTTGATATTGCGCCCGGAGAAACGGTTGCTTTCAGGCCGGGTAGCTATCACTTGATGATGTTTAAAACACAGCTTCCAGAAGACCAAAAAAACGTCTCTTTGACTTTGAATTATAAAAATGCTGACCCTGTCACATTGATTGTTGAAATCGAAGGACGTGAA
>JALZWM010000040.1 GCA_023300105.1 Hellea sp.
ATTGCGTAGAAAGACCCCGTATGCCAAGACTATATGCAATTAAGTGCATATAAATTGGAGAGACTATGTCCCGCGAATTTGACGTTGTTGTTTATGGAGCCACAGGCTTCACGGGCCGCCTTGTGGCTGAATATTTGAACACGCAATATGCGGGGTCCGATATTAAATGGGCTATGGCAGGGCGCTCTCAAGATAAGCTCGAAGCCGTGCGAAGCGAAATGGGTATATCAGGCGATATTCCGCTAATTGTCGCTAATTCAAATGAGCCGTCGACATTGGCGGATATGGCGTCGCGAACCAAAGCTATTTGTACAACGGTAGGGCCTTATCAGCTCTATGGCGATCCCGTCATTCAAGCCTGTGTCGATAAGGGAACTGACTATGTTGACCTCTCAGGTGAACCTGCGTGGATGCATGACACGATCACAAAATACGGCGTAGCAGCGAAAGCAAGCGGAGCGCGGATTGTTCACTCTTGCGGGTTTGATTCTATCCCTTTTGATTTAGGTGTTTATTTCATGCAAAAACATGCCATCGCTAATCATGGTGGGCCATGCACTGCTGTACGCGGACGTGTTCGTAAAATGAAAGGGACATTCTCTGGCGGCACAGCGGCGAGTTTCTTTGAGACGATGAAACGTGCAGGACAGCAGCCTGAAGTTCTGGATTGGCTTAAAGATCCGTTCTCACTTACACCTGAATTTTCAGGTCCGACTCAACCCTCAGGTCACAAACCTATTTTTGAAGCGGATCTCGATAGCTGGTCAGCACCTTTTATTATGGCGTCGATTAACACGAAAAATGTTCACCGTTCTAACGCGCTTCTGGGTCATATGTACGGGGCAGACTTTACCTATGATGAAATGATTATGACAGGCCCGGGCGAACAAGGCGAAGCTGCCGCGAATTATGTCGCAAATGATAAGTCTATGGCGACGAACCCGCCAAAGCCAGGCGAGGGCCCTAGCAAGGAAGAACGCGAAACAGGGTTTTACGATGTCATGTATGTTGGCGACGCGCCAGATGGACACCGTATCATCGCAAGTGTGATTGGTGATAAAGATCCGGGCTATGGGTCAACCTCTAAAATGATTGCAGAATCTGCCTTATGTTTGGCCCGTGATATTGACCGTAGCGCCACGCCGGGCGGTGTTTACACAACGGCTCCTGCGATGGGAGATGCTTTGATTAATCGCCTTGAAGCTTATGCAGGTCTTAAGTTTGCTATCGAGGGCTAAAGACAAAATTTCCCAAGGAGTTTGAGATGAAAATATATAATTACCTCAATGGCATTTTTTATATTCTCTACGGACTTTTTGGGGCGTTTTTGCCGTTGAAAATGGCGGCGCTCATGGGCTGGGAACTTAGCCTCTTAGGTTTGCATCAAGTGCGTGCGATATCCTTAGTTATGGCTTCGCTTGGATTGATGAGCGTTTTGTATGTCAGCAAAGCTACAGACCAAAAACCGCTAACGCTTGCCATTATTTTCATAACACTGAGTTTTATGGCAGGGCGTTTCTTGGGACTCATCTTTGATGGGGCAGGACCGATGCAAACCTATCAAGAGATTGGAATTGAAATTATTTGGGCGGGGCTAGGGTATTTTCTTTTAAAGCGACCCGTTTAAGCTGACCTAATTTTGGACAAAAAATAAGCCGCAACGGAGGCGGCTTGTTTTAGTATATGAGGCCTTCTAAGAGGCAAAATTTTACTTTGGCGCGAGGACCATTGTCATCATGCGGCCTTCAGTTTTTGGCTCAAACTCGACTTTTGCAATTTCTTCGAAATCAACTTTGACACGGGCCAGTAGATCCATGCCGCGGTCCATATGGGCCATTTCACGGCCCCGAAAACGGATAGTGACTTTGACTTTGTCACCGCGGTCAAAAAACTTTTGCATCGCTTTCGTTTTCACGCCGTAATCATGCACGTCGATGTTCGGACGCATCTTAATTTCTTTAAGCGTTGTTGTGCGTTGGTTCTTACGGTTGGCCGCTTTCTTCTTTTGATTTTCAAAGCGAAGCTTGCCGTAATCCAAGACCTTACACACAGGCGTTTCGCCCGGCGCAACTTCAACGAGGTCAAGTCCAGCAGATTTTGCAGCGGCTAAGGCTTCGTCAATACTAACAATGCCTTTCTTTTCGCCTGTTTCGATAATCAAGAGAACTTGGGGATTAGTAATATCCCGGTTAATACGCGGCCCTTTAGGCTTTTTTGCTGGCTGGGCAGCATGAGGTCTTCTAGCGATGCTAATCTCTCCTGATTTGTTATAGCGGTGGGAATATGGCGAAGACTGCGCCCTATTTCAAGAGGGCATTGTAAACTGCGAGCGTTTTTCGTTGCAGACTTTGGGTTGAAAATTGCGCTGAAACACGATCTCTGGCAGCGATAGCGTCAAAATCGAGGGTTTTCACGGCGCGCTCAATTGCGCTCGCCATAGCAGCGGCGTCACTTGGCGGGACCAGATAGCCTGTTTTGCCGTCCAAAACTGTCTCTAAGGCCCCGCCGTGAGCTGTCGCGACAACAGGCTTGCTCATGGCTTGTGCCTCAGCGGCCACACGTCCAAAGGCTTCTGGGTCGGTCGAGGCTGAGACGACAATATCTGCTGCCTTTAAAGCTGTCGGCACATCAGCTGTGTGACCGGGCATTATGATTCGGTCTGAAACACCAAGCTCGCTAGCTTTTGCTTTAAGCTCAGCGGTATAAGCATCGCGTCCTTGGGCGTCTCCGAGCAAAACTAATTTATAAGTCTCAGGCAAGTGGGACATTGCTTCAATGGCCACTAACTGACCTTTCCAACGGGTGAGCCTTCCGGGTAGTAAGACAACTATGTCAGCGGCTTTAAGACCCCAGCGGCTCCGCTGAGCCGTAATATCCTTTTTAGAAATCTTATTAGGGTCAAACCGCGCCATGGGCACGCCGCGAGGAACAACAGTAATTTTATCAGCATCCGTTCCATGTGTCTTGATGATATGGGCTTTGGTGTAGTTTGAATTGGCGATGATGTGCACGCCCTTGGCCATGATGGAGTTGTAAAACCGTTTAGGGCCAGACGTGCCGTTATAAATTCCGTGATAGGTCGTTAAAAATGGAACCTTCTCAATCTTGGCGGCGTAATAGGCGGGCCAAGCCGGCGCGCGTGAACGGGCGTGGACGATATCTATTTTATATTTATGGATAATCGCGCGCAGCAGCCTCACGCGCGGAGGCAGTGTGAATATGTTCTTTGAGCCTATATCCGTTTTATGCAAAACACCACCTAGTGCGAGGAGTTCTTCGTTCATACGCCCGCCTGCACTAATGACATGCGCGCCGTGTCCCTGTTTCACGAGGGCTTGCGTCATTTCTAATGTTGTGGCTTCAACACCTCCAGCATTGAGTTCTGGAACGACTTGGAGCACATTCATTTAATACAGATTCCCATAAGGTCCTTTAGCATGAATAACGCAACAGAGCTCAAGTTTTTATCGACACCTTCAGGTCATAAAATTGCCTATAAAATGAGCCCAAAAACAAAAGATCAAAACGGCCCATGCATGATTTGGTGTGGGGGGCTTAAATCGGATATGGAGGGGGGTAAAGCTACGCATCTGCATGACTGGGCTACCGAGCAAAACTTAGCCTATGTCAGGTTCGATTATTTTGGACACGGCGCAAGCACGGGGACGTTTCGTGATGGAACTATCAGCCAATGGGCGCGCGACGTTGTACAGGTCATGGACGCGCTAACACAGGGCGATGTTATATTAATAGGTTCGTCCATGGGGGGCTGGGCGTCACTGCTCGCGGCCATTAAAAGACCAGAGCGTGTGAAAGCACTTTTATTGATTGCGCCTGCCCCTGATTTTACAGAAAAATTGATGCTGCCAAGTTGGACAGATGAACAGCGCAACACCCTTAAAGAAGGGGGTATTCTTTATGTTCCATCAGATTACGGTGAGCCTTATGAGTATAGCCGCGCTTTAATGGATGATGGGCGCAACAACCAAATACTAGACAGTCCTATAAAATTTGACGGTCCTGTCCGAATTCTTCACGGCGCTAAAGATGATGTTGTGCCGTGGGAGTATTCCAAACAGATCGTTGATATAATTACAAGCGAGGACGTTGACTATACACTTGTCAAAAATGGCGATCATAGCCTGTCATCGCCAACGGATTTAAAGCGCTTAGTTCAAACCGCTGAGGACTTATGGCGACATGTAATACAATGAAGTTAATGTTCGCTTTTTGTCGCCTCAGTGATTACTTATTTCATAAGGAGATTTTTATGAAAACATCATTTTTAACATCAATTTTTGTTGGTGTATTTATGCTCACAGCGTGTTCACAAGCTGAAGCACCAAAGGTGAATGTGCCTGACGTTAAAGTAGCGGCTTCAAAGGTTATGAACGCTAATACCAAAGCCGTTTTAATTTATGCTGATTGGTGCGGGAGTTGTAAAATTCTCGATCCTAAAGTTAAAAAAGTTCAGTCTATGGGAACACTCCCAGGTGTTGAATTCGTGACTTTAGATTATACAGCCAAAGATGCAGAAGCATTTTATGCGCAAGCCGAAGCTGCAGGTGTTGGTGACGCGGTGAAAACTTATTTGGACGGTACTGTGAAAACAGGGCAGCTTTTGTTAATCGACGTTGATGACCAAAAAGTTCTCAGCAAAATCACAAAAACATCTGAGCCTGCACAAATTCTGACGGCAATTAAAGAAGCCGTTGCGGCCTCTTAGTCTGGTCTTTAATTCATTTGACCTTTAAGGAGACGGCATGCCCGTCTCCTTTTCTAATATCCACACGATAAATGACGCGAAACGGTTTTTAACCGCGCAGTTTCGGAGCGCAAACATTGAGAGCGCGGATATAGATGCGCGTTTACTCTTGATACACGCCACAGGTTTGACCCGCGCGGACCTTATTGCCTCTAGCCAAGAGGCGCTTTCGCCAGACCTTGTGCAAAAGATTCAGGCGCTTGCGACGCGCCGTATTAGCGGTGAACCCATCGATCATATTTTGGGCTACCGCGAATTTTATGGACTACGCTTTAAAGTCACCAAAGATGTTTTATCTCCGCGTCCTGAAACTGAAATGTTGGTGGATGCTGCGCTGGATATAATTGCCTCTCACCCTACCGCAAAAGTTTTGGACCTCGGCACGGGGTCTGGCGCTATTTTGATTTCGATATTGGGGCAGGCTGTAGACGTCAGTGGGACAGCGGTAGATATCTCAGAGGGAGCATTAAAAATTGCTAAGGAGAACGCCCAAACACATAAGGTTGATGGGCGGATAAACTTCGAGCATGGAGCTTGGTTTGCTCCTGTGAAAGAGCGTTTTGATATCATCATTTCCAACCCGCCTTATATCACAAAACCCGCGATGGAAGCCTTGTCACCCGAGGTCAAAAACTTTGACCCTTATCTCGCGCTCAGCGGCGGGGATGATGGTCTTGAGGCTTACAGAGAAATTATATCAACCGCCAAGCAGCATCTTAATTACGCGGGTAAAATTATATTCGAAATTGGCTTTGATCAAAAAACTTCAGTTGAAAATTTATTGAAGGCAGCAGGGTTCTTGAATGTTATTACTACAAAAGACTTGGCTGGACATGATAGGGTGGTTTGCGCGCACTAACTTAGGCCTTCTGACTCTTGTAGCCCTCACGAAATTCAAATTTACCGCCAGCGATGGTAAGTTGTCATTACTGGCATAAGACTTTTAATATTACAGGTTTTCCGCATCTGTTTGTGTGATCGTATAAGTTCCGGTAAATGTCAGAACATCACCTGGCGCGAGAACATCCCAAGACTCATCCACAACCGCATCGGTCGAGTCGCCCGTAGGCGCCGCGTCAGTTAGGAGCGTTTCATTGCTCGGCGTTGGCGCAGGGTCAGATCCATTATGCGTGTCTGAAATCGTGACGCCTCGTATAACTTGGTCTCCATCATTTTTTACAGTGTAAGTATAGGTTACAACGTCACCAGCAAGGTGCGGTCCTTCACCATTAGCAACTTTAGTTATAGAGAGCGACGGCCTAGGGACTTCAACCTTAACGCTTTCTGTTAAGTCATCGCCGCTTGTGCTTGGATCAGATTGATCACCCGATGCAGGCGCCGTCAAAGTATTGGTGATTGTATTTCCGCCCTGCCCAGCATCAACTGTGCCTTCAATCGTCAAAACCGCTGAAACGCCGTTCACTAACGCCCCGATGGACCAAAGGCCCGTCGCCGCATCATAGGTGCCAACTGAAGCTGTCCCATTCAAAGCCGTGGCCGTAAGGCCTGCTGGCAATGCATCTGTTAAGCTAACGTTAGACGTATTCGCCGCGCCGTTATTCGTAACTGTGATTTCAAAGGTAACCGTGTCGCCTTCATTCGGCGTTGGCGATGATGAAGCCAAAGTTTTAACTGTTACTAAATCTGCATTAGAATCAATAGTAGCGGCTGTCGGACCTTCTCCGCCCGGAGGTGCACTATCAATAACGGTGGCCCCAAAGGTCGCCGTCGCCGCATTAGTTAATGAGGTTCCATCTGGAATTGTTGGGCTGATATCAGCAATGACTTGGAATACCGTTGAGCCACCGCCAGGAATAGACATGTCTGAAATGTTAATATTCGTTGTCGTTAAGGCATTAACGGTGCCGCCGCCCGGATTAGCAGGTGATAGTGTACTTGTATCAAAGGTCATGTGCGGCGTTGCTAAAGTATCATCAAAGTCGATGGTAATAGGACTAGGGAAGGCATTAGACGCCACAAATTCATAAACCATTGTTCCGCCTGCAACGGCGTTGGACGTTGGTAAAAGCGTCTTGGTCAAGCTTGGCGGCATACAGGCCGTTCCATCAAACGAGCCATTCGTTGCGACATTTCTGATTTTAGTAACAACAGCAGGGCTTTGCGATACATCAACGCTATGTAATAGTCCGCTACCATTATTATAAAAGTATATTGTTCCATCGGATGTGGACCATGCACCGCCTGAATCTCTGCCTATCGTATCACCAGTTAGTGAAAGTTGTGACCCAGCCCCTGTAACAGGGTCAATTCTAAAAACCCCATTACTGGCATTGTAATAAAGCGCATTATCAACATTACTAAAAGCGTAATCCGCCCCCCTCGTCGTAGTAGACCGAGAAACACTCGTGAAAGTCAATGTCCCATTTGCGGGTGTATCCCCAATAGGAACAATAAAGACTTCGGTCCGACTTACGCCGTACCAATTCCCAGAGCCGTCCATAACCCCAGCTGAGGCTGCCGGGTTAAATGTACCCGCCCCTGTAGGCGTGCCTAAGTTTTCGAGTGAAGCGTCAGCTCCCATTCTATAGACATTTGTTCCACTCAAGCCATAAATATAGTCATCTGCAATGTTATAGCCAATAGCATTAATACCGATGGACGCTGTACCAAGCGGTGTTATCCCCCCAGTGGCGACGTCTAATTGTTGAAGTTGAGATGGAGTGTTAATAACAACATAGGGGTCAGCCGTACATGTAAAGGTCGGAAGCGAGGACTGTGCCTGCGCAGCTTCTATGGATACAACCCCAATTGAGGCAGCTATAAGAACAGTTTTAATTAAAGTGCTAGTTGATAAAAACGCTGATTTTGATGTTTTTTGTTTACCCAATTTAATTGGCATGGCTAATGTTTCATGCATTATTGTGAACTCCATTCAGGCTGACTCACTGTGAATACACTGGGGTA